>NZ_JAUNVI010000009.1:0-50723 GCF_030537745.1 Ornithinimicrobium sp. | reverse complement strand
CGCCGCGTCGAGCGAGCCCGGCGAGGACTCCGCAGCGACCTCCTCGCCCGTCGATGAGGTCGCCAGCACAGGAGCGCCGGACACCACTGATGTCGCCGACACCACCGCGTCCCCAGGCGGGGAGGCCCAGGGCGGCGCGGAGGGCCAAGCCGCCGCCGACATCGCCAAGAAGTTCTTCTCGGCGATGGTCACCGCCGACCCGGTGGCCTGCGACTACCTCTTGTCCTTCACCGACGTCGAGATCCCGATGACCGAGATCGCGTCGGACTACAAGACCTGCCAGACCCTGCTCCCGCCGATCCTGGAGGAGGAGGTCAAGGCTCAAGGCCTGGACGCGGAGGGTGCCGCGATCCTGGAAGCGATGCAGATCAGGGGGGCGGACGTCCAGAGCGACGGCCGGACAGCCGTGGTCGACAAAGACAACTTCAGCCCACTGTTTGCGGAGTCGATGGGCACCGAGGTCATCACGCTGAAAAAGCTCGGGGACACCTGGTACATCGACCTGGACAACTCCTTCACGCCGGCTTCCGGGCGGTGAGCGACCGGCCGGTCCCCGCGGGCGCTACCTGGGACGACCTGGCCCCACTGCTCCACGAGGTGCTCGAGGAAGGCCACGCCGACCGCGTCCTGGTGGCGACCTCCGGCTCGTCGGGCACCCCCAAACGTGTCCGGCTCTCTGGCTCGGCCCTGCGCGCGTCCGGCATCGGGACCGGGACTGTCCTCGGCGCCGCCGGTCGGTGGGTGCTGGCGCTGCCCACCCACCACGTCGCGGGACTGCAGGTCCTCGCGCGGTCGGTCCTGGCGGGCACCTCCCCCGTCGCCGTCGACTTCGACAGACCCTTTGGCGCCGCATCGTTCGCTCCCGCCGTCGAGGAGGCGTCTCGCGGCCAGCACCCCGTCTACGTCTCCTTGGTCCCCACCCAGCTGCACCGGCTGCTGCGTGAGGGTTCCCACGAGGGACGGGCGGCCCTGGCCGCGGTCGACGCGGTCCTGCTCGGGGGCGCGGCCGTCGACCCGGCGCTCCTGCACCAGGCCCGGGAGGTGACGCGGGTCGTGACGACCTATGGCATGAGCGAGACCTGCGGCGGCTGCGTCTACGACGGCGCACCACTGCCTGGGGTCGCCGTGCGCATCGACCCCAGAGACGGCCGGATCCACCTCGGCGGTGCTGTCCTGGCCGACGGCTATGTCGATCAGCCGGAGTTGACCGCTGCACGCTTCATCACCGATGTCGGTGGTCGCTGGTTCGTCACCGACGACCGGGGGGTATGGCGAGAGGGTCACCTCGAGACGCTCGGTCGCGTCGACGACCTCATCGTGACAGGCGGTCACAAGGTCGAGCCGCGCGATGTCGAGGCGGCCCTGCGCGCCTTGCCAGGCGTCGGTCAGGCTCTGGTCGTCGGTGTCCCGGACCGGGAGTGGGGCCAGGTCGTCGCGGCGATTCTCACCACCTCAGCTGCAGCAGGGGACTCGGCGGCAGGTCGCTCCGAGCACGGGCGCGTCCCGGCCCCCTCTCTCGCCACGCTCTGCGACGCGCTCGCGAATGCCCTTCCCCCGCACGCGTTGCCACGACGGATCCTGTGGCGCGACGCCATACCTTTGCTGCCGTCCGGCAAGCCCGACCGCAGCTCCGCCCTCGCCGCTCTCGCCGACCAGGGCGCCCTCGTCGGGACCGACGGAAATGAATGGCAGAATGGAACTTCCGGTCACTGAGCAGAAGGAGGAGAGACCACGTGCTACGCGTCCTCATCCCCGTCGCGCTGCTCGCCTTCACGATCTACTGCGTCGTCGACGCGGTCCAGACCGACGACGACCGGGTCCGGGGCCTGCCGAAGGCACTCTGGCTGGTGATGATCCTGCTGTTTCCCCTCGTGGGAGGCGGCGCGTGGCTGATCGCCGGACGGCCGACCAGCATCCTGGAGACCATCCTGGGGCCACGTCAGAAGCTAGGACCACCCCGCGGTCCGGTCGGACCAGACGACGATCCTGACTTCCTCCGGGACCTGTAAAGGAACACGCAGTTGGCAACCCTCGCCCAATGGATCGAGGGAGCGCGCCCCCGCACGCTCCCAGCCGCCGTCGCACCTGTCCTGGTCGGCACTGCCTGCGCCCACGCGATCGGTGATGCCGATCTCGGGCTCGCCCTCCTCGCGCTCGTAGTGGCGCTCGGCTTCCAGGTCGGCGTCAACTACGCCAACGACTACTCCGATGGCATCCGCGGCAGCGACGACGACCGGGTGGGGCCGTTGCGGCTCGTCGGACAACGTCTTGCCGACCCGGCCAACGTCAAGACGGCGGCCTTCGCCTGCTTCTTCGGCGCCTCCGTCGTCGGCCTGGCGCTGGTCGCGCTGTCCGCCTCTTGGTGGTTGCTGTTGGTCGGCATCGCCGCCGTCTGGGCGGCCTGGAACTACACCGGCGGCAAGCGCCCCTATGGTTACCGCGGCCTCGGCGAGGTCATGGTCTTCATCTTCTTCGGCCTCTTCGCGGTGCTGGGCACCACCTGGACCCAGGTGCACCGCCTCGACCTCGCGACGCTCGGTGGCGCCGTCGGCTGCGGGCTCCTGGCCTGCGCGATCTTGGTCACCAACAACCTGCGCGACCTCGAAGGCGACCGTGCCGTCGACAAACGCACCGTCGCGGTGCGCCTCGGCTTCGCCAGGACCCGCCGGCTCTACACGATCCTCGTCGGGGGCGCCTTCGTGATGGTGCTGATCGCGGCCATCGCGCACCCGAGCGCGCTCATCGGTCTGCTCGCGGCGCCGTTGGCGATCAAGCCGGTCCAGCTGGTGCGCAGTGAGAAGTTCGGCGCCGACCTGCTCCCCGCCTTGGCCCAGACCGGGGTGCTTCAGCTCGGGTATGCCGTTGCTCTCAGCCTGGGTCTGGCGCTGGCCTAGGCCTCACGGCCGGTCGGGACCACCCGGCGCTTCGGCCCCGTCTATCTCGAGGTCCTCCTCTTCCTCCAGGGTGCGCTCGGAGTCCGCCCGCTCGTTGCGACGGGCCACGCGCCCCTCGACGCGACGCTCGAGTCCCGCCGCGATCGCCTCGCGATCACGGGCGAGCAGGAAGAAGGACGCAGCCATCGACAGGAGCGCCGCACCGAGGGCGGCATAGATCCACGGGATCTTCACGAGCAGCAGCACCGCGAAGAAGCCGAAGAAGACGAGCAGCCGCATCATGGTGTAGCGGACGGCGATCACGTGGCCACCCCCGAGTAGCTGTGGAGGCCAGTCATCAGCAGGTTGACGGCTGTGAAGTTCAGGATGACGCAGACAAAGCCGGCGATCGCCACCCACGTGGCCTTCCGCGTGGTCCACCCGGTCGTCGCACGCGCGTGCAGGTAGGCGGCGTAGACCACCCAGATCACGAACGTCCAGGTCTCCTTGGGGTCCCAGCCCCAGTAGCGTCCCCACGCCTGCTCGGCCCAGATGGAGCCGGAGATGACCGCGAAGGTCCACAACGGGAAGGCGAAGATGTGGACGCTGTAGGTCAGCCGCTCCAGCGTCGTGGCCGCCGGCAGCGCCGCCAGCCATCCCTTGACCGCACCCCTCTTCTCGCTGCGGTCCTTGAGCAGGTAGGCCGTGGCCAGGGAGAACCCGATCGTGAACAGGCCCACGGACAAGGTGGCGATCGTCACGTGGATGACCAGCCAGACGTTCTTGAGCGCCGGCATCAGCTGGGAGGCCTCGGTGTACCACCCCAGCTTGGCCGTGCCGAGGATGACCAGGACGGGCAGGACGATGAAGGCGCCGAGCCAGAGCCGGGACCGGCGCAGGCTCCAGACGGAGAAGATCACGAGCGCGAACGAGGACGCCATCAGCGCGAACTCATACATGTTGCCCAGCGGGGGCCGGGACACCGACAACCCGCGCAGGACCGTGCCGGACACGACGCCGAGCGTCGCCAGCCAGGTCAGCTGCAGGCCGATGACGCCCCAGCGGCGGGATGCCGCGGCGGTGGGCGACGACGCGTCGCCGGCGGCCGACGTCGCCGTGGCACCGGCGACCGACCGGTCCGACGAGGCACCGACGGTGACCAGCTCACGGCGCTCGGCGTCGACGCGCTCGGAGCGCTCCTTGGACGCGCCGGTCACCGCCAGGTGCACCGAGAACGCCACCAGCGCCACGGCGAGGGCGATCATCGAGCCCCAGATGGCGTAGTCCGAAGCGACCGCCAGGGTCTGGTTGGTCATCTGTAGTCCTTGTCTGTCAACTCGAGTCTCACTTCGGTCGATCCCGCTGCCGGGCCGCTCATGCGTGCGCCATGGTCCACGATCTCGCTAGCTCCGGAGGCGACCACGATCCGCTGCAGCATCCGATCGACCATGTCCTCCAGACCGGGGTCGGTGCCCTTAGGCAGACCGGCGACGGTCACTCCAGTATGCAACGCACGCTGGCTCCGGTGGTCCTCGGAGCCACCGGACTCGCCGCCGGGTCCCGGCAGCGCCTCGACCCGCACGAACACCCGCCGGCGCTTGACGCCGAGCATGAGCACCAGCCCGAGCAACGCCAGCCCCGCGAAGAGGAGGGCAGGCACTCGTCCAGGGTCGTGCCGCATGAGCAGCCCACCCCAGCGGATCACGCTCTCCACGCCGATCGTGCCACGGTCTCCGGGCAGGTCGACCGTCATCCCCGGCCGGATGAGCAGGCCCGCGTCACCGTCGTCCCGGATCAGCTGCTGCATACCGTCGACGTCGATAGCGAAGACGGACTGCGGGCGCCCCTCGGGGAAGAGGTCGCCCTCATAAGCCGTCACGACCAGCGCGGGGTCCGCCAATCCCGGGAAAGTCGAGGTCATGCCAAGCTCGGGGTCAGCGGAGAAAGTTGGGAAGAAGCCGCCGACGAAGCCGAGGTTGGGCTCGGTGCCGGTGACCTTGATCGCCCCGCTGGAAGAATAATTGTTGTCCTCCGGGAGGAAGGTGACGGCATCCTGGAAGACGATGTCGCCGGCCTTGTCGGTGACCGTCACGACCGGGGCGTAGCCGTTGCCGAGCAGGAAGATCGACGTGCCCCCGACCTGCAACGGATGGTTAACCGCAAACTCCTCGCCCGTCGCTGGCTGGTCGCCGACCTGAAGCGTCGCCTTCCCCTGGAAGAGACGCGGCTGGCCGAACTGTGCCCCGCTCGCCTCGCTCTCGAACTGCACGTCCAGGTCGTCCAGGCGCAGCGAGAAGACCGGGATGTCGCCGGCGTCGACGAGCGGTCCGAGCTGGAGGGTGTCGAAGCTCCCCGCCCCGGTCGTGACGGTCTCGCCCTCCTTGACGATGATCTCCCCACGCCAGCCGAAGAGGTGGCCGACCGCGACGGAGATGATCACCCCGAGCACAGCGCTGTGGAAGAGCAGGTTGCCGGTCTCCTTCAGGTAGCCCTTCTCGGCCGACACGACGAGCTGATCCTGGTCCTGCGCACGCAGCCGGAAGTGCTTCTCCTTCAGCGCCATCCGTGCGGCGGCGAACACCTCGGCCGGGGTGGCGTCCAGGACGGTATGGCGATGCACGGGCAGATGGGTCAGTCGCCGCGGGACGCGGGGCGGTTGGGCCCGCAGGGAGGTCAGGTGCTGGCGGAAGCGCGGGAGGATGCAGCCGATGAGACTGATGGTCAGCAGCAGGTAAATCGAGGCGAACCACGGTGAGGCGTAGACGTCGAACATGCCGATCCGGTCCAGCCACGGCCCGGACCGGGGGTTCTCGCGCAGGTAGGACAGCACCCGGGCCGCATCGACGCCACGTTGCGGGAAGATCGAGCCGGGGATCGCGGCGACCGCGAGCAGCAGCAGCAGGAAGAGCGCGGTGCGCATGCTGGTTAGCTGGCGCCAGACCCACCGGGCCCAGCCGACCGGGCCTAGGCGTGGACCGCCGAGCGTGGCGCGGTTCTTGGGATAGCTGGGCTCGATCTGCTGCTGGTCCTCGGCGGGCACTGTGTTCTCGCCCGGCTGCGGTGGCGGGTCTGTCGCTGCCTGCCCCGAGGGGGTCTGCTCGGTCGTGTGCATCTACAGCACCGTCTCGAAGTTGCTGACCAGCGCGGCCTGGACCCAGGCGGTCAGCCCGGCCCACACACCGCTGACCATGAGCAACCCGACGGCGACGAGGAGCCCGCCACCGATGCGCTGGATGAGCAGGTAGTGCTGGCGCATCCACCGGGAGGCTCGCGTGACCGCGCCCAGCCCGGCGGCGACCAGCAAGAACGGCACCCCGAGACCCAGGCTGTAGGCGGCCCCCAGCACCAGCGCCCGAGCGACCTGCGCCTCCCCGGGCAGGATCGAGGTGCCCAAGGTCTGGATGGCGACGAGCGCAGGACCTGTGCACGCGGTAAACCCAAGCCCGAAGGCGATGCCCAGCAGGGGCGCTCCCGCCAGGCCGGCGGCCGGCCGCCACTTCACCTGCCACGACAGGCTCGGCTGCAGCATCATGACCAGTCCCAGCGCGGTCACCACGAGGCCGGCGACCCGCAGCAGCAAGCCCTGGTGCTCGGTCAGGGCCAGCCCGAGGCCGGAGATGACGACGCTCATCGCGAGGAAGACCGCGGTGAAGCCGAGCACGAAGAGCACCGACCCCACGGCCAGGCGACCGCGCGAGGCCGACCCGGCGGACGACATACCTCCGAGGTAGCCCAGGTAGCCCGGCACGAGCGGAAGCACGCACGGGCTGGCGAAGCTCACCAGCCCCGCGAGCGCGGCAACCCCGATGGCGAGCAGGAGCGGACCGGTCAGGACGAGGTCGTTCATCCGGTGGCTCCGGCCGGGTCGGCGCCGGGCTCGTCGGCAAGGACGTCGTCGACCAGACCCCGCAGCGTGCTGGCGTTGACCTGTCCGTTGACCCGGGCCGCGAGGCGGCCCTGACCGTCAAGGATCATCGTGGTGGGTCGGGCGACGGCCAGGCCCTTCAGCTGGGCCAAGGTGCGGCCACCGTCATCGACGAGCGAGGGGTAGCTCACCCCGTGGACCTTCTGGAACGCTGTGGCGTTGGGCACGGTGTCGCGCACGTTGACCCCGATGAACTGGACCGGTTGCCCCGCATCCTCCTTCTCGGTGGCCACCTGCTCCAGGTCGGGCACTTCGGCCACGCACGGGCCGCACCACGAGCCCCACACATTGATGACCAGCACCTCGCCGCGGTGCTCGGACGTCGACCAGCTCTGACCATCGAGTGTCGTGCCGTCCAGGTCGATCGTCGTCGTCCGTTCCTGCGGCGGCAACTGCTCGACCAGCCCGGTGCCGGCGACATAGCCCTTCTGGTCGCCCTGGCGCATCTGCGCGTTGATGCTGGTGCCATCATCGCTGCAGCCGGTGAGCGCGATGATGCCTGCTGCAGCCATGAGCGCCAGCACCGAAGGTCGCCGCATCATCACCCCATCACCGCGCTGCTCGTCCCCGTGACATCCAGTGCTCCGCTGAGCAGGTGCCCTGCGGGCTCGGAGTAGGTGATCCGCACGGGAAACTTTCCGTGAAAGAGGATGCTGGTGACAGAGGCGAGGCTGCACTCACGCTTGCGCGGGTGGTGCCACAGGTGTCTGCCCTCCAGCGACCGGCGCAGCATCCAGATCGGGAGCTGGTGGCTGACCATGACCGCCTCATGACCCACGCCACACTGTCGCGCGGACTCGAGCGCGTTGCGCATGCGGGCGGCGATCTCTGTGTAGGGCTCGCCCCACGACGGCGCGAACGGATTGACGTAGGCACGTAGGTGCTTCGGGCGCCAGAGCGCGCCCTCCCCTCGCCCAACCGTCAGACCTTCGAAATGGTTCGCCGACTCGGTCAGTCGCGGGTCGAGCTGCACCACCAGCTTGCCCGCTCGCGATTCACCATCTGCATCTCGAGCTGGATGCGCGACCGCGATCGGCGCAGCGGTCTCCTGCGCGCGCTCCAGGGGCGACGCGACGACATAACTGACGTCCCGCGCTGCCAGGAAGTCGGCCGTGGCCTGCGCCATCTCCTCCCCACGAGGGGAGAGGTGGTAGCCGGGCAGCCGCCCGTAGAGGACTCCCTGGGGGTTGGCGACCTCGCCGTGGCGCACCACGTGCACGACCGTGACCGGTGTGCCGTCGTGCAACAGACGAGGCTCCTTGCGATGGACGTCGGGCATGGCTCAGAGTGTCCCACGGGAGGCTGTGCCTGCCCTGATCGACGAGGTCGGACGGCTGCTCTTGCCCTTGCTCCTGCCCTTGACCAACAGCACCTCGCACTCTGCCTCCATCAGCACCCGCTGCGCGGTGCTGCCCAGGAAGAGCTTGCCCACGGTGGAGCGGCGCCTGGTGCCCAGCACGATGATCTCGACCGGCAACGTGCGGGCACGGTTGAGGATCATCGTCTCGATCTCCGGCCCGACGGGCTGCTCGGCCTCAGCGGCGACGCCGGCCTCCCTGGCCCTCTCCACGAGGTCTCTCAACTGGTCGTAGGGCGCGAACTGAGGGTCATCGAGCGACTCCCCCTTGGTGGCGTTGATGATGACCAGCCGGGCTCTGCGGAAAGCGGCCTGACGGACCGCAGCCTCGAACGCCGCGGCCGCGGACCGGTGGGGGACGTGCGCCAGCAGCACGACCGGGGTGCGTGGCATCGAGACAAACCCTCCTGTGGGCGGGACGCTGGGTCAGGCGATCTGCGCGGCGGCCTGCTCGATCGCCCGGGCAGTGTGCTCGACTGCCTCGTCATCGTGCGCGGCGGAGACGAACCACGTCTCGAAGCAGCTCGGCGGCAGGTGCACGCCGCGGCGCAGCATCGCGTGGAAGAAGCGGCCGAACCGCTCGGCATCCTGGTCACGGGCGGTGGCGTAGTCGGTGACCTCGCCCTCGCGAAAGAAGACGCTGAACATCGACCCCGCCCACTGGATCCGGTGGGGTATGCCGTGGCGGGTGAACGATTCGGTGACGACGCCCGCGAGGGTGCCGGACACCTCGTCCAGCCGTTGGTAGACCTCGTCGGTGCAGGCGCGCAGGGTGGCGAGTCCGGCCGCTGCCGCGACCGGGTTTCCCGACAGGGTGCCCGCCTGGTAGACCGGCCCTTCCGGGGCCAGCATCGCCATCACGTCGGCGCGGCCGCCGAAGGCGGCGGCCGGGAAGCCACCTCCCATGACTTTGCCGAAGGTGAACAGGTCTGGCGCCCCGCTGGCCGGGACTCCCTCGAGCCCGAGCCATCCGGATGGCGAGCAGCGGAAGCCGGTCATCACTTCGTCGCTGATCAGCAGCGCGCCGTGGGCCTGGGTAATCTGCCGCAGGCCCTGCGTGAAGCCCGGCGCAGGCGGCACAACGCCCATGTTGCCGGGGGAAGCCTCGGTGATGAGCGCCGCGATCTGGTCGCCGCGCTCGGCGAAAACCGCTTCGACCGCGGCGAGGTCGTTGTAGGGCAGCACGATCGTCTCGCCGGCTGCGCTCGGTGGCACCCCGGGGCTGTCCGGAAGCCCGAACGTCGCGACACCGGAGCCAGCAGCGGCCAGGAGTGCATCGACGTGCCCGTGATAGCACCCGGCAAACTTGACGATGAGCGAGCGGCCGGTGAACCCCCGTGCCAGTCGGATCGCACTCATCGTGGCCTCGGTGCCGGAGTTGACCAGGCGCACCTGTTGGACCGGTCCGACCCGGCCCACGATCTCCTCGGCGAGCAGCACCTCACGCTCGGTCGGCATTCCGAAGGAGAAGCCGGCCGCCGCCGCGGCGGTCACCGCGCCAAGGACATCGGGGTGTCCGTGCCCCAGGATCATCGGCCCCCAGGAGCAGACCAGATCGACATAGCGCTCGCCATCAGCGTCCCAGATCCACGGACCCGTCCCGCGCACCATGAACCGTGGCGTCCCTCCGACCGAACCGAACGCGCGCACCGGTGAGTTGACGCCGCCGGGGATCACTGCCCGCGCCCTCGCGAGCAGTGCCTCCGAAGCGTTGGAGTGGACAGCGGGAGTCCCGGCGTGGTCAACGGGATGGGCCGACATCATGCCCCTACCCTGCCACCGAGCAACCGCGCGGCGTGCACGGCGTAGTAGGTCAGGATCAGCTGGGCGCCGGCCCGTCGGATGGAGGTCAGCGTCTCCAGGACCATGCGATCCCGGTCCAGCCAACCGTTGGCAGCCGCCGCCTCGATCATCAAGTATTCACCGCTGACCTGGTAGGCGGCGACGGGGACGTCGGCGACGGCCGCGACGTCAGCCAGCACGTCGAGGTAGGGCAGCGCGGGCTTGACCATCACCAGATCGGCGCCCTGCGCCAGATCCAGACGCAGCTCCCGCAGGCTCTCGGTCCGGTTGGCAGGGTCCTGCTGGTAGGTGCTCCTGTCCCCCTTCAGGGTGGAGGCGACCGCCTCACGGAACGGCCCGTAGGCGGCCGAGGCGTACTTGGCGGTGTAGGCCAGCACGGCAACGTCCTGGTGCCCGGCAGCGTCGAGGGCGGCACGCACCACCGCGACCTGTCCGTCCATCATCCCGCTCGGCCCCACCACGTGCGCGCCGGCGCGGGCCTGCGCGACGGCCATCTGCGCATACACCTGGAGCGTCGCGTCGTTGTCGACCCGGCCGGCGTCGTCAAGAACACCGCAGTGGCCGTGGTCGGTGAACTCGTCCAGGCAGAGGTCGCTCATCAGGACGGTCTCGTCCCCGAGCTCGTCCCGCAGACGGCGCAGCGCCGCGTTGAGGACGCCGTATGGCGCCAGCCCGGCGCTGCCGACGGCGTCCTTGTCCACGTCGCGTGGGACGCCAAAGACCATGATCCCGCCGACCCCGAGGTCGATCGCCTCACGCGCAGCCTCGACCAGGCTGTCAGGAGTGTGCTGGAGCACGCCGGGCATCGAGGAGATCGGCGCTGGCTCGCTGATGCCGTCGCGGACGAAGACCGGCAGGACCAGGTCGGCAGGGTGCAGCCGCGTCTGTGCGACCAGCCTGCGCATCGCGGGAGTGGTGCGCAGGCGCCGGGGGCGGTCGACCGGCCCCGGGTAGGCCACGTCAGTGGCCTGGTAGCTGTCGGTGCCAGTGCGAGTCCCACCTGGCACTGGCACCGACCTCGCCCGTCCGTTCACCGCCGGACGCGGGCGCGGCGGGTGGTGGCGCGCTTCTGGCTGGGCCGCAGGACCGGCTCTCCGGCCGTCTGCGCCTGGCTGACGAGCAGCCGACCGTGGTGTGCGAGCGCGTCGACCAAGGCGACCCCCGACGGCTCGGGAGCGATCACGTCGACCGTCAGCCCGTGCTCCTCCGCCGTCTTGGCCGTAGCCGGACCGATGCAGGCCACGATGGTGGTCGGGTGCGGCTTGCCCGCGATGCCGACCAGGTTGCGGACCGTGGAGGAGGAGGTGAAGCAGACCGCATCGAAGGATCCGCCCTTGATCGCCTCACGCACTGCGGCGGCGGGCGGGGCCGCTCGGACGGTGCGGTAGGCGGTGACGTCGTCGACCTCCCAGCCGATCTCCCGCAGACCGGCCACGAGGGTGTCGGTCGCGATGTCGGCGCGGGGCAGGAAGACGCGGTCGATCGGGTCGAGCACGTCGTCGTAGGGAGGCCAGACCTCGAGCAAGCCCCTGGCCGACTGCTCACCCTCGGGCAGCAGGTCGGGCTCCAGTCCCCAGTCGCGTAGCGCCTGGGCGGTGGCTCCACCGACGGCGGCGAGCTTGAGCCCGGAGAAGGCACGGGCATCCAGGCCGACCGCCTCGAACTTCTCCCGCACCGCCTTGACGGCGTTGACAGAGGTGAACCCGATCCACTCGTAGCGTCCAGTGACCAGGCCGCGAACGGCGCGGTCCATCTGCTGCGGCGTGCGGGGCGGCTCGACGCTGATCGTGGGGACGACCGAGGAGGTGGCTCCATAGGCCGCGATCCGATCGGTCATCGGCCCGGCCTGGTCCTTGGTGCGTGGCACCAGGATGGACCAGCCGAAGAGGGGCTTGGTCTCATACCAGCTCAGCTCGGCACGCAGTTCGCCCGGCGGGCCGACCACCGCGACGGAAGCCTCCGGGCAGCAAGCGCTGCCGTTCTCCATACCGGCGATGGCGTCGTGGAGGGAAAGGACCGTGGTGTGCTGCGTCACCGTCGTGCCGTGCTCGGTGAGCGCGACCGGGCTCGTGGCGTCCCGTCCGGCCCCCACCAGTGCGCGCAGCGCAGTCAACAGGGCCTTGCCGCTGCCCAGGACGACCACGGTGACGTCGCCGCCGGTCGAGAGAGACCAGTCGATGTGTGGATCGCCAGCGGTGATCATGTGGACCGCGCCGCTGCGGTCGTGCGCGGAGAGCGGGACCCCGGCATAGGCGGGCACTGACCACGCCGTGCTGACGCCGGGCACGATCTCAAAGCCGACACCTTCGTGACGGCACGCGAGCGCCTCGGCCGCCAGGCCGCTGAACACGCTCGGATCCCCGTCCATCAGGCGGACGACCAGGTGGTCAGGTGTCGCGAATCGCTTGGCGGTCTTGATCAGCAACCGGGCGCGCGCCTTCTCGGTGAGCGGCTTGCCGCCCTGGGCCTGCGAGGCCGCGAGGACGAACTCCACGTCGTCGCGGGCCCAGGGGGCCAGTTGCTCGGCGCGGTGCAGGGTGTCGAGCAGGATCACGTCTGCGGCCGCGAGATAGTCGCGGGCCCGGACGGTCAGCAACCCGGGGTCTCCGGGGCCAGCGCCGACGAACGCGACCCGTGCGGCGCGGGCGCCCTCGGGCGAAGGGATGGGGGTGAGCGATGCGGCTTCAGTGCTCATGGTTCACGCTCCGGTGGTGTGTGATCTCGTAGTGAACGCTGCGGCGGGACCGGTGCCGGAGTGCTGGACGGGATCGAGACGGGACAGCAGGTGCTCGGCCACGTCATGGCCGAGCGCGGCCGGGTCGAACCCGGTCGCGACGTGTCGCTGCGGCTGGTCCTGCAGCATCACGAAGACTGAGAGGGTGAGGGCATCGCTGCCCTCGATGAGCCGGGCCCAAGCGGCCACTGGCGCGGTGCACCCCGCGCCGAGGCGCCGCAGCACCGCGCGTTCGGCGTCGACTGCACGCCGGGTGGGTTCGTGCTCGAGCACGCTGGCGAGGACCTGCCGGAGGTCGGCGTCCTCTTCCCGGCACTCGACGGCAAGAGCCCCCTGACCGGGAGCGGGAAGCATCCCCTCGATCGGCAGTCGCTCCGCGACCTCGTCGAGACGGCCCAACCGGGACAGGCCGGCGCAGGCGAGCACGACGGCGTCAAGGTCACCGTCCCGGACATAGCCGATGCGGGTGCCGACGTTGCCACGGATGTCCTGAATCGTCAGGTCGGGGCGAAGTTGCCGCAGCTGGGCGGCGCGTCGGGCCGAGCCGGTGCCGACGCGGGCGCCGCCGGGAAGGGCATGCAGGCGCAGACCGTCGCGCGCGACCAGGGCATCGTGAGGGTCCTCGCGCTGGGGGACGGCAGCGATCAAGAGTCCGTGCTCGGGAGCGGTGGGCAGGTCCTTGAGGGAGTGCACCGCCAGATCGATGTCACCGGCGCGCAGCGCCACGCGCAGCGCCGAGGCAAAGACACCGGTGCCACCGATCTCACTGAGGCTGGCGCGGTTGGTGTCGCCCTCGGTGTGGACGTGGACGAGGTCCACCTCGATGCCGGTCGCGCGGAGACGGTCGGCGACCCACTCGGACTGGCTGGTCGCCAGTGCGCTGGCGCGGGTGCCCAGGCGCAGGGCGGGAGGCGCAGTCATCGGCGGGCCTCCTGCGACGTGGAGCGAGCGGCAGGGCCGGTCGGCGGTGGTGCGGCGACCACCGCCACATCGCGAGGGTCGAGGTCGAAGAGCTCACGCAGCACCTGACTGTAGTCGCCGGACTGCAACTGCTTGGCGCGCACCGTCGGCGTATGGAGCAACTTGTCGACGACCCGCTCCACGGCCCTGCGCACCTCGGCCCGGTCGTGCTCCGGCAGCTGCGGAATCCGCTGGTCAAGCCTACGCATCTCGGCCTCCACGACCTGCGAGGCTCGTGCTCGCAGGGCTGCCAGCGTCGGTCCCAGTCGAGCAGCCCGACGCTCGGTGAGGTAGCCAGCGACCTCTGCGGTCACCAGGTCTCGCACGGCGCAGACAGCTGTCTGCGCCGTGCCGGCTCCTGCACCGGGCGAGCGCTCTGGCTCGACCTGATGGGCGCGCTGCTCCGCGCTCAGCTCTACCAACCCCCAGAGGTGGACCCCGGCGAGGCGGGTCACATCGGGGTGGATGTCGCGCGGCAGCGCCAGGTCGAGGACGACCAAGGGTGCCTCCGTGTGGCCCTGCTGCGCCCGCGCCAGCGCCAGCGCCTCAGGCTCGATCACATAGCCAAGCGCTCCGGTGCAGGCGATGACCAGGTCCGCGCGCCCCACGAGAGGATCGAGTTCGGCCCAGTCGGCGGCACGCGCGCCGTTGCCCGCGGCGAGGCGCTCGGCCCGTGCACGGGTGCGGTTGACGACGGTGACGTCCTTCGCACCTGCTCGCTCCAGGGTTGTCAAGACCAGACCCGACATCGCGCCTGCGCCCACGACCACGACGCGTGCTTGGCCAAGGTCATGGCCACGGCCATGGAGCACGGTGTGCGCGCGCTCCAGACCCTGCGTGACCAACGAACGGGAAACCTGGTCGATGGTCGTCTCGGCGTGCGCGCGCTTGCCGACCCGCAAAGCCTGCTGCACCAGGGGGTTGAGTGAGCCACCCAGCCGGCCGTCCCGTTGGCCGGTGACCAGCGCGTCCCGCAGCTGCCCCAGGATCTGAGACTCGCCGACCGCCATCGAGTCGAGTCCGCAGGCGAGGGAGAAGAGGTGTGCCACCGCCCGCTCGTCGTAGTGGACGTAGAGGTGCGGCATGAGCTCGTCCTGGCTCAGTCCGGTGGCCTCGCCCAGGGCCTCGGCGATCTCGATGACGGCACCGTGGAAAGTCTCGGCCTCGACGATCACCTCAAGCCGGTTGCAGGTCGAGAGCACCAAGGACTCGAGGATGTGGCCGGAGCGCTGCACCCGGTGGGCCAGCTCCCGGGAGTCACCGGCCCGCAGCACAGCTCGCTCGAGCAGCTCGATCGGAGCCGTGTGGTGGCTCACGCCCATGATCAGCACGCTCATCCGACGTCCTCCCGGACCTGCGCGAGGCGCTGCTGGTGAGCGTGGAAAGCCAGGATCGCGAGCTCGGTGGCCAGGTCGACCGCCCGGACGTGCACGCCGGCGGGGACACGGAGCACGGCGGGGGCGAAGTTGAGGATGGAGTGCACGCCCAGCTCGACGAGCTTGTCCGCGACCGACTGGGCGGCGGCCAGCGGGGTTGCGATCACGCCGACCGCGACGGGCGTGCGCTGCGGGTCGAAGGTGTCGAAGGAGCGGACCGTCAAGCCGTGGACGTCGGTCCCCACGACCGCGGGATCGTTGTCGACGAGGGCAACGACCCTGAACCCGCGAGTCGCCAGGCCGCTGTAGGAGGCAAGGGCCCGCCCGAGGTTGCCCATCCCGACGATGACCAGCGGGTGGTCGTTGCTCAGCCCCAGCTCCGCCGCGATCTGGTCGCTGAGGCGGGTGATGTCGTAGCCGACCCCACGGACCCCGTAGGAGCCCAGCGCGGACAGGTCCTTGCGCACCTGAGCCGAACGCACGCCGGCGAGCTGGGCAAGCTCATCGCTGGAGATGAGGGTGCGTCCGCATTCGTCCACCTCAGTCAGCACCCGCAGATAGCCAGGAAGTCGCCCGACGGTGGCCTCCGGCACCCCACGGCGGGCGGACTCGGCCATCACGATGTCGGGCTCCTCTCACGGGACGGACAGCACCGACGGGAGGCCCTATATCAGACCCGCTCTCGCGGTCGGCGCGGACCCCTCACTCTAGGCATGGAAACCTCTCCGGACCAAAACGCGGTGGTGACCCGGGACGCGCCCATGGCTGACCTCTACGGTGGGCCGTCCACCGGCCGCAGCAATGCGGCGCGCAACTGTGCAGGCTCCATCCAGAAGTGCGCCAGCTCCACCCCGTCGAGCACGAGGACGGGCACCTTGGAGGTGTAGCGGGCGAGCAACTCGGGGTCCTCGCTGCCGGCCAGATCGAGGTCGTGGACGGTCAACTCGACGCGGGGCATCGCGCGCTCCGCTGCGACTGACTCCACCACTTCCTGCATTTCGTCGCACAGATGACAGCCGGCCCGCGACCAGATGACCAGCTGACGAACCCGCGTCCGGCGACGTCGCCGGAGGAGTCGGACCAGGTAGGCAGATGGCGTCGCCCCATGCGGGGCGACGCCATCTGTCGGGCCTGCAGATTGCATCCGTCGCAGTGCCGACTACTTCTTGTTGCGGCGCTGGTGGCGGGTCTTGCGCAGCAACTTGCGGTGCTTCTTCTTCGACATCCGCTTGCGCCGCTTCTTGATCACAGAGCCCATGGGCTGTCCTTCTTCTCGTCGGTCGGGGTCATGCCTGCATGTCGGGCCGGGCGCGGCAAAAACTGCCACGTCTCACGTGCACGACGGATCACCAACAATAACCGCACGGGCGCGACGCTCCCAAACGAGCGGTCTGCACACGCCGGCGTGGCTCACGCGGTGCCGTGGTAGGAATCCTCGAGGTAGTCGTTCACTGCCTTCTCCGGAACCCGGAAGGAACGGCCCACGCGGACCGCTGGTAGTTCGCCGGAGTGCACCAATCGGTACACAGTCATCTTTGACACGCGCATCACCGCAGCCACCTCGGCCACGGTCATGAACGTCATCCCGGCGAGCTGACGCTCTTCTGCCATCTGACGCATCCTCTTCTCTTGTTGGCTGGATGCGGGTTCGGCTTCCCCTCCGGACCACTTCCAGTTCCTGTCGTGGGCCCACCATAGGGGCAGAAGTGGTCACTGCGAAAGTCGTTCACCAGATTTGTCTAGCGTGACACGCTGGATGTGACGAACGGAACTGATGTGACAGATGATCCGGAGCAGCGCTCAGTCGAAGTAGGGATCGAGGCCCCAGCCTGGGAAAACGGCCCTGCGCGTCGCCATGATCGCCGAGTCGACAGGGTCGTCTAGCCGGTAGCCCTCCTCCCAGGAACCGTAGTGGATCTCGCGCCCACCCCGGTCGCCCATCAGTTGCGGAGCCTCGCGTCCGTACACCTGTTGGACGTGGTCCCGCCACTCTTGCGGGGTGGGGGTCGACGGGTCGACAGGCCGACCGGTAACTACCCCGATGAGGTGGGCCCAGGCTCGCGGCACGACCTCCACCAGTTCGTAGCCTCCACCACCGAGCGCAACCCAGCGTCCGTTTGCTGTGGTGTTGACAAGGTCCTCGACCCAGCGGTAAGCCACCGCGAGCGCATCCATCGAGACGGTGAGATGGGCTAGCGGGTCGGCGTAATGACAGTCGCAGCCGTGCTGGCTGACGATGACGTCCGGTCCGAACGCGCCGACGACCGTCGGCACCACCGATTGGTAGGCCCGCAGCCACCCCTCGTCCCCGGTCCCCGGTGGCAGCCCGATGTTGACTGCGGTGTCCAAAGCCTGCGGTCCACCGGTGTCCCCGGGAAAACCGGTGCCGGGAAAGAGCGCCCGACCGCTCTCGTGGATGGACACCGTCATGACCCGGGGGTCGTTCCAGAAGCACCGCTCCACACCGTCCCCGTGATGGACGTCGAGGTCAAGGTAGAGGACCTTCTTCGCGCCGAGTTGCAGGAGCCGGTGGATCCCGACGGCGATGTCGTTGTAGACACAGAATCCGCTGGCCCTCTCAGGCATGGCGTGGTGCAGGCCGCCGGCGATGTTCACGACTCGCTGGGTCTGGCCGTCCCAGACTGCCTCGCAGGCGGCGACGGTGCCACCGACCGCGAGCGCAGAGGCCTGGTGCATGCCTGCAAAGGCGGGGGTGTCGTCGGTGCCCACCCCGTGCCGTCCCGTGGCGCTGCCCGGGTCAGCTGAAGCGGCCTTGACGGCCGCCAACAGCTCCGGGGTGTGCACGGTGAGAAGCTGTTCGTCGGTGGCTGCCACGACCGTGCGGACCTCGACGTCGGAGTGGTCCAACAGTCCAAGAGACTGGGCGAGGCGATATGTCAGGTCCAGGCGACTCGGGTGCATCGGGTGCCCCACACCAAAGTCGTACGCCGTGTAGCGCTCGTCCCACAGCACCCAGGAACTACTCATGGGGTGCACGCTAGTCCACACCTACGACCGCAGGCAGGGGCCCTGACGAAGGCATGCTCAGAGGGAGGTCGGGACGCCGCCGTAGCTGCCGAGTGGGTAGACCATCATCAGCTCGACCGAGTCTGCATCTTCTTCGCTCACGCCATGGATCCGCATCGGTCGCCGCTCATCGGTGGGCCGGAACCCGAAGCTGGACGCGAAGGCGACCGCGCGGCCATTGTCGGTGCCGACCCAGTAGACCAGTTGCCGCAGGCCTTCGTCGCGGGCAACGACGGCTGCCTTCTCCATGAGCTTGCGGGCCACGCCGGTGCCTCTGCGTGACGCCTCTACCCAGAGGGCGAAGAGCTCTCCCGCCCCGGGGATCTTGGTGCGATGCCCGGTGCCGACACTGACGACACCGATCACCGCTTCGCCATCTTCAGCCAGGATGCGACGCGCCCGCACCATGCGCTCCTGCCACACGGCGTCATCGAACGCCTCCTCCTCCTCAGCGGAAGCCACGAAGAACTCGGGCGACTCGCGCAGGGCACGCAGACGGACGTCCCGATAACTGGGCCACTCGTCCTCATTCAGGACCCGCACGCGAATGTCAGTCATGCCTCTACTCTTTCACACGGCCACAAGAGGCTGCTGACGCCTAGGTGCCTCCCACCGCGTCGACGATGCCCGTCAAGGCCGGGAGCAGGCCAGACCGAAGACACTGCTACGCCGGGGGGGAGAGCTCGTGCGAGCGACGAGCCGCGGCCTCGATGGCCGTAAGAAAGGCAGCGCGGACCTTGTGGTCCTCCAACGCGCGGAGGGCAGCGACGGTCGTCCCGCCCGGGCTGGAGACCTGCTCGCGCAGCACGGTCGGGTGCTGGTCGGTCTCGCGCATCATGGTGGCTGCGCCGTAGAGGGTCTGCACGACCAACTCCGTGGAGGTATCCCGCGGCAGCCCTAGGAGGACGCCCGCCTCGATCATCGCCTCGACGACGTAGAAGATGTAGGCCGGTCCGCTGCCGCTGACCGCCGTCACGGCGTCCTGGTGCAACTCTTCGATCACGATCACCCGCCCCACGTTGCTGAGCAGCACCCGCGCCTGCTCGATCTGGGCAGGCGTGCACTCACGGCCAGGGCTCATCGCCGACATCCCTTGGTCCACCAACGCTGCGGTGTTAGGCATCACCCTGACGACAGCCGTTCCCTCGGGCAGCCGGCGCTCGAGGAAGGTGGTGCTGATCCCAGCGGCGATCGAGATCACCAAAGTGCCGGGCTGGATCTCCTCGCGGATCTCCTCCATCAGCGTCGCCATGTCCTGAGGCTTGACGGCCAGCAGCACGACGTTGGCGACAGCCACTGCTTCGTGGACGGAGGTGGCCCGCGCGCCGAAGGGCGCGGCGACCTGCCTCGCCCGGTCTGCGGACTTGTCGCTGACCAGCAGATGGGCGGGGTCATGGCCGGACCGGACTAGGGCCGCGAGCAGCGTGCTGCCCATCACCCCGGCACCCAGGAGCGCGATCGTGGCGTCTCCCACGTCAGCCTCTCGTGGCGAGGCCACGCAGGAAGAAGCCCAGGTTGGCGGGACGTTCAGCCATCCGACGCATGAGGTAGCCGTACCACTCCTGGCCAAAGGGCAGGTAGACACGCATCGCAGCACCGCTGGCCGCGAGCCGCAACTGCTCCTCCGGGCGGATGCCGAGCAGCATCTGATACTCGAAGGAGTCCGTCCCGCGCTGGGCCTTGTCGGCGAGCACGGTCGCGATCTCGACCAGGCGGGGGTCGTGGGTGGCGACCATCGGGTAGCCCTGACCCTCCATGAGGATCTTCAGGCAGCGCACATAGGACCGGTCTACGTCCGCCTTGTCCGCGAAGGCGACCGTCTCCGGCTCCTTGTAGGTGCCCTTGCACAGTCGCACTCGCGAGCCCTCCGTGGCGAGGTCGCGGCAGTCCTGCTCGGTGCGGTAGAGGTAGCTCTGCACCACTGCGCCGACCCACGGCCAGTCCTGGCGCAGGTCACGCAGCACCGAAAGCGTGAGGTCGGTGGTGGTGTGGTCCTCCATGTCGAGCGTCACCGTGGTGCCTGCGTTGGCGGCGGCCTGACAGATGACCCGGGCGTTCTCCAGCGCGATCTTGTTGCCGTCCCGACCGAGGGCCTGTCCTAGGGCAGAGAGTTTGAGGCTCACCTCCGCTCCCCCGCCTTGGCTCAAACCCGCCTCGCTCAGCGCATCGAGCAGGTCGACATACGCCTCCTTGGTCTGGGCCGCCATCGCCGGGTCGACCGTGTCCTCGCCGAGATAGTCGATGGTGACCTGACGCCTGGTGTCGACCAGCTCCGTGCTGACCTGCACCGCGTCCGCGACGCTCACCCCCCCGACGAAGCGCCGGACGACGTCGCGGGTGAACGGCGCGCGCTCGATGACCTGCCGGAGCTGGTCAGAACGGCTCATCCCGAGCAGGGTGGCACGCATCGCTGCGGCCGGGTTGAGGTCGGCGAGATCCATGGGCACAGGCTACGACTTCTGCGTGAGCGGGACCGCTACGGGGCCAACGACGACGGGTTCAGGAAGCGGGACGGAAGGCGGCGCCGGGGCGATCAGCCTGGCCCAGGTGCTGGCGCGCAAAGGCCAGCGACTCCGCCAGAGCCCGTTCCCGCTTGGCCCGATGCATCTTGCGGGTGCCGACCTCGAGGCTGACGATGCCCCCGAAGTCCGTTTCGACCAGATGACGGAGCACCTCAGCGCACTTCTGCGTGCCGCGCCCCGGGACGAGGTGCTCATCCTTGAACGAGCCCGTGGAGTCCCCCAGGTGCACGTGGCTGACCCGCTCGCCCAGGCCGCGCGCGAGCTCGAGCGCGTCGGTCCCGGCAGTGGCGGCGTGCGAGATGTCCAGGGTGACGTCCCCATAGGGGAAGTCGCGCGGGTCCGGACCGGGGAGGTAGGCCTGCATCGAGTTGACTCCGGAGCGCCACGGGAACATGTTCTCGACCGCGATCTTGATGCCCCATTTCTCCTGCCGCTGCGCCACTCCCTCGACGAAATTCTCCGCATAGCCTCGCTGCCAGCGGAACGGCGGGTGGACCACCACGCAGTCGGCGCCGACCTCGCCGGCCAGATCGAGCGCCCGCTCCACCTTGCCCCACGGCTCCCAGCCCCACAGCCGCTGAGCAAGCAGCAGGGTGGGCGCATGGATCGCGCCGATCGACAGCCCGTGCAGGCGAGCGAGCGCGTTGAGCGCCCCGGCTTCCTGGGTGACGGGGTCGGTCCACACCATGATCTCCACGCCGTCATAACCGAGGCGGCCCGCCAGGTCAAAGGCATAGGCGGCGTTCTCGGGGTAGACGGAGGACGTCGACAGGTGGACCGGGATGTGGTCGTCGGTCATGTGATCGGGCCTTCCGTAAGTCGGTCGAGGTAGCGCAGGATCAGGCCCTCGCGCAACGCCCAGGGGCACACGGACAGCGCGTCGACGCCAAGGAGTTCCATCGCAGCCTCAGCGACGACCGCGCCGGCCAAGAGCTGAGGCGCACGAGCCACGGACACCCCAGGCAACGAGGCCCTTGCTGCCGCGGGCATGATGGCCAACCGGGACACGAGATCTGAGACGTCCTCCAACGTCAGGCTACGCGCCACGTAGGGGCCCTCTCCGCGGGGAGCGGCCCCCATGGCCCGGGCTAGGGATCGGATGGTCTTGCTCGTGCCCACCGCGAGCTGCGGCACCCCGACCCGGGACAACGCCGGCTTGACGGCGGCGATCTCCGACCGGACCCGCTTGCGCACCGCCTTGAGCTGCGCCCGGCTCGGGGGGTCACCGTCGAGCTCCCGCGTCAGCCGGCCGGCCCCCAAGGGCAGGGAGAACGCCACGTCGGGCTGCTCGTCCACCCCGGCCGCCAGCTCCAGCGAACCACCGCCGATGTCGAACAACAGGATCCGCCCCGCCGACCAGCCGAACCAACGGCGCACCGCCAGAAAGGTCGCCCTGGCTTCGTCCTCGCCGGAGAGCACCTCGAGGCTGACCCCGCTCGCCCCGCGAACGCGCCGGAGGACGTCCTCGGTGTTGCTGGCGTCCCGGATCGCGCTGGTCGCGAAACCCATCAATGCACCGACGCCACGTTCTTCGGCCACTTCCACGCAGTCGGTCACGAAACCGGCCAGCGCGTGCGCCCCGTCCTCAGAGATCTCGCCGTCGGGAGTGAGGTGCTCGGACAGCCGCAACACCATGCTGTGCGAGTAGTCCGGCGTCGGGTGAGCTCCGGCATGGTAGGCGTCCACGACGAGGAGGTGCACCGAGTTGGAGCCGACGTCGATCACTCCCAAGCGCATTGAGCCACTATCCCATCCCGGCACCTCCGCACCTACGCTGAGCCTGTGACCTCCACCCCTCTCGATGCCCCGCGCGCCTGGGCCGAGTTCGCCGACCCGGCCGAGCCGGACCAGCGCTTGCGGGTCGACCTGACGTGGCTCACCTCCCGATGGCACTGCATCTTCGGGAGGGGCTGCCCGGGCATCGACGCCACCGAGCCAGACGCTGGATGCTGCACGCTCGGGGCCCACTTCACCGACGAGGACGACCTCGCCCGGGTGGCCGCGGTCGTGGACCGGCTCGGGCCCGACGAGTGGCAACTGCGCGACCCCGGCCTGGAGGAGGGCTGGGCCCTCGAGGTCGACAACATCTCCACGACGCGGGTCGTCGACGGGGCGTGCATCTTCTTCAACCGCGCAGGCTTCCCCGCGGGGGTCGGCTGCGCCCTGCACCAGCACGCCATCGCCGAGGGCGTCCAGCCGCTGACCACCAAGCCGGACGTGTGCTGGCAGCTTCCCGTCCGCCGGTCCTATCGCGACGTCGAGCTTCCCGACGGCACCTCCTACCTGGAGATCACCATCGCCGAATACGACCGGCGCGGATGGGGGCCCGGTGGCCACGACCTCGACTGGTACTGCACCAATGACCCGTTGGCGCACACGGCTCCTGACCCTGTCTACGTGTCGATGCGCGCCGAGCTGGTGGAGCTCGTCGGGACCGAGGCGTATGACGTGCTCGCGCAGGTGTGCGGCGACCACCAGGAAGCGCAGGATGTGCTGCGCGCTCGCAGGGCCGGAGCGCGTCCGCCCGTCGGTGGGCGCACCCTGCTCCCGCTGCTGGTCCACCCTGCGACGGAGGCGGCGCGTGCCGGCCGGTCTGTCGGTGAGCCCACCTAGGGTGGCGTTCGTGGCAACCAAGTCAGGCAGCAAGCCTTCGTTCCGGTGCACCGAGTGCGGGTGGACGACGATCAAATGGGTCGGTCGCTGTGGCGAGTGTCAGACCTGGGGCACGGTCATGGAGGTCGGCGCTCCCACAGCCTCGCGGACCAGCGCGATCTCCCCGGCACGCCCGGCCCGCCCGATCGCAGAGGTAGACGCGAAGGCCGCACGGGCCCGCTCGACCGGTGTCGGCGAGTTCGACCGGGTGCTGGGCGGTGGTCTCGTGCCCGGGGCGGTCGTGCTGATGGCCGGCGAGCCCGGCATCGGGAAGTCAACCCTGGCCCTCGACGTGGCCGCCCGCGCCGCGCGCGCCGGGCACCGCGTCCTCTACATCTCCGGCGAGGAGTCGGCCGCCCAGGTCAAGCTGCGCGCCGAACGTATCGGGGCGGTCGCGGACGCGCTCTACCTTGCCTCCGAGACCGACCTGGGCACCGTCCTCGGGCAGATCGAGTCGAGCGACCCGGACCTGGTCATCATCGACTCCGTGCAGACGATCGCGTCGGCGGAGGTGGAAGGCTCCCCCGGCAACGTCAGCCAGGTGCGCGAGGTGGCCGGAGCGTTGATCCAGGCGGCCAAGTCCCGCAACACCGCGGCCATCCTCATCGGCCATGTCACCAAGGACGGCTCGATCGCCGGCCCTCGGCTGCTGGAGCACCTCGTCGACGTCGTCGTGCAGTTCGAGGGGGAGCGGCATTCGCGGCTGCGACTGGTCCGGGCCGTGAAGAACCGCTACGGACCGACCGACGAGGTCGGCTGCTTCGACTTGGGTGACTCCGGGATCATCGGGCTCGCGGACCCGAGCGGGTTGTTCTTGACCAGCCGTGATCGACCGGTGCCCGGCACCTGCGTCACCGTCACCCTCGAGGGGCGTCGCCCGCTGGTGGCGGAGCTGCAGGCGCTGGTGAGCCAGACCAACGGTGGTTCTCCTCGCCGCACCACCAGCGGCCTGGACAGCTCCCGGCTCGCCATGGTCCTGGCGGTCCTCGGTCAGCGGGCCAGCGTCCAGCTCGGCCAGCACGACTGCTATGCCGCGACAGTCGGTGGTGTGCGGCTCTCCGAGCCGGCCGCCGACCTGGCTCTGGCGCTCGCCCTGACCAGCGCGTTGGGCGATCTCCCGCTGCCCATGGGCACGATCGCCGTCGGCGAGGTGGGTCTGGCCGGCGACCTCCGCGCGGTGACCGGGCTACCTCGCCGACTGGCCGAGGCTGCCCGGATCGGATTCAAGGAGGCGGTGGTGCCGGTCGGCTCCCTCACCGAGGGACCCCCGCCGCCGGGGATGCGCGTCCATGAGGTCGCCACCCTGCTGGACGCTGTCGCGCTGGTCGTGACCGCCGCCCAGAGCAGCGCCGCTGCCCCAGGCGACGCGCCGCCAGCGCACTTCGACCTCACCTCGCGCTGAGGACCCTGCCCACATCACGATGGAGTAAAGAAGAAGCAGGTCAGCCTGCCGCGAGTCCTCGCACGACTAGGATCGGCGCAGGAGACATCGGGCATCGTGCAGGGCGAGGCTGGGCTCCGAGCACGGCCACACGACCGCGTCCTCCGACGAGGCCATCGAGCCCTGCCCACTGAGGAGAAGGACACCGGACGACGTGGCCGAGCGCACCGACGAAGACATCATGAGCAGCACGCTGGCTGCCGCCGCGCCGGGCACTGACCTCCGAGACGGCCTCGAGCGAATCCTGCGTGGGCGCACGGGCGCGCTGATCGTGCTGGGCAGCGACCGGACTGTCGAGTCCATCAGCAGCGGCGGCTTCGAGCTCGACGTGGAGTTCTCCGCTACCCGCCTGCGCGAGCTGGCCAAGATGGACGGGGCGATCATCCTCAACCGTGAGGCCACGCGCATCCTGCGCGCTGCGACGCAGCTGGTCCCCGACCCCTCCATCGAGACCCGCGAGAGCGGCACGCGGCACCGCACCGCCGAGCGCGTGGCCAAACAGACCCGCATGCCCGTCATCTCGGTCAGCCAGTCGATGTCCATCGTGGCGCTCTACATCGGCAACCTGCGTCACGTGCTGGAGGAGCGCACCCAGATCCTCGCTCAGGCCAACCAGGCGCTGCAGACCCTCGAGCGCTACCGCTCCCGCCTCGACGAGGTCACCGCCACGTTGTCCGCGCTGGAGATCGAGGACCTGGTCACCATCCGCGAGGTCGCCTCGGTGCTGCAGCGGCTGGAGATGGTCGCTCGGATCAGCTCGGAGATCCAGCAGTATGTCGTCGAGCTCGGCGTCGACGGCCGCCTCGTCGGTCTGCAGCTGGAAGAACTGACCGGCGGCATCGGGCGTGACCGCGAGCTGGTGATCCGCGACTACGCCGGCACCGCCGACGCCATCCGGGAGCCTAGCGCCGTGCTCGCCTCGCTGGCGCAGCTCGACGCCGCCGAGTTGCTCGACCTCGGCGCGGTGGCGCGCTGCATGGGCATCACCGTGATCGGTGATGGCATGGACCACCTGGCACTCAGCCCCTCGGGCTACCGCCTGCTCAACCGCATCCCTCGGCTGCCAGGGGCCGTCGTGGACCGGCTCGTCGACCACTTCGGCAACTTCCAGTCGCTCCTGTCCGCCGGCCTGGAGGACCTGATGCGGGTCGACGGTGTCGGTGAAGCCCGCGCTCGGGCGGTGCGCGAAGGCCTGTCGCGGCTCGCCGAGGCCTCGATCCTGGAGCGCTACTCGTAGTGCCTTCCGCCCGCGCCCCAGCAGCGTTCACCCACGACCTGCACGCCCGCGTCCTGTCCTGGTATGGCGTGCACCAACGCGATCTCCCGTGGCGCCGGGTGGGGCGCTCCCCGTGGGGGGTGCTGGTCTCGGAGGTGATGCTCCAGCAGACCCCGGTCGCCCGCGTCCTCCCCGTGTGGGAGAGCTGGATGACAGCCTGGCCCACCCCGACGGACCTGGCGGCAGCCAGCCCCGGCGAGGCGATCCGGGCCTGGGGACGGCTCGGTTATCCGCGTCGCGCCCTCCGGCTGCACGCCACGGCCACCGCGATCCGTGACGATCATGCCGGCGAGGTCCCGTCCCAGGAGGCCACGCTGCGCACCCTGCCGGGCATCGGTGACTACACGGCCGCCGCCGTTGCGGCCTTTGCCTTCGGGCACCGCACGACGGTGGTCGACACCAACGTGCGCAGGGTCCAGGCACGAGCGGTCACCGGCCGCGCGCTGCCCGCGCCCACCCTGAGGAGGGCAGAGGTGGACCTGGCGGCGTCGCTGCTGCCGGCTGACCGTGCCGACGCTGCACTCTGGAACGTCGCGGTCATGGAGCTGGGAGCCCTGGTCTGCACAGCGCGCTCGCCCCGGTGTCCGCAGTGTCCGGTCGCCGACCTCTGCCGTTGGCGGCGCGCCGGCTCACCCGTGGACGACGGGCCGCCTCGTCGCGTCCAGACCTGGGCGGGCACCGACCGGCAGTGTCGCGGAGTCATGGTGCAGGTGCTGCGGGAGGCGGACGACCCCGTCCACGCGGAGACGCTGCACTCAGGGTGGACCGACCGGGCCCAGTCCGAGCGTTGCCTCGACAGTCTCGTCGCCGACGGCCTGCTGGAGCCGCTGACGGACGACTACTTCTCGCTGCCGACCTGCCCGTCGACGGGCGCAGGGTCTGCGACGGTGGGCCGGTCCCGGTAGGCCAGCCAGAGCAGGAGGATGCCCCCCAGGATCATCGGGATGGACAGGATCTGGCCCATCGTCAACCAGTCCAACGCCAGATAACCCAGCTGGACGTCCGGGATGCGGAAAAACTCCACCCAGAACCGGAAGCACCCGTAGAGGAGCAGGAAGACTCCCGAGATCGCGCGGGTCGGGCGGGACCTTCGCGAGAAGATCCACAGGACCGTGAAGAGGACGAGTCCCTCGAGCGCGGCCTCGTAGAGCATCGTCGGGTGGCGCGGCTGATCGTCGGCAGAAGGGAAGACCATGGCCCAGGGCAGGTCGGTCGGCTTGCCCCACAGCTCACCGTTGATGAAGTTGCCCATCCGACCGAAGAACAGGCCGAGCGGGACCAGCGGCGCGATGAAGTCAGCGACCTGCCAGAAGCCTCGATGGGTCTTGCGCCCGAAGATCCAGACTGCGAGAAGCACGCCGAGCAGCCCACCGTGGAACGACATACCCCCCTGGTTGAACTTGATGATCCACAGCGGATCCGCAATGGCCTTGTCCAGGCCGTAGAAGAGCACATAGCCCAGGCGTCCACCAAGGACGACACCGAGCGCAGACCACATGATCAGGTCGCTGACCTCATCGCTGGTCCATCCCGACCCCGGTCGGCGGGCACGCAGCGTGCCCAGCCACCAGCCAAGCATGATGCCGACCGCATACATCACGCCGTACCAGTGGATGGTGAGCGGTCCGAGGTCGATTGAGGGGGAGATGTCGGGGTAAGGCAGCACCGTGAGCACAGTCATAGCGAGTCCCTCAGCCGCCGACCGGTGGGATGGCGTGGGCGCGAGCGGCCTTCTTGGCCGCAGCCCTGCGCTTCTTGGCCTGCGACAGGCGCGCCGCCACCATGCGGCGGCCGTGTTGCATGCGGGGCAGCGCGGTGGCCAGCGCGGCATAGGCGAGCTTGCGGTGGACGATGTCGATCTCGCCGATGAGCTCGGTGGCTCCGTCGGCCTTGGCGAAGGCGCGCTTGAAGACGTAGAGCCCGTCAGAGCTGTCCAGGGCAAAGACCCCGCCCAGGTCGTAGGACTCCGCGCCGTGGTCAAGCCCAAAGGCCATCAGCGCGTGGTTGAGCACGTTGCTGCCGTAAAGGTTGCGCTTGACGTCGCTGGAGCCGGCATAGAGGTAGGAGAGCTTTCCGTAGTAGTCGATGAGGATCGCGACAGCGAGCACGTCACCCTCGTGGCGGGCCACCGCGATGTGCATCCGGTCACCGAAGGCCTCGCGCATCCGCTCGAAATACGTCGCGTCCCGTGCGGTGATCTCCTTGCGCCGCGCCATCTGCGAGTAGACGTCGTAGAAGATGCGCAGGTCCTCCTCCGAGGAGCCCAGGCTCATCTCCACGCCCTTGCGCAGACCGGCGCGCACCCGTGACCGGGTGGTGGAGTTGTACTTGCGGAGCAACTCCTCTTCGGTCAACTGGTTGCCCTCGGCATCCTTGAGCGCAACCACCATGTTGTAGCGCGGCTGGATCAGGTCGTCCTTGCCGGCGCCGACGTTCTTGACCACCCAGCCCGGCTGCGTCCGCATCCAGGAGTCCAGCGCGTCGTCAAAGCGGATCTCCGGATCCATCCGGGTCATGATCGCGCGGTGCTTGGTCGCCAATGGCGCCGCCTCCGCCAGGATCGATGCCACGGCGTGTTCGTCGTCCCAGTCGACGAGCGGCCCCCTCGGGGCGTAGAGCACCGAAAAACCGCCCGGCAGCCGACGGACCAGGACGGTCATGGCCGAGACGATACGGCCGCCCTCCTCGACGTAGACCGCTTCCTGACCCCAGTCATCCTTGACGATCCCCCACCGCACGTCCTGAGTGAGGGCGCGGTGCGGGTGGGAGCGGACGAACTGGTCGTAGCGCTCCAGTTCTGCGGCATCGGCGGGGTCGAGGACAGGCACGGGGCTACGCTACCCCGCTTAGACTGGCCCCCATGCCCTTGACCTTTGTCACCTCACCCGCGCCCGCGGAGTGGGACGCCAGGATTGCAGCGACCCCCAACAAGGGCAACATCTTCCAGAGTCACGCCCTTGGCCAGGTGAAGCGGATGGCCAACTGGGAGCCGAGGTATGCAGTCGCCGACGGGGTGGCGATGACGATCCACACCAAGAGGGCGCCCGGCTTCGGGACCGTGTGGTACGTGCCCAAGGGTCCGTGCGTCAGCACCGTTGAGGAGCTGGCACCGCTGGTGGAGTCGCTGCGTGAAGCAGCGCGCCGTGAGGGGGTCATGTTTGTCCGGATCGAGCCAGAGATCCTCGAGTCATCCGAGGCGGTCGCAGCGATCGAGGCGCTGGGCACGGTCCGCAGCACGCCGGTGCAGCCCAACGCCTCCACGGTGATCTTTGAGCTGCCGCAGTCGCAGGACGAGCTGCTGGCCACCTATCCGTCCAAGACGCGCAACATGGTCCGGCGAGCGCTGCGCGATGGCGTCGAGATCGAACGCGTGGACGCTGATTCCGGGCCGGAGATCTATGCACAGATGTATGCCGTGTGGGCCACGCTCGTGCAGGAACAGTCGCTCGGCGTCCGAGGTCAGGACTACTTCGTCGAGTCGTGGCGGACGATGGTGCGCAGCGGTCTCGCGCAGCCGGTCGTGGCACGCGTCGACGGCCAGATGGTCGCTTGGGCGCTCGTCACCAGCCTGGGCGAGGGGGCGGCCTACAAGGAGGGCGCGAGCGTGCGCGACCGGCCGGTGCCTGGCGTCAGCCAGCTGCTCCAATACGAAGGGATGCGCTGGGCCATCGAGCGCGGGGCCCGCACCTACGACCTGGTGGGCACTCCCCACTCCACCCGCCTCGACGACGTGACTGACATGCGCCACGGCCTGGGCATCTTCAAGCGCGGCTTTAACAAGCATGTGACCGACTGGGTGGGTGCCTTCGACATCGTGCTCCGACCACGCCGGTATGCCGTGTGGCAGCGGATCGGTCAGCGCGTCGTGACCCGGCTGCAGCGACGCGAGCCGGGAGACGCCTTCTGGTGATCGAGGCCCACGGCTAGCATTCGCTCATGACCTTGCGCTGGGAGAGCCCCTCGTCCGCCCACGCGTGGAACGCGCAGCTCCTCACCGCCCCCGGCCGGCCGTCCATGTTCTCCACCTACGAGTTCGCCCAGGTCAAGAAGCAGTCGGGGTGGACACCCCGCTATGCCGTGGTGGACGACATACCGGTCACGGTGCTGTCCCGGAGGGCACCGGGCTTCGGCGCCGTCTGGTATGTGCCCAAGGGTCCGTGCGTGGCCAGCGTCGAGCAACTGGCACCGTTGCTGCCCCAGCTGGGCGCGGCAGCCCACCGCGACGGGGCCTTCCTGCTGAAGATCGAGCCCGAGTTGCTCGAGACGCCGCACAATCTCCAGGCCCTGGCAGAGCTGGGGCTGATCCGCAACGGACGGGTCCAGACCAACGCCTCGACTGTCCTCGTGGATGTCTCCGGAACCCCCGAGGACCTGATGGCCCGGATCCCGTCCAAGACCCGCAACATGTTTCGCCGCGCGACCAGGGACGATGTCATCGTCGAATCAGGCGAGGTGGCCACCGAGGAGACCTACGAGCGGTTGTGGCGGTTGTGGATGGAGGTGGTGGCGGACCAGGGCATCACCGCGCGCGACCATGCCTACCAGGTCGGGATGTGGCGCATCTTCTGCGATGCGGGACTGGGCCGGATCTTTCTCGCCACCCACCAGGGCAGAGACGTGGCGGGAGCGTTCGTGACCGTGGTGGGACAGTCCGCCTGCTACAAGGACGGTGCCAGCGTCCGCGACCGGCAGGTCCGCGGTGCGAGCCAGCTCCTCCAATGGGAGACGATGTGCTGGGCACAGGAGCAGGGGGCCACCTCCTACGACCTGTGCGGCGCTCCCCACTCCACCAAGGTCGAGGACCGTGAGGATCCCTTCTACGGCATCGGCACCTTCAAGCGGGGCTTCAACAAACAGGTCACCGACTGGGTCGGGGCCCTCGACCTCCCACTCCGCCCACGCAGGTATGCAGCGTGGGAGCGGGTCGGGCACCGAGTCGTGGCCAAGGTCCTGGCCCGTCGGCGTGGCGCCTCCTTCTACTGATCCCCTCCCCCACCGGCAGCTGCCCTGTCCGCAGTGATCGAGAGCCGCAGGCCCTCACCGCCTCAGTAGAAGAGCGGGTTGCTCTTGCGTCCGACCCGCTGATACACCTTGAAGCCGAACCGGTCCCAGGCTGCGGTGCGCCGCGGCCGGAGGTTCAGGCGCATGGTGCCGACAGTGTCGGTGACCTGCCCGAAGGCCGTCTTAAACTGCACGAGGCCATGCAGCTGATGCTCCGAGTTCTCCAGCTCCCAGCTGGGCGGGACGCCAAAGAGGTCGTAGGTCGTGGCTCCGCGCTCCTTGCACCACCTCATGGCCTCCCACTGCACGCGATATTGCAGTCCGTTAGCAGCGGGCGTGCGCACCGAGCCGCCGTCGCGATAGTAGCCGCGGTCGCGGTGCGCCCAGATGTAGGCGGCCGCCTCCGGCTCGGTCACCTCCGGTGAGGAGTAACCAAACACGACGTGGCCCTGGCCCAGGTCGCGGTAGTGCTTCCAGGCGTTGAGGTAGTAGTGCTTGGGTCGCATCGGCAGACCCGCGCGTTCGACGGTGAGGGCGTAGAGGTCCCAGAAGATCTCGAATGCCTCGTCGTCCGTGCGGTGCTCGATACGGGCGCCCTCGGCCTTACGGATGGAGCGGCGGGCGCGCTGCCGGAAGGAGGCCAGCAGGTCCTCCTCGCTGGGTCGCAGGTCGACCAGGACCGTGTGATTGCCCTGCTGGAGGGACAGGAAATCCTCCAGGCCCGGAGTCGAGGCAATCAGCTCGGAACGGGCCTGCGGGCCGTCAACGGGGATCGATGGCTCGAGAATGACCGCGAAGGCGTCGTTGCTGCGCAGGTCATCGATGATGAGCTGAAGGTGCTCGGGATCGGTGACCCGGGGACCCATGGGCGCGTACCAGAGCTGCCCGAACGGCGGCAGCTTCTTGATCAGGTAGAGCGCCGGGATGTCGGGCTTGCCAGGGTGCTCGTGGATGAGCTGGCGGTGGGACCCCCAGGCACCGGCCTTGAGCTGTGCGTATGGCTCCAGTTGCATGAGGTCCGGGCCCCCCGGCGTGTCCCAAATCAACTCATCCCATTGGGCCTTCTCCTCGGCCGAAGCATCACGCACAGTCATAGTCATCACCCTAGTCGCGGTTGACGGCGCCTCCGGACATGCCGAAGGGGCGACCACCAATGGTGATCGCCCCTTCGGCTGCGCCCGGGTGGGCAGCAGCCTTTAGCTGGTCTGTTCCTCGACCGGCACGGTGTCCGGGACCTCCGACGGCTTCTCCGAGCCGGTGAAGGTAAACACCTTGTCCCGCTCGCGGTCCTCGCCGACCGGGTCCTCCACATCGACGAGAATGATCTGCCCGGGACCGATCTTGCCGAACAGAATCTTCTCGGAGAGCTGGTCCTCGATCTCGCGCTGGATCGCCCTGCGCAGCGGCCGGGCTCCCAGGACGGGGTCGTAGCCGCGCTTGGCGAGCAGGTCCTTGGCAGACTGGGTGAGCTCGATCGCCATGTCCTTGTCCTTGAGCCGCTCGTCGAGACGGGCGATCATCAGGTCCACGATCTGGACGATCTCGTCCTGCTTCAGCTGCGGGAAGACGATGGTGTCGTCCACCCGGTTGAGGAACTCCGGGCGGAAGTGCAGCTTGAGCTCGTCCAGCACCTTGTTCTTCATCCGCTCGTAGTCGCTGTGGGATTCCGCTCCGGCGGAGAAGCCGAGCGAGACGCCCTTGCTGATGTCGCGGGTGCCCAGGTTGGTGGTCATGATGATGACGGTGTTCTTGAAGTCGACCACCCGGCCCTGGCTGTCGGTCAGGCGACCGTCCTCCAGGATCTGCAGCAAGCTGTTGAAGATGTCCGGGTGCGCCTTCTCGACCTCGTCGAAGAGCACGACCGAGAACGGCTTGCGCCGGACTTTCTCGGTCAGCTGGCCGCCTTCTTCATACCCGACGTAGCCGGGGGGCGAGCCGAACATCCGCGAGACGGTGTGCTTCTCGGAGTACTCCGACATGTCCAGGGTGACCAACGCGTCCTCGTCACCGAAAAGGAACTCGGCGAGGGCCTTGGCCAGCTCGGTCTTGCCGACACCCGTGGGACCGGCGAAGATGAACGAGCCGCCGGGACGACGCGGGTCCTTCAGACCCGCGCGGGTGCGACGGATCGCCTGCGACAGGGCTGCGATCGCGTCGTCCATGCCGATGATGCGCTTATGCAGCTCATCCTCCATGTGGAGCAGGCGGTGCGACTCCTCCTCGGTCAGCTTGAAGACCGGGATGCCGGTGGCGATGGCCAGGACCTCAGCGATCAGCTCCTCGTCGACCTCGGCGACGACGTCCATGTCACCGTTCTTCCATTCCTTCTCCCGCTCGGCGCGCGCCTGGGTGAGCTTGTGCTCCTCGTCGCGCAGCCGGGCCGCCTTCTCGAAGTCCTGGGCGTCGATCGCCGACTCCTTCTCGCGCTTGGCGTGCGCGATCTTGTCGTCGAACTCGCGCAGGTCCGGCGGCGCCGTCATCCGGCGGATGCGTAGTCGCGCGCCCGCCTCGTCGATGAGGTCGATTGCCTTGTCCGGCAGGTAGCGGTCGTTGATGTAGCGGTCGGCCATCGTGGCAGCGGCCACGAGAGCGCCGTCGGTGATCGAGACGCGGTGGTGGGCCTCGTAGCGGTCACGCAGGCCCTTGAGGATCTCGATGGTGTGCTTGAGCGTGGGCTCGGCCACCTGGATCGGCTGGAAGCGGCGCTCGAGCGCAGCGTCCTTCTCGATGTGCTTTCGATACTCGTCCAGCGTCGTCGCACCGATCGTCTGCAGCTCGCCACGGGCCAGCATCGGCTTCAGGATGCTGGCCGCGTCGATCGCGCCCTCGGCCGCACCCGCACCCACCAGGGTGTGGATCTCGTCGATGAACAAGATGATGTCGCCGCGGGTGCGGATCTCCTTGAGGACCTTCTTGAGCCGCTCCTCGAAGTCGCCGCGGTAGCGGCTGCCGGCCACGAGCGCGCCGAGGTCGAGGGTATAGAGCTGTTTGTCCTTGAGGGTTTCGGGCACCTCGCCCTTGACGATGTCCTGGGCTAGGCCCTCGACGACCGCAGTCTTTCCGACACCGGGCTCGCCGATCAGGACAGGGTTGTTCTTGGTGCGTCGGGAGAGCACCTGCATGACCCGCTCGATCTCGGGCCCACGGCCGATGACCGGGTCGAGCTTGCCCTCGCGGGCAGCCTGGGTCAGATTGCGCCCGAACTGGTCGAGCACGAGTGAGCCGGCCTGTTGGCCCTCCGGGCCAGCAGAGGCGCCGACACCTGCGGTGGCGGCCTCCTTGCCCTGATAGCCGGAGAGCAGCTGGATGACCTGCTGACGCACCCGGTTGAGGTCCGCGCCGAGCTTGACCAGCACCTGGGCGGCCACGCCCTCGCCCTCACGGATCAGACCGAGCAGCAGGTGCTCGGTCCCGATGTAGTTGTGGCCCAGTTGCAGACCTTCACGCAGCGAGAGCTCCAGCACCTTCTTGGCGCGCGGGGTGAACGGGATGTGGCCGGTGGGGCTTTGCTGCCCTTGGCCGATGATCTCCTGGACCTGCTGACGCACGGCATCCAGGGAGATCCCCAAGGATTCCAGCGCCTTGGCGGCGACACCCTCCCCCTCGTGGATCAGGCCGAGCAGCAGGTGCTCGGTCCCGATGTAATTGTGGTTGAGCAGCCGCGCCTCTTCCTGCGCGAGCACCACCACGCGCCGCGCGCGGTCGGTGAAACGTTCGAACATGCCTTACTCCTCAACTTTCGTCGTGGCACGCATGGGTGGTCGAATCACCCGGTGCGGGCGTGCGTCCACTCTACGTTGCATCTGTGGGCCTCAACGTCGCGCGGGACCCCCCGTGTTCCGCCGGTATGCCGTGTTCGCCCCCGGCATAACCCGCAGGTCGTGCGCAGGGAGCGCTCAGCCACAGGATCTAGCATGACGCCTCATGCGCACTCGTCCCCTCGGTCTGAGCCTCATGGTGACCACGCTCGGCCTGGCCCTCACCCTTTCGGCATGCACGTCGGAGGACGCCGGCACTGCTCGTGGCACCGCTGGCACGGCCGACGACGCGGCACTGACGAGCGATGACGGTCTCCAGGGCCAGTCTCCCCAGAACGGCTGGCTCTGCGAGTACGTCAGCCCGTCGGCGGTTGACGCCGCCGCGGGGGGCAAGGCGGTCACGCCCCGCAGCCTGACCGTCCAGGACGACGAGAAAGCCTGGGTGTGCGAGGTGCTCTCGGGCGGCAAGGACGAGCAAGAGCCGATCGTCCGCCTCACCATCGCGCTCGGCGAGGAGGGGCGGGCCACTGCCGGACAGCGGGCGGAGGCTGCGCAGGGGGTCCAGCCGGGCCCGGACTACCTGGGCCGCTCCTTCATCTCCCCCGGCCTGGTGACCGGACTGACCAGTTGCACGGCACCGAAGGCGACAGACCGCTCTCAACAGATCCCCTACACGCTGGTCGCTGAGGCGTTCAAGGTCACGACGCCCGAGGTCACCGACGACCTGCGCTCGGCGTTGACGATCGCGGCGCAGGGTCTGGACAAGTCGCTAGGTTGCTCTCCGAAGCAGGCGAGCAAGGACCAAGCGGCGGCGACCACCGCCCCCTGAGCACGCGCACCTGAGCAGATCCGACCTGCCCCTGAGCAGGATCTGAGCAGGCAGCTGAGCGGCTCTTCGCGGTCAGCCGGCCTTCTTCTTCGCCGGAGCGCGCTTGGTGGCCGCCTTGGCGGCGGTTTTCGCCGGAGCCTTCTTGGCCGCCGGCTTAGCGCCAGCCTTGGTGGTGGCGGTCGAGGACGAAGTGTCCTCGCCCCTGCCCGCCTTGGCCCGGTCGACCGAGCGCTGCAGGGCTGCCAGCAGGTCCACCACTTCGCCGGAGTCCGCCTCCTCTTCGACGTCGGGCGCCTCGGTGACCTGCCCGCCCTCGATCTTGCTCTGCACCAACTCCTCCACGGCCACCTTGAAGTCGTCGACGTGACCCTTCGGCTCGAAGTCCCCGGACATCGACTCGATGAGCATCCGGGCCATCGCGACCTCGGCCTTCTTGGGCTCGCTGACCTCCTCCAGGTGGTCGAGCTGGGCGCTGTCCCTGACTTCGTCCGGCCACAGCAAGGTCTGCAGGACGATGACGTCCTCGACGACCCGGAGCACCGCCATCGTCATCCGGGTGCGCACCGAGACGGTGACGACCGCGACCCGCTCAGACTCCTTGAGAGCCTCGCGCAGCAGCCCGTACGCCTTGGCGCCCATCGCGTCGGGCTCGATGTAGTAGACCTTGTCGTAGAGGATCGGGTCGATCTGGTCGATCGGCACGAAACTCTCGACCGCGATCTCCTTGCTGGACCGGTTGGGCAGCGAGGCCATGTCCTCATCAGTGAGGATCACGGTCTTGCCGTCCTCGGTCTGGTAAGCCTTGGCGATGTCCTTGTAGGGCACCTCCTCACCGTCTGTCTGCGCCACCCGCTTGTAGCGGATGCGGCTGCCGTCGCTGCGTCGGACCTGGTGGAAGCTCAGGTCATGGTTCTCGGTGGCGGAGTAGAGCCGCACGGGGACGTTGACGAGGCCGAAGCTGACGGCACCCTTCCAGATCGCTTTCACACCCCCCAGGATGGACCTATGCGCCCCATGCTCGCCACTCCCGGCGATTCTCGCACCGGCCCGCCGACCGGCGCGGCGTGGGTCCACGAGGTCAAGTGGGACGGGATCCGACTGCTCGCGGACGTGCGCGCCGGCCAGCTTCGCCTGCTGACGCGCAGTGCGCGGGACATCGCGGTGGCCTTCCCCGAGCTGGCGGCGCTGGCGGGGGTCGCGGATGACCTACTCCTGGACGGTGAGACCGTCGCGATGGTCGGGGGTCATCCCAGCTTCAGTCATGTGGTGGACCGCGTCCACACCTCTTCGGCGAAGGCCGCGGCCCAGCTCGCCACGGCACGACCGGCCACCTACGTCGCCTTCGACCTCCTGCGCCTGGACGGGATGGAGCTGGTCGACCTCCCTTGGTCGGCGCGTCGGTCCGCGCTCGAGGACCTGCTGGCGGGAGTGCCCGGGGTGGCGGTCCCGCCCTTTTACGACGACGGCAGGGAGTTGCTCGCAGCGACTGCGGATCAGGGCCTCGAGGGGGTGGTGAGCAAGCGGCGCGCGTCCACCTATCAGGAGGGAGTCAGGTCCAGCGACTGGCTGAAGTTCCCCCACCGGGACACGCTCAGCGTGGTGATCGGGGGCTGGAGACCGCAGACTGGAACGACCGAGCGGCTGGGTGCCGTGCACGTGGGCCTGCCCGCCACTGACGAGGCCGGAAGACCGTCCTTTGACCCGGCTGGCCGGCTCCGGCTGATCTACCTTGGGCGGGTCGGCAGTGGCCTCGCGGGCGCGGCGGGAGCTGCCTTGGCGGCGCGCCTGGCGGAGGTGCCGCGCTCGCCCTACCCGTTCAGCGCTCCCCTCTCCCGCGCGGAGTCCCTCGGATCGACCTGGCTGGAGCCGCGGCTCGTCATCGACGTCGCCTCGCTAGGGATCACCCCCGGCGTGGGGCGGCTACGACAACCTTCCTACCAAGGGGTGCGCGTCGATCTGACACCGCTGGATCTCGTGGAGCAGCCATGAGCAGTCAGGCCGTGAGCGTCGCCGGACGCACCCTTCGGGTGAGCAACCTGGACAAGGTGCTTTACCCGGCCAGCGGCACGACCAAGGGAGAGGTCCTCGCCTATTACGTCGAGCACGCTGACCAGATTCTCCCGGAGCTGGCAGACCGACCGGTGACCCGCATCCGCTTCCCAGAAGGGGTGGCCAAGGCGCACTTCTTCGAGAAGAACCTGCCCTCTGGCGCACCCGACTGGTTGCCTCGGGTCACGGTGGCGACGCCCGTATCCTCACGAGGCCGCGACTCGCTCACGTTTCCCCTGGTGACCGACCTCGCAGCCCTCGTCTACCTGGTCAATCTCGGGAGTCTCGAACTCCACGTGCCGCAGTGGCGGATCGGTGAGGACGGCGACCCGCTGCCCCCCGACCGGCTCGTGATCGACCTGGACCCCGGTCCCGGCGCCGGGCTCCTGGAGTGCGCGCAGGTGGCGCTCCTGGTGCGCGAGCGGCTGGAGACCGTCGGCCTGTCCACCCGACCGGTGACGAGCGGCTCCAAGGGTATGCAGCTCTACGGCGAGCTGGAGGCGACCAGGTCCGCGGACGAGGTGAGCATGGTGGCCAAGTCGCTGGCCGAGCAGCTCGCGACCTCCCACCCGGACCTGGTCACGGCCAAGATGACCAAATCTTTGCGCCCAGGGAAGGTCTTCCTCGACTGGAGTCAGAACAACGCCGCCAAGACCACGATCTGTCCCTGGTCGCTGCGCGGCCGGGACCTCCCCCAGGTGGCCCTGCCCCGAGACTGGGCGCAGGTCGAAGCCGCCGCTGCTGGTCGGGAGAAACTGACCCAGCGCACCTTGCACGAGGTATAGGCCAGCGCAGGCAGAGCCAGCGGGGACACGAAAACGGGCCGGCCTCGGAGGCCGGCCCGTTTCCTCACGTCAGTCGACGCTGGAGGTTGCGCAGAGTCAGTGCGCCGCTGCGTAGGCTTCCTGCAGCTCCTGCGAGACGCGGCCCCGAGAGCTCACGGTGAAGCCGTTCGCACGACCCCACTCCCGCATCCGACCCAGATCGTCGGACTTGGCACCGCTCGCCCCACCCGAGGCCCGGCGACGGGTCTGACGACGGCCACCTGCCCTGCGGGCGTTGCCGATCCAGCCAGCCAGCTCATCGCGGAGCTTGGCGGCGTTATCGTCATTGAGGTCAAGCTCATAGTTCACTCCGTCGAGAGAAAACTCGACCGTCTCGGCGGCGGGGCCCCCGGTGACGTCATCCTCCAAGATAATCTGCACACGCTGGACCATCAAATGTCTCCACTTCGTCTTTCGCGTCCGTCACGGTTGGCGGCATCGGAAAGACTAGCCCATGCGGCCGAGTGAAACAATGTGGATAAAGAGCCTGCAGCCCGTCATCGGCTTATCACAGCGTCCGGTCTCTCGCATTCTAGGCCGACGGGAAAGAGTCGCCATCATCGTGGCGGTCGTCGTGCTCGGCCTTGGGGTGCTCAGCCTCCCAAGCCCGAAGTGCGGCACGTTCGCGTCGGTCGCCTTCTACAATGTGCTTGAGGATGACCCAAAACAGGAAGAGCAGGCCGATGGAGGGCAGCACCGCGGCCAGGATCATCCAACCCTCGTGCAGAATCTGGGGCATCACGCCTCCGGCTTGAGCAGCGGAAAGAGAATGGTCTCGCGGATGCCGCAGCCCGTCAGCAGCATGATCAGCCGATCGACGCCGAGTCCGGTCCCACCCATGGGCGGCGCGCCGTACTCAAGTGCCCGAAGGAAGTCCTCGTCCAGAGACATCGCCTCGGGGTCTCCGCCCGCGGCCAGTGCAGACTGCGCCGCGAGGCGCTCCCGCTGAATCACTGGGTCCACCAACTCGGTGTAGCTGGGCGCCAACTCGACGCCGCCGATGATGAGATCCCAGGCCTCGACCACACCCGGCTGGCTGCGGTGCCGACGTGCCAGGGGACGCACGGACTCAGGATAATCACAGACAAAGGTGGGTTGGACAAGGGTGTGCTCGACCAACTGTTCGTAGATCTCCAGAATGATCTCCCCGACACCCCACTCGGGCTTCAGGGCAATCTCTCTGTGTGCGCAGACCTCACGGAGGCGGGCCGCATTGTCGGGATTCTCGTCCGCGTCGACCTCGAGTCCTAGCGCCTCGCTGACCGCATCGACGATCGGTAGCCACACCCATTCGGTGCAGAGATCAATTTCTTGGCCCCGATAGTCAGTCAGGGTCGTGCCCGCTCCGACCGCTTCGGCAGCATTGAGGATCAGGGACTTGGTCCGGTCGGCCGCCGAGAACTGGTCGCCATACGCCTCATAGAACTCGAGCATGGTGAACTCCGCGCTGTGCGTGGAATCGATTCCCTCATTACGGAAGGTCCGCCCGATCTCATAGACCTTGTCCACCCCACCCACCACCGCACGCTTGAGGTAAAGCTCGGTCGCGATACGCAGGGACATGTCGAGGTCAAAGGCGTTGAGGTGCGTAGTGAAGGGTCGGGCCGCCGCACCACCGTGCACGAGGTTGAGGATCGGAGTTTCGATCTCCACGAAGCCGAAACCGTCGAGCGTTTCTCGGATCGAGCGCAGCACCGCCGCCTTGGTCCGGACCATGTCGCGCGCTTCCTGGCGCAGGATGAGGTCGACGTAGCGCTGCCGGACCCGCTGCTCCTCGGAGAGCTCGTGGTGCAGGACAGGCAATGGACGCAAGGCCTTGGAGACCATCTGCCAGCTGTTCGCCAGGACGGACAGCTCACCGCGGCGGGAGGAGATCACCCGGCCTTCCACGAAGACGTGGTCACCGAGGTCCACCCATGACTTCCAGCGGGCCAGCGCTTCTTCGCCCACCTCCGCGAGTGACAGCATCGCCTGCAACCTCGTGCCGTCGCCCGCCTGGAGCGTGGCGAAGCACAGTTTGCCGGTGTTGCGGACGAAGACGACCCGTCCCGCGACCCCCACCTGGTCGGCGGTCTCCTCACCGCTGGCCAGGTGCGACCACTGCTCGCGCACCCGCGGGATGGTGTGCGTCACCGGGACGCCCACGGCATACGCCGGGATGCCTTCGGCCAGCATCGCCTCGCGCTTGCCGCGTCGCACCCGCATCTGCTCGGGGACGTCGGCCTCTGTGCTCTGGCGGTCGGGGGTCACTGCTTCAGCGTATCTGGCGGCGCTTGCGCCTCAGAAGAGCGCCGTCTGGCTCGTGCGCCGCTCCAGGTCGAGGAGGGCCTGCTTGCGTTCCACCCCTCCGCCGTAGCCGGTGATCGCGCCGGTGGACCCGACGACGCGGTGGCAGGGCACGACGATCGAGATCGGGTTGCGACCGTTGGCCATCCCGACGGCGCGTGAGGCAGACGGCCTGCCCAACGCCGCGGCCAACTGCCCGTAGGACCAGGTCTGGCCGTACGGGATCGTGGTCAGCAGGTCCCATACCTGCCGCTGAAAGTCGGTGCCCGTGGCGGCCAGCGGGAGGTCGAACCCGGTCCGGCCACCCGCGAAGTAGTCGGTGAGCTGCTCGAGCGTCGCACGGAGCACCGGCACCGCGTCCTTGACCTCGACGTGGGCGCCAAGCTCCGTCGGGGCGTGCTTGTGCTCGGCGAAGTAGACCCCGGTGAGGTGCTCTCCGTCAGTGACGAGCCGGAGTGGACCTACGGGGCTGTCGACGACGACATGGGAGGTGGTCATGGCGCTTGCCTTCTTTCGGGTATGGCGTCTGGACTCTTGCACGTCGCGTGGGCAGTCAGGGGTGCCAGACCCAGGCGGGTGCCCGCGGCTTCGTGGTCGGAGCTGGCCCACAGCAGTGCCGCGGCGTAGCCGCGCCAGGGCCGCCAGGCCTGCGCGTGGTGATTCAGCAGCGCGGTTTTCGCTGGCAATCCGGCCGCACGGGCCCCGTGGCGGACACCAAGGTCGGTGCTTGGCCAGGCATCGGGATCGCCGAGCCCACGCAGCAGAACCATGTCGGCCGTCCATGGCCCGACGCCGGGCAGTGCCAGCAGCCGGGCCCGCGTCTGCTCACGGTCGGCACCCGCGTCGAGGACGAGGTCCCCGTCGGCGATCGCCTCGGCGGTGGCGCGCAGTGCGCGTCGGCGCGACCCTGGCATCCCCGGGTAGTCCCCGTCGTCGGCTCCCGCCACGGCCACCGCGGTGGGGAAGAGGTGGGTGAGTCCGTGTGTGCGCATCGATAGGGGCAGGGGGTCGCCGAGGGCCTGGGTCAGGCGGTCACCCAGGTCGGCGGCCCGTGCCGTGGAGATCTGCTGGCCCAGAATCACTCGGAGCGCAAGCGCCTGCGGTTCTGCGGAGCCGGGGATCCGCACGCCTGGCATATCGGCCACGAGCCGCCCAAGGTGCGCGTCTTCGCGCAGATGGGCGTCGACGGCGATCGGGTCCGCGTCGAGGTCCAGGAGCGCCCGGCACCGGCTGATGGCGGCGGTCAGGTCACGGAGGTCGGTCAGCCGCAGCGTTGCCAGCACGGTCCCATGGCCCGGTGCGCTCGGCGGCGCCAGATGCACGGTGCCGGGTCCGTGCGGCAGGCGCAGGGCGAGATGTAGTTGACCCTCGGACCAGGATTCGACACCTGGAACGGCAGTGGCGACCAAGTGGCCGAAGAGGCTCGGCACATGGAGAGGTCCACGCAGGGGCAGTCGCAGGTCGATGGAAATGGGGGCGCTGTCGCTGTCTGCCCGACCCTTTGCCCGGGGCCCAGCCTCGGCACGCTGGCTGCCCCGGGTCGCGCTGTGCCGCAAGGCCAGCGGAGTCGTGGCAAAGACGGTCCGGATGGTGTCGTTGAAGGATCGGATGCTGGAAAAGCCTGCGGCGAAGGCAACGTCGGCCATCGCCATCGCGGTGGTCTCGATCAGGATGCGTGCCGTCTGCGCGCGCCGCGCCCGCGCGAGGGCCAGGGGCGGCGCCCCGAGCTCGGCGACCGTGAGCCGCTGAAGCTGACGCGTGGAGTAGCCCAGGCGTGCGGCCAGCCCGGAGACACCCTCCCGTTCGACCACGCCGTCGTCCACAAGTCGCATCGCCCTGGCCACCGCGTCACCGCGCACATGCCAGGCCGGCGACCCCGGCGTCGCATCGGGACGGCACCGTTTGCAGGCGCGGAAACCCGCTCCTTGCGCGGCGGCCGCCGTCGGGAAGAACGTCATCCGGTCAGCCCGAGGCGTCATCGCAGGGCAGCTGGGTCGGCAATAGATCCCCGTCGTGCGGACAGCGGTGAAGAAGTAGCCGTCGAAGCGGGGGTCGCGACTGCGTACCGCCGCCGCGCAGGCGGCGTGATCGGTGTGCGCAGGAAGCGAGGCCATAGGTCCATCTTGCGGCACTCCGGCGTCGTTGGCTAGCAGGAAAACGACATGGTCTCCGGTGGCGGTGCAGCCAACTCGGACGTCGAGCGCATCAGTCATACCTGTGCGGCTGGCACACTGCACGGATGCACCTGGCTGCACGACCGTGGGAAGAGGCGTGGGCGGACGCTCTCTACGGCCCCCGTGGCTTCTATCGTCAGCACGCACCGGCGGAGCACTTCGCGACCACCGTCCAGGGCATTCCCGGCGCCGGCGCCATCCTGGCCGAGGCCGTGGTCATCCTTGCTGCGCGACACGGCGCTGAGCGCATCGTCGACGTCGCCGCAGGGCGTGGTGAGCTGCTCGCGCATCTTCGCCAGCAGGCACCCGGGCTGCACCTCACCGGCGTCGATGTAGTGGCTTGTCCCGACGGCCTCGACGTCGACTGCTGGCTGGTGGCTCCCGGCGGTGCCCAGTTGCCGGACCAGTTGCGCGGACTCGAGAAGACGCTCGTCATCGCCCACGAGTGGCTAGATGTCGTCCCCGCTCCGGTCGTGGAGCGCGACCTGGTCGGGCCCCCGGACCAGGTGGTGTGGCGAGTCCTCACGGTCGATCCCCACGGCGTTGAAGCGAGGGCCGTCAGAGTCGAGGGCGAGGACCTCTCCTGGCTGGAGCGCTGGGTGCCGTCATCGGTCATTCGGGCCGAGGTCGGTCGACCCCGCGACCTCGCCTGGCTCGACCTGCTCTCCCGGGTGGAGACCGGCCTCGTGATTGCCATCGACTACGGCCACACCTTCGCTGACCGACCCGTCCACGGCACGTTCACCGGCTTCCGGCGCGGTCGGGAGGTCCTCCCCCTTCCCGACGGCTCCTGCGACCTGACCGCACACGTCGCAGTCGACTCCTTGGCCGCCGGCCTATCCCCCGCCGGTGCACCGCGCACGACGCCACCCATGCCAACCACCGGACCCCCCATCACCCCCACCAGAGACGTGACATTGCCCACCGACCCAGGGCAATGTCACGTCCTCCTGCAAAGGGATGTCTTGCGTGACCTGCTCGACGTCACGACCGCGTCCCCGGTGCCGCACGAGCTGGCCCGGACCCGGCCCACGGCCTACCTGGAGGCGGTGGCCCGACGCAGCGCGCTTCTGGCCCTGACCGCCCCGGGCGGTCTGGGCGGGTTCCACTGGGTGATGGCTGTCCGTGGCTAGGGTGGAGCGGTGAGCACCCGCGAGTTAGACGTCGCCCTCGGCGGCGGAGTGGGCGGCCTGAGCACTACCGAGATGGTCCTCAACATCGGCCCGCAACACCCCGCCACCCACGGTGTGCTCCGCCTGCGCATCACGGTCGACGGCGAGCGCATCACCCGCGCGGAGCCGATCATCGGCTATATGCACCGGGGAGCGGAGAAGCTCTTCGAGGTCCGTGACTATCGGCAGATCATCGTGCTCGCCAACCGCCACGATTGGCTTTCGGCCTTCAACAACGAGGTAGGCGTTGCGCTCGCCGTCGAGCACCTGCTGGAGATGGAGGTGCCAGAACGCGCGACGTGGACCCGCACCCTGCTCTCCGAGCTGAGCAGGGCGCTCAACCACCTGATGTTCCTCGGCTCCTATCCGCTCGAGCTTGGCGCGATCACCCCGATCTTCTACAGCTTCCGCGAGCGCGAGGAGCTCCAGGCCGTGATGGAGGAGTTCAGCGGCGGCCGGATGCACTACATGTGCACGCGCGTCGGCGGCCTGCTGCACGACCTCCCCGACGGTTGGCTCGACAACGTGGACACAGCTGTGGAGAAGGTGCGCAGCCGGATGCCGGAGTTGGAGTCGATGCTCTTCGGCAACGAGATCGTCACAGCGAGGGCACGTGGGGTCGGGACGCTCTCGATGGAGCAGGTCCTCTCCTATGGCGTTTCCGGGCCGATCGCGCGCGCCTCCGGGCTCGACGTCGACCTGCGGCGCGACGAGCCTTACCTGACCTACGGAGAGCTCTTTGTCGACGGCGGCCCGGGACGGGTGGTGACTCGGACGGAGGGCGACGCCCTGGCGCGGCTCGAAGTGCTGGACGAACAGGTGCACGTGAGCCTCGACCTCGTGCGTGCCTGCACCGAGCGGTTGCGCCAGATCGGCCCCGGCCCCTTCGACACCAAGCTGCCCAAGATCCTCAAGGTCCCCCAGGGCGAGCACTACTTCGCGGGGGAAAACCCGCTGGGCTTCAACGGCTACTACCTGGTCAGTCGCGGCGACAAGGCTCCGCACCGGCTCAAGCTGCGGTCCGCCTCCTTTAACAATGTGCAGGTGCTGGCGGACCTGCTGCCGGGCACAGTCGTCGCGGACATGGTCGCGATCTTGGGTTCGATGTTCTTCGTCGTCGGCGATATCGACAAGTAAGCCGGGCGCTAACGTCCCTCGCCTCGGTCAACTGCCAGCCTCGCGCGCCACCTTCAGCTGCCGTCCTTGCGCAGCACGCTGACGCAGAAGTCTGCCGTGGGGGTCCAGGGCTGCAGGTCCCACGTGGCGAACCGCTGCTCAAGGCTCAGCAGGGCTGCGGAGCACGCCGAATCCAGCTCGGCTGGCGTGAAGCCTCGGGTCACTCGGCAGCCGACGACGACGAAGCCGCCGGGCGCTACGTGCGCCGCGATCCTGCGCAGCGCCTCCGCGCGGAGGCATGGGGACACGAAGTCCATGACATTGCCGGCCAGGAGCGCCCCGTCAAAGGGCTCAGGCTCGCCGAGCGCCTCTAGGTCGAGGGTCACTAGGTCGGCGACGAGCCAGGTCGCGCTGGGATGGTCGGCACGGGCCGCCTCGATGAGCACCGGGTCCAGGTCGACACCGACGACGCGGTGCCCGAGACGAGCGAGGTGCCCTCCGTGCCGTCCCGATCCGCACCCTGCGTCCAGCAGGCGAGCGCCGCGCGGCGCCAGCACGTCGATCAGGCGCGACTCCCCTTCGATGTCCTCCCCGAGCGCGGACATCGAGCGGAAGCGTTCGACATACCTCAGGCTGTGCTCGGGATGGGATATGCCTGGCCAGAGGGTGCTGGCATGGTCACCCGCAACCGGCTCGACGGCGGTCCTGTCCACCGGAGCGCGCTGGCTCTGCGTTGCGGCTGACATCACCTGGCTCGCGGTGCCGACGAAGCGGCTCTGCGCGCAGGAGAGCACGTGCGCGTCGCTCAACGGGAGCCAGAAGCACTCCCAGCGGGGCGCGGCACCGCCGCCGGTGGGATCGGGATCAGCATGCTCCCATCGCGCAGCCAGGTCCACGGGGGCTCCCTCCTCGACCTCGAGCAGGAAGAATCTGCGGTGCATGACCTCCTCTCGCTGGGGCCTGAGGTCATAATCGTCCTCCCCGAGGAAGGTCACTACCCGCAACCCGGCAAGCCCGCTCTCCTCGGTCGCCTCACGCAGCGCGCCGCCGGCCGCGTCCTCCCCCTGGTTGAGGGTCCCGGCAGGCACCTGGACTCCAGTCTGCTCGAGGGGGTGGTCGAGGTGGACGAAGGCCAGGAGGTGCTCGTCCCGGACGATAAAGCAGACGACCTTCTCTGAACGGGTGGCCAGGCGGGACGGCAACATCGTCATGAGCACACGGTAGGCCGTCCGACCCGCGAGCATCCGGCGGGGCCACGTCCACGCTCAGCCGTAGGCGAGGCCGCCCTCGGTCAGCGCACCATCCTCATCGTCGCCATCGGTCGGCGGGATCTTGCACCAGGCCTGACCGAGATAGCCACTGATCGCGAGCAGCACTGCGGCGGCCGCGTGGACAAGTCCCCAGATCAGCTGCTCGCGCTGACTTGGCACGAAGGAGACGGGCAGGTGGACGAGGGCGTTCGCGACGTACCACCCGATCAACGCGGCCCCTCCCAGCGCGGCAGCCTGCGCGCCGACCAGGGTGCCGCGCGCGCGCTGCGGGGTCAGCCGGTGCGCTCCCTTGCCCTGCACATAGCGACGGACCTGCCAGCTCATGACAAGCACAAGCATGGTGATCGCCAGCAGCGGCACGAGCCCGAGCCACGAGATGACCGGAAAGCTCCCGCCAAAGACGCGCACCAGCGCGAGCAACAGCCAGCTGCCCATGCTGGCCAGCACTGCGACGCCGACACCGGTGGAGATCCTGATGCCCTCGGTGGGATTCACTCCGCACCCTCCAGTGGGTGAACATCCTGATCGGCGAGCGCGGGGAGAAGGTCAGCCACCGCGACCGCTGTCTCACCGACGCGCAGCATCGCGTCCGGGTCAGCGGCCAGCCATGGCCGCAGGACGAAGGCCCGCTCATGGGCCCGGGGGTGCGGGAGCAGGAGTGTTGGGTCGTCGCTGCGCACATCCATGTCGGTGCGCGGATCGCCATACTGGATCAAGTCCAGATCGAGGGTCCTGGCCCCCCACCGGACCTCGCGCACCCGACCGAAGTCGGCCTCGATCCGGTGCAGCTGCGCCAGCAGCCCGGCCGGGGTGAGGCTGGTGCGGGCGGTCGCGACCGCGTTGACGTAGTCCGGCTGATCGGGTCCACCGATCGGGGCACTCCCGTGCAGCGGCGAGAGGCGGACCCTGGCCACCCCACGGATGCGACGCAGCTGGCGGCCGGCGGCGGTGACGGCCGCCGCAGGATCATCAAGATTGGCCCCGAGCCCGATAACGACCGGGACATCGCGTTGCCGGCGGACGACGACCTGGACATCAGAGAAGGGGACGCCGACCGGCGCCTGCGGCTTGTGCACCGTCACCTCGACCGCCTCGACGAGTGGGCGGGCCAGCACCCGCTGCGCGATGACCGAGGCCACCTTCTCGATGAGGTCGAAGGACGGTCCGGTGATGACGTCGACGACATCAGCGGCGACCTCGGCATAGTTGACCGTCCGGTCCAGGGCGTCGGTCCTCCCGGCGGGACCCAGGTCGACCCGCATGACGACGTCGACGACGAAGTCCTGGCCGTCCCGCTTCTCAAAGTCGAGGACGCCGTGATGACCTCGCGCAGCGACCCCGAGCAACCGGATCTCATCACCCCTAGCGAGCACGGCTGACCATCTCCCAGACAGCGAGCGCTTCCCGGGTGGACCGCACGTCATGGACGCGCACCGCCCAGGCGCCAGCCTGGGCTGCGAGCAGGCTGGTGGCGGCGGTGGCATGGTCTCGGTCGAAGGCCGCGCTCACCGGCGCCTCGTGGTCGAGCTGCCCACCGGTGCGGGCGGGTAGCCGTCCCAGGAAACGCTTGCGGGAAGTGCCGACGATGACCGGATAGCCCAGGGACATCACCTCAGACAGGTCAGCCAGCAGCTCCCAGTTGTGGTCAGCGTTCTTGGAGAAGCCGAAGCCGGGGTCGAGGAGCAGCTGCTCCGCTCGGACGCCGGCCGCGAGAAGCACGTCGACGCGTTCGGTGAGCTCGCGGCACACCTCGTTGGTCACGTCGTCGTAGTCCGGCTCCTCATCCGGGTTCGTGAGGAGCCCACGCCAGTGCATGGTGACGTAGGGCACCCCGACGCTGGCGACGAAACCGGGCATCTGCGGATCAGCCAGACCACCGGAGACATCGTTGATCATGGCTGCCCCGGCGTCCAGGCAGGCGCGGGCCGTCGCGGAACGCATCGTGTCGATCGACACGGTCAGGCCATCCGCCGCCAGCGCGGCGACGACGGGGACCGTGCGCTCGAGCTCTTCCTCGGTCGTGGGTCGCGCGCTGCCCGGGCGGGTCGACTCCCCGCCCACGTCGAGGATGTCGGCGCCAGCCGCGGCGAGCTCGCGTCCGCGCGCGATCGCCGCCCCCCGGTCGAACCACTGGCCCCCGTCGCTGAAGGAGTCCGGGGTCACGTTGACGACCCCCATGATCCGCGTCGGACCCGGAGCCAGCAGGGCGAGGGCGGACATGGGCAAGCTCAGACGTTCCTGCCGGCGAACATGAGGCTCATCGCCTCCGCCCGAGTGGCCGGGTTGGCGAGCCCTCCGCGCACGGCCGAGGTGATCGTGCGAGCGCCGGGACGACGGATGCCACGCATCGACATGCACAGGTGCTCAGCCTCGATGACCACGATCGCGCCGGCGGGAGCAAGATGGGTCACCAGCGCGTCGGCGATCTGGGTGGTCAGACGCTCCTGGACCTGGGGGCGTCGGGCGTAGACGTCGACGAGACGGGCCAGCTTGGACAAGCCCACGACCCGGCCGTCCTGCCCGGGGATGTATCCCACGTGCGCTACTCCGTGGAAGGGGACCAGGTGGTGCTCGCAGACACTGAACATTTCGATGTCCCTGACCAGGATCATCTCTTCATGGTCGACGTCGAAGGTGGTGCCCAGCACGTCGGAGGGCTCCTGACGCAGTCCCGCGAAGATCTCTGCGTAGGAGCGCGCGACCCTCGCCGGAGTGTCGAGCAGCCCGTCGCGATCGGGGTCCTCACCGACCGCGATGAGAATCTCCCGGACGGCCGCCTCGATCCTGGCGTGGTCGACCTCGGGTGACACGCTCATCAGTTCCTGGCCAGGTCGACTCGCCGCGAAGTCAACGGATCACGGGTGGCCGGGGTCGACATACCCGCCCTCCGGGACCTGAATGACCTGCGCGGGTGGGTGTTCCTCGTCATCGACGGGGGGGCCGTGCCCGTTGGACATGGCGCGCTTCTCGGCCTCGGTCAGGACGGGCCCTTCGGTGTGCACGGTGCGCTCGTCCGAGGAGAGCCAGACGTCGCGGATCGGGCGACGCCGGATGTGCGTAAAGATCTCCGCCAGCGCAGCCTGGTTGAGCGTCTCCTTCTCCAGCAGCTCGAGGACGAGCGCATCGAGGATGTCGCGGTTGTCATTGAGCGCCTGCCAGGCTTCGTCGTGCGCGGCTTCGATGAAGCGTCGGACCTCCTGGTCGACGATGCCGGCAAGGTTCTCGGAGTAGTCCCGTTCGTGGCCCATGTCCCGGCCCAGGAAGACCTCTGAACTGCCGGAACCGAGCTTGACCGCGCCGACACGCTCGCTCATGCCAAACTGCGTGACCATCTTGCGGGCCAGTCCGGTGGCCTTCTCGATGTCGTTGGCGGCGCCGGTGGTGGGGTCGTGGAAGACGAGCTCTTCGGCGACCCGCCCGCCGAGAGCAAAGGCCAGTTGGTCGAGCAGCTCGTTGCGGGTCGTGGAGTATTTGTCGTCGGTGGGCAGCACCATGGTGTAACCCAGCGCCCGTCCGCGCGGCAAGATGGTGACCTTGCTCACCGGGTCGGTGTGGTTCATCGCGGCCGCCACCAGGGCGTGGCCGCCCTCGTGGTAGGCAGTGATCTTCTTCTCCTTGGCGCTCATCACGCGGGTCCGCTTCTGCGGGCCGGCCATGACGCGGTCGATCGCCTCGTCCAGGTCGAGATTGGTGATGATCTTCTCGCTCTGCCGGGCGGTCAGCAGCGCGGCCTCGTTGAGCACGTTGGCCAGGTCGGCTCCGGAGAAGCCCGGCGTGCGGCGGGCGATCGCCATCAGGTCGACGTCCGGCGCCAGCGGCTTGCCCTTGCCGTGCACCTGCAGGATGTGCAGACGGCCAAGCATGTCCGGGGCCTCGACCGCGATCTGCCGGTCGAAACGGCCGGGACGCAGGAGCGCTGGGTCCAGGATGTCCGGGCGGTTGGTGGCCGCGATGAGGATGACGTTGGCCTTGACGTCGAAGCCGTCCATCTCGACGAGCAGCTGGTTGAGCGTCTGCTCTCGCTCGTCGTGACCGCCACCGAGACCGGCGCCACGATGGCGACCGACGGCGTCGATCTCGTCGACGAAGATGATCGCGGGGGCGTTCTCCTTGGCCTGCTCGAAGAGGTCGCGGACGCGCGAGGCACCCACCCCCACGAACATCTCGACGAAGTCAGATCCGGAGATGGAGTAGAAGGGAACGCCGGCCTCGCCGGCGACCGCCCGTGCCAGCAGGGTCTTACCGGTGCCGGGAGGGCCGTAGAGCAGCACGCCCTTGGGGATCTTGGCGCCGACCT
>NZ_JAUNVI010000079.1 GCF_030537745.1 Ornithinimicrobium sp. | reverse complement strand
ACGATCAACCGCGTCTCCAAGGTCGTCAAGGGTGGACGTCGCTTCAGCTTCACCGCGCTCGTCGTGGTGGGCGATGGTGATGGCACCGTCGGAGTCGGCTACGGCAAGGCCAAAGAGGTGCCGGCAGCGATTGCCAAGGGTGTGGAGGAGGCGAAGAAGAGCTTCTTCCGCGTCCCCCGCATCGGTGGCACCATTACGCACCCGGTGCAGGGCGAGGCCGCCGCAGGCGTCGTCATGCTCAAGCCGGCCAGCCCCGGTACCGGTGTCATCGCCGGTGGCCCGGTGCGCGCCGTCCTGGAGTGCGCCGGTATCGCTGACGTGTTGAGCAAGTCGCTCGGCTCGAGCAACTCGATCAACATCGTGCACGCGACCGTCGCCGCCCTCAAGGGCTTGGAGCAGCCGGAGGCTGTTGCTGCCCGCCGTGGCAAGACCGTCGAAGAGGTCGCTCCCGCAGCTATGCTGAGGGCTCGCGCCGAGGCGCGTGCGCAAGCGAAGGCAGGTGCCTGATGGCGCAGCTCAAGGTGACCCAGATCAAGTCGACCGTCGGCACCAAGCAGGAGCACCGAGACTCGGTGCGGAGCCTGGGGCTGAAGCGGATCGGCCACACCGTCATCAAGGCGGACCGTCCCGAGTTTCGCGGGATGATTCGCGCGGTCGCCCACCTGGTGACCGTCGAGGAGGTTGACTGACCATGTCCGATAGCACGAATTCCACCGGCAGCTCTGCGCTGAAGGTCCACCACCTGCGTCCGGCCCCCGGTGCCAAGACCGCTAAGACCCGCGTTGGTCGTGGCGAGGCGTCCAAGGGCAAGACGGCCGGTCGCGGCACCAAGGGCACCAAGGCCCGCTATCAGGTGCCGGCGACCTTCGAAGGTGGCCAGACGCCGCTGCACATGCGCCTGCCGAAGTTGCGTGGCTTCACCAACAGGTTCAAGACCACCTACCAGGTCGTCAACCTGGACCAGCTCGGCGATCTCTTCCCTCAGGGTGGAGCAGTGTCCGTTGCGGACCTGGTGACCAAGGGTGCGGTCCGCAAGGGCCACCTGGTCAAGGTTCTCGGCAACGGCGACCTGTCCGTGAAGGTCGACGTCACCGCTGACAAGTTCTCGGCCTCCGCCAAGGAGAAGATCGAGGCAGCTGGCGGAACCGTGACCGAGGCCTGATTGAGGTCGTCGATCGATGTGCCGTGAGGCCCCGGCTCGCCTGCTGCGAGTCCGGGGCCTTGCGTGCCTGTACCAGCCTGCACCCATCCGGGTGTTATCGTCACTGCGATCTAATCTCGTTCCCTGACGCCGACCGCCGTCCACCGGCGAGGGGCCAAGGGAACCACAGGAGGACCTGAATGCTCTCCGCGTTCTTGCGTGCGTTCAAGACGCCGGATCTTCGTAAGAAGATCCTCTACACGCTGATGATCCTGGCGATCTACCGGGTGGGTACTCACGTGCCCAGCCCCGGCGTCGACTACGGGCTGGTCAAGCAGTGTCAGCAGAACGCCAGTGCGGGTGGGAGCGTCCTGGGGATGGCGAACCTCTTCTCCGGTGGCGCCATGATGCAGCTCTCTGTCTTCGCACTCGGCGTCATGCCCTACATCACGGCCGCGATCATCGTGCAGTTGCTGACCGTAGTGATCCCACGCTTCGAGGAGTTGAAGAAGGAGGGGCAGGCCGGCCAGACGAAGATGACGCAGTACACGCGCTATCTGACGATGGGGCTGGCGGTGCTGCAGTCCTCGACCCTGGTCACCCTCGCGCGGGATCCGTCTCGGCTCTTCGGTGGCACGTGCGCGACGATCATGCCCGACGACGGCGTGTGGGCCCTGCTGCTGATGGTGCTCACCATGACGGCGGGCACCGGCCTCATCATGTGGTTGGGGGAGTTGATCACCGAGCACGGGATCGGTAACGGGATGTCGCTGCTCATCTTCATCGCGATCGCCGCGAGCTTCCCGACCTCCCTTTCGGTGATCTATGCCAAGTCGGTCTCGACCTTCATCGTGGTCATGGTCATCGGGCTGGGGATCATGGCTGCGGTCGTGTTCGTCGAGCAGTGCACCAGGCGCATACCGGTGCAGTACGCCAAGCGGATGATCGGTCGTCGCCAGTACGGCGGTACCTCGACCTACATCCCCCTCAAGCTCAACATGGCTAACGTGATCCCGATCATCTTCGCGGCCTCGATCTTGATGCTTCCCCAGATGGCGGCCAACTTCAATCGCCCCTCCGAGCCCGGCGTCGAGCCTGCTGCCTGGGTGTCCTTCGCGGATAAGTACCTCTCGATGGGTGCCGGCGGCCAGGGGACCCACTGGGTCTACATGGTGGTCTACACCGCGATGATCATCTTCTTCACCTTCTTCTACACCTCGGTGACCTTCCAGCCCACGGAGGTTGCGGACAACATGAAGCGCTACGGCGGCTTCATCCCCGGGATCCGCGCCGGCCGCCCCACGGCGGAGTACCTCGAATACGTCATCAACCGGATCACCACTCCCGGTGCGCTCTACCTGGCCACCGTCTCGCTCATCCCGTTGATCGCCTTCAACATGCTTGGGGTGGTCGACTTCCCCCTCGGCGGTGCCTCGATCATCATCGTCGTGGGGGTTGGGCTACAGACTGTCTTGCAGATCGAGTCCCAACTCCAGCAGCACGACTACGAAGGGTTCCTCCGCTGATGCGTCTCATCATGCTCGGCCCCCCGGGAGCCGGTAAGGGCACCCAGGCTGCCCTCCTCTCTGCCCGGCGTGGCATCCCGGCCATCTCCACGGGTGACATCTTCCGCGCCAACATCAAGAACGAGACCCCGCTCGGCCGACAGGTCAAGGAGATCACCGCGTCCGGCGGCTATGTCACGGACGAGATCACCAACCAGATCGTCCGTGACCGCCTTGAGCAGCCGGACGCTGTGGATGGCTTTCTCCTGGACGGCTATCCCCGGACCCCTGGTCAGGTCGATGCACTCGACGCCATGCTCGGCGAGGCCGGGCACACGATCGACGCGGTCATCGAGCTCACCGTCGACACTGACGTCGTGGTGGCGCGCCTGCTGGTGCGCGCCCAGGAGCAAGGACGGGCCGACGACACCGAAGAGGTCGTGCGCGAACGCATGAAGTTGTATACGGAGGAGACCGCGCCGCTGGCCGCGGTGTATGCAGACCGCGGTCTGCTGCATCAGGTCGACGGCATGGGCACGGTCCACGAGGTCACCGCCCGCGTCGAGCAAGCGCTCGAGCAGGCCCCCCTCGGCGGGTCTGGCCCGACCATCGCCTGAGCACAGAACGGCATACCCACTCGACATGTCCATCTTTAAGCGTCGCAACGCCATCGAGGCCAAGACCGAGGACGAGTTGCGCGCCATGCGCAAGGCCGGCCTGGTCGTGGCAGACACCCTGAAGCTCGCCCGCGAGCAGGCCGTGGCCGGAGTCAGCACCGGCGACCTGGACGCGCGGGCGGAGGAGGCCATCCGCAGCGCCGGTGCGATCCCGAGTTTCCTCGGATACCACGGCTTCAAGGGCAGCCTGTGCATCTCCGTCAACGACGAGGTCGTGCACGGGGTGCCAGGCGATCGAGCGCTGCGCGACGGCGATCTGGTCTCCGTCGACTGCGGTGCCATCGTCCAGGGTTGGCACGGCGATGCCGCAGTCACCTTCATCGTGGGTGGCCGCGAGCACGGCCGGCCCGAGGATCTCGCGCTCATGGACGACACCGAGTCCTCCCTGTGGGACGGCATAGCGGCGCTGCGCGTCGGGGGCCGGCTGTATGACGTCGGCGACGCGGTGGAGACCTCCATCGACCAAGCGCTGCTGCGGCGTGCGGCACAGGGCGTCGTGCAGGAGTACGGCATCCTGGAGGACTATGTCGGCCACGGCATCGGCCGGCAGATGCACATGGATCCCCAGGTTCCTAACTACGGGGTCACCTCGAGCGGTCCGACGGTGCCCGCGGGGGCGACCCTGGCGATCGAGCCGATGGTCACCCTGGGCACCATCGAAACGCGCACCCTGGAGGATGACTGGACGGTCGTCACCACCGATGGCAGTCGTGCTGCTCACTGGGAGCACACCGTTGCGGTCACCACGGGCGGGCTGTGGGTGCTCACGGCCCACGACGGGGGTGCGGCTGCGTTGGCTGCTCGCGGGATCGCCTGCGCGCCCCTCCTGGACTGAACCCTCTGGATTGTGCCCGGGGTCTTGGTCCCTGGGCCGCGTGCGCGGGAGTCGATTTCGCTCCCTCTAGCCCATCCCGTACGATAGTGCGTCGGCCCTGTATGGGCTGTAGCAGTATCTATCGCGCGAAAAGTGGAGGACATGGCGAAGAAGGACGGCGTCATTGAGATCGAGGGCACCATTGTTGAGGCCCTCCCGAACGCAAACTTCCGAGTTGAGCTGACCAACGGACACGTTGTCTTGGCACACATCTCGGGCAAGATGCGGCAGCACTACATCCGTATCCTCCCTGAGGACCGGGTCGTCGTGGAGCTCAGCCCGTACGACCTGACCCGCGGACGTATCGTTTTCCGCTACCGCTGAAGCTTCCTCCCTTCGGGGAGGAATGCTGCACGGACCATCCAACTCACAGATCACCCGAAAGCAGGCAGGCCATGAAGGTTCAGCCGAGCGTGAAGAAGATCTGCGACAAGTGCAAGGTGATCCGCCGTAACGGCCGGGTCATGGTGATTTGCGAGAACTTGCGCCATAAGCAGCGCCAGGGCTGAGCAGAGAACCACGCACGTCGCAGCTTCGCGACAGCGACAACTTGATATCGACAACTGAATACGTCACCTGACGAACAGCAGCACCCGACCCCCGTCGACGCGGGACGTCACCTCCGGCCGCGAGAGCCGGGGACCGCGGGCAGATGCCCACCACAGAGGATGCGGACCGGTGTTGCACCCACACTCTCGCTAGACCACAGGAGCACTGCCACATGGCACGACTCATCGGTGTCGACCTTCCGCGCGACAAGCGCGTCGAGGTCGCTCTCACCTATATCTTCGGCGTGGGACGAACCCGCGCCGACCAGACGCTGGAGGCCACGGGTGTCGACCCGTCCACCCGCGTCAAGGACCTGACGGAAGAGCAACTGGTCCTCATGCGTGACTACCTCGAGGGCAACTACCGCCTCGAGGGTGATCTGCGCCGTGAGGTGGCCGCCGACATTCGCCGCAAGGTGGAGATCGGTAGTTACCAGGGGCTGCGGCACCGCCGCGGACTCCCCGTTCACGGTCAGCGCACGAAGACCAACGCGCGTACCCGCAAGGGGCCCAAGCGCACCGTCGCCGGCAAGAAGAAGACCGGCAAGTAACACGTCGGGGGCCAGACCCCCACCTTCTGCCGAAGCCGCCGCTCGCTCACCCGGGCCTCCTCCGGCCGACATCGACACACTTGCTCTTCCCTCAGGAGAAATCACATGCCCCCCAAGAGCCGTCAGGCTACCGGCGCCGCCCGCAAGGTGCGCCGGAAGGTAAAGAAGAACGTCGCCTTCGGGCAAGCTCACATCAAGAGCACGTTCAGCAACACCATCATCTCGATCACCGACCCCGCCGGTGCCGTCATCGCCTGGTCCTCCTCGGGCCAGGTCGGCTTCAAGGGTTCGCGTAAGTCGACCCCGTACGCCGCGCAGATGGCCGCCGAGGCTGTTGCTCGTCGCGCCATGGAGCACGGCATGAAGAAGGTCGACGTCTTCGTCAAGGGACCTGGCTCGGGCCGCGAGACGGCGATCCGTTCGCTGACTGCCGCCGGCCTCGAGGTCGGTGCGATCTCCGACGTGACGCCCCAGCCGCACAACGGAGTCCGCCCGCCCAAGAAGCGCCGAAACTGAGCACCGGAAGGAAATAGGTAAAAAATCATGGCCCGTTATACCGGACCCATCACCAAGAAGTCCCGCCGGCTCAAGGTCGACCTGGTCGGGGGCGACAAGAACTTCGAGTTGCGCCCCTTCCCCCCGGGTCAGCACGGTCGTCGTCGCAGCCAGGAGAAGGAGTACCTGACCCAGCTGCAGGAGAAGCAGAAGGCTCGCTTCACCTATGGCGTCATGGAGAAGCAGTTCCGTCGCTACTACGCCGAAGCGGCTCGCCGTCCCGGCAAGACCGGCGCCAACCTGCTCGTCATCCTCGAGTCGCGTCTGGACAACGTCGTCTACCGTGCGGGCCTGGCCCGCACCCGTCGCGCTGCCCGCCAGCTGGTGACCCACGGTCACTTCATGGTCAACGGCCACCGCGTCGACGTGCCTTCCTACCGCGTTTCGCAGTACGACATCATCGAGGTCCGCCAGCAGTCCGTGGAGACCTTCCCCTTCCAGCTGGCTCGCGAGACCTACGGCGACCGTCCGGTGCCGGCCTGGTTGAAGGTCATCCCCGGATCGTTGAAGATCCTGATCCATCAGCTGCCGACGCGTGAGCAGATCGACACGATCCTCACCGAGCAGCTGATCGTCGAGCTCTACTCCAAGAACTGACTCGGTGCGGGGGCCTCGTGCCCCCGCCCGGTTCGCGGCACGTCATACGGACAGAGGTATGGCGTGCGGCCGGTGTCGTGCCGGCAACACACTGGGCGTCATATAGCGGTCGCCCGTGGAAAGGAAATGAACAGTGCTCATCGCACAGCGTCCCATCCTGTCGGAGGAGGTCGTCTCCGAGCACCGCTCCCGGTTCGTCATCGAGCCGCTGGAGCCGGGCTTCGGTTACACCCTCGGCAACTCCCTGCGTCGCACCTTGCTTTCGAGCATCCCCGGCGCCTCCCTCACCAGCCTTCGTATCGACGGCGTGCTGCACGAGTTCTCCACGATCCCCGGGATCAAGGAGGACGTGACTGAGGTCATCCTCAACCTGAAGAACCTGGTCGTCTCCAGCGAGCACGATGAGCCCGTCGTGATGTACCTGCGCAAGCAGGGAGCCGGAGCGGTCACCGCAGCGGACATCGCGCCACCGGCTGGTGTGGAGATCCACAACCCCGAGCTCAACCTGGCCACCCTCAACGACTCGGGCAAGATCGAGATGGAGATGACCGTCGAGCGTGGTCGTGGCTACGTCTCGGCGCAGCAGAACAAGGCCGGGGACCACGAGATCGGCCGGATTCCGGTCGACTCGATCTACTCCCCGGTGCTGGCCGTGACCTACAAGGTCGAGGCCACCCGCGTGGAGCAGCGCACCGACTTCGACCGCCTCGTGGTCGACGTCGAGACCAAGACCTCCATGTCGCCGCGGGACGCGCTCGCGTCCGCCGGGCGCACCCTCGTCGAGCTGTTCGGGCTGGCCCGCGAGCTCAACGTCGAGGCAGAGGGCATCGAGATCGGCCCGGCCGTCGGTGACGGCGCGCTCGCGTCGGACCTGGCGCTGCCGATCGAGGACCTGGACCTGACCGTCCGCTCCTACAACTGCCTCAAGCGCGAAGGCATCCACACCGTTGGTGAGCTTGTCGGTCGCAGCGAGGCCGACCTGCTCGACATCCGCAACTTCGGTGCGAAGTCCATCGACGAAGTCAAGGAGAAGCTGGCCGAGATGGGCCTGGCACTCAAGGACAGCCCCGGCGGCTTTGAAGCCGGCGCTGCGGGCTACGACGTTGGGTCTTTCGACGACCAGGGCGATAACGCCTTCGTCGAGGACGAGCAGTACTGATCCCTTCCAGCCTTCTCCCGAGGAGTTAATCTCATGCCTGCACCCAAGAAGGGTCCGCGTCTCGGCGGTGGTCCGTCGCACGAGCGCCTGATCCTGTCGAACCTGGCGACCGCCCTGTTCGAGCACGACCGCATTACCACCACCGAGGCCAAGGCCAAGCGGCTGCGGCCCCTGGCCGAGCGTCTGGTCACCTTCGCCAAGCGCGGGGACCTGCACAACCGCCGCAAGGTCATGACCATCGTGCGTGACAAGAGCGTCGTGCACCGTCTCTTCACCGAGATCGCCCCTGACATGCAGGAGCGTCAGGGTGGTTACACGAGGATCACCAAGATCGCGCCGCGCAAGGGCGACAACGCCCCCATGGCCGTGATCGAGCTGGTCCGCGAGGCACTGGCCAAGAAGGCGGTCGTCACCCAGGCCGAGGGCGCCACCAAGCGTGCCGCCAAGGATCGCAAGGCGACGGCCGAGGTTGTCGCCCCGGTCGAGGTCGAGGAGACCACCGAGGTCGCGACCGACGACACCGTCGAGGCGACTGCCGATGAGGCGCCTGACTTCGGTCCGGACAGCCACGCGGCCACCGAGGACGGTTCGGCCCCCGAGGGCTTCGACGTCAAGGGCAACGCCGACTCGATGAAGTACCACACCCCCGGCTCGCAGTGGTATGACGCCACGATCGCCGAGGTCTGGTTCCGTACCGCCGAGGCGGCTGCTCACGCCGGCTTCGAGCCCGCAGGTGGCGCCGCCGCCCAGGGTCTGGACGCCGGAGCCGACCTGGGTCTGGCAGACGAGGGCAAGTAATCTTCCTCACCTGACCAGGCAGCGCCTACGAAGGCCGTCTTCCTCTGGGAGGCGGCCTTCGGCGTGCCCGCTCGGCACGGCAGACTATCGGGGTGAGAGTACGTCTTGACTTCGCCTACGACGGCACCGACTTCTCCGGCTGGGCTCGACAACCCGGCCAACGGACCGTGGAGCAGGAGATGACGAGCGGCCTCACCACGGTGCTGCGGGAGATGCCGTCGCTGACCGTTGGTGGTCGCACGGATGCGGGGGTGCACGCTCGTGGGGCGGTCGCTCACTTCGACGTGTCGTCGCAGGTATGGGGCGCCATCCCGGGCCGGTCGGACCGTGACCCTGGGGTCGCCCTGGTGACCCGGCTCCGTGGCGTGCTGCCCGCTGACATCGTCGTCCGATCGGCCACCCCCGTCCCCGAGGCCTTCGACGCACGCTTCTCGGCGCTGCGCCGGCATTACTCCTACCGGATCGCCGACCGAGCGCAGCTCCTCGACCCCTTACGTCGTCGCGACACCGTGATCGCGCATCGAACGCTCGAGGTGGACGCCATGGACCAGGCCGCGAAGTCGTTGCAGGGTCTGCGCGACTTCGGCGCCTTCTGTAAGTCTCGCGACGGGGCGACCACCATCCGCACGCTGCTGGAGTATCGCTGGCGGCGGCACGAGGACGGCACCCTGATCGGGACAGTCGTGGCCGACGCCTTCTGCCACCACATGGTGCGCTCCCTCGTCGGTGGTGTCCTGGTGGTCGGCGAGGGGCGACGATCCGCGACCTGGCTCACCGAGGTCCTGGCCACCGGAGTGCGAGACCCATGGACCCAGGTGATGCCGGCGCGTGGTCTCTGCCTGGAACGAATCGACTATCCCGATGGCGAGGACGCCCTCCTGTCCCGTGATCAGGAGAGCCGCGCCGTCCGGACGCTGCCCGCCGGGGTGCGAAGGTCGCCTCGCTAGGCTGGGTCCATGCTCGCCGCCTACGCCGCCTCGATCCACGCCGACGAGCCGCTGGCCGGCCTGGCCGTGGGGCAGCGGCCACCGCCTGCGAACCGCTCTGGCTGGGTAGTGCTCCCGGTGGTCGCGGCGGGCCTCAACCACCACGACCTCTGGTCCTTGCGTGGCGTCGGGTTGGGGGAGGATCGCCTGCCGATGATCCTGGGCTGTGATGCGGTGGTGCGACACCGCGACCTGGGGGAGCTCGTCCTCTTCCCGGTGATAGCGGGCACGCCAGGATGGGCAGGGGACATCACGATGGACCCCAGGCGTTCGTTGCTCTCAGAACTTCACCAGGGCACGCTCGCTGAGCAGGTGACAGTGCCGGACGGCCATTGGGTCGCCAAGCCCGAGCACCTCAGCGCCGTCGAGGCCGCAGCGCTGTCGACGACATGGCTCACCGCCTACCGCATGCTCTTCGGCAAAGCCGACGTGCGACCCGGTGACACCGTGCTCGTCCAGGGGGCTGGGGGAGGGGTGGCGACCGCGCTAATCCAACTCGGAGCCGCTGCCGGTCTGACCGTCTGGGTCACGAGCCGCGACGAGGCAAAGGCGCAACGCGCTCTCGCCCTGGGCGCCAGCGACGCTTTCGAGAGCGGCGCTCGTCTGCCGCGCAGGGTGGACGCGGTGCTCGAGAGTGTGGGTGCAGCCACCTGGTCGCACTCGGTCAACGCGCTCCGCCCGGGCGGGACCATCGTCATCTGCGGGGCCACCTCCGGAGATGCGCCGACCAAGGCCGAGCTGACCAAGGTCTTCTTCAAGCAGCTCCGCGTGGTGGGATCCACCATGGGCACGCTGCAAGAATTGAGCGCGCTCTGTGCCTTCGTCAGCGTGGCGAGCCTCCGGCCACAGATCGACAGCATCTTTCCCCTGGCGCAGGCCACGGCAGCACTGACGAAGTTGGCCAGCGGGGATGTGGTCGGCAAGATCGGAATCACCGTCGCCCCCACCGCGTGAGGCGCAGCGTTTGAAGGCCCAGCGCGGTTGCGCTCCGTCGCCCTTAGGCCTCTGACCTGCACACTTCCGTCAGTGAGCAGGACGGGCTGGAGGACGTTTGCACCAGATGCCGGGGACGTGTACAGTAGAACTTCGCTGCGGCCGCGAAAGCGACGACAGCGACGCCGACTAGGCCACACCACCTCGAATCAACTCCATCGCCATGGATTTGGACCGAACGGGTGTGTGCCTCTAGGCTAGAGAGGTTGCCCCGGATGGGAGGCTCGCGAAAACGAGTTAACCGACGGTGTGTGTCCGATCCTTGAGAACTCAACAGCGTGTCATTTTTTGATGCCAAGTT
>NZ_JAUNVI010000078.1 GCF_030537745.1 Ornithinimicrobium sp. | reverse complement strand
GAGCGGGCCCAGATCCTGACCTCCTCGGTCAGCGGGCGGGTGCGCAGGCCCGCTTCGTCCACCCACTGCATACCAGGCTCGCCACCTGCGTCGCTGCCGACCACTGGCAGCCCCACACCGCCAAGCTCGCAGGCGGTGTCCTCCGGGACCGCGAAGTAGATCAGGTCGATGTGCTGGTGAGGGGGCTCGCGGGAGATGTCCTCGACCTGGATGCCCTCTGGCCGCAACAGTTGTCGCGGGGCGCCGGGCGCGTCGTGGGTGATCCCGGCACTGCCGACCAGCCGCACCGCGATCCCGGTCTCCTCGCGAGCCTCCCGCCTGGCCGCGTCGTCGGGCAGCTCGTGGGGCTCGATGTGACCACCGGGAGGCAGCCACAGCCCCAGCTTGCGGTGGGGGTGCAGGAGCACCTGGCCTTGACACACCACAAAGACCGCCACCGTGAAGTGCTTGACGATCCCGTCCGGCGGCTCCCGGTCCTGCACGTGGCCCATGGGGCGACGATAAGCGTTGAGGTATGAGGTGCCCCTGGCGGTAGGGTTCGTGGTGCGCCAGCCAGCCGGCCAGCGTCACCCCGCAAGCGCTTCGAGGAGCACATCCGTGTCCAGCCAGATCATCGTCCAGGTCGCAGGCAGACAGCGATCGGTCGATCAGGGCACGAGCGCTGCTGACCTCTTCGCCGACGACCGGCAGGTGGTGGTCGCCCGTGTCGACGGCGACCTCGTCGACCTGGCCCACGTGCTTGCCGACGGTGACGTGGTGGAGCCGGTGCTGGTCAGCGAGCCCGAGGGCCTCCAAGTGCTGCGCCACTCGTGCGCGCACGTGCTCGCCCAGGCCGTCCAGGCCGCCGACCCGCAGGCTCGGCTCGGCATCGGCCCACCGATCCGGGACGGCTTCTACTACGACTTCGACGTCGAGGCGCCGTTCACTCCTGAGGACCTCAAGGCGCTGGAGAAGTCGATGCAGAAGATCATCAACTCGGGTCAGACCTTCGCTCGGCGTGACGTCAGCGACGGTGAGGCGCGACGAGAGCTGGCTGGTGAGCCTTACAAGCTTGAGCTGATCGGCCTCAAGGGCGGCTCGGCCGACGAGGCCGCCGAGGGCGCGAGCGTCGAGGTCGGTGGCTCCCAGCTGACCATCTACGACAACCTCGACCGCACCGGCACCGTCGTCTGGGGCGACCTGTGTCGGGGGCCGCACGTGCCGACCACCAAGCTCATCGCCAACGGTTTCAAGCTGATGCGCAGCGCCGCCGCCTACTGGCGCGGCAGCGAGAAAAACCCTCAGCTGCAACGCATCTACGGCACCGCCTGGCCGACCAAGCCGGAGCTCACCGCCTATCTGGATCGTCTCGCCGAGGCGGAGAAGCGCGACCACCGCAAGCTCGGTGCCGAGATGGATCTCTACTCCTTCCCTGAGCAGCTCGGCTCCGGGTTGCCGCTCTTCCACCCCAAGGGCGGCGTCCTCAAGCGCGTCATGGAGGACTACGTCCGCCAGCGGCACATCGAGGAGGGCTTCGACTACGTCGGGACTCCGCACATCTCCAAGGAAGGCCTGTTCCATACCTCTGGGCACCTGCCTTACTACGCGGACAGCATGTTCCCGCCGATGGAGATGGAGGGCAGCACCTACTACCTCAAGGCCATGAACTGCCCGATGCACAACCTGATCTTCTCCTCGCGCGGGCGCTCCTACCGGGAGTTGCCGTTGCGCTTCTTCGAGTTCGGGTCGGTCTATCGCAACGAGAAGTCGGGCGTCGTGCACGGGCTCACCAGGGTCCGCGGGATGACTCAGGACGACTCCCACTCCTATGTCACTCCAGACCAGGCGGCTGACGAGATCCGGCACCTCCTGAAGTTCATCCTGGGTCTGCTGGACGACTTCGGGCTCAGCGACTACTACCTCGAGCTCTCGACCCCGGACATGGCGGGGGACAAGAAGGACAAGTTCCAAGGGACCCCGGAGCAGTGGGCCGGTGCCGTCGAAGTGCTCGAGACGGTCGCGCGCGAGACCGGTCTCGAGCTGGTCGCCGACCCCGGCGGCGCGGCCTTCTACGGCCCCAAGATCTCGGTGCAGGCGCGTGACGCGATCGGGCGCACCTGGCAGATGTCGACCATCCAGTACGACTTTAACCAGCCCGCGGGCTTCGGTCTGGAATACCAAGCGGCTGACGGGACCCGGCAGCAGCCGGTGATGATCCATTCTGCCAAGTTCGGCTCGATCGAGCGCTTCATCGGCGTCCTCGTCGAGCACTACGCGGGTGCCTTCCCGCCGTGGCTGGCCCCCGTGCAGGTGGTAGGGGTGCCCGTCGCCGAGGACTTTGACGACTACCTCAAGGACATCGCCGCCCAGCTTCGCGCGGCTGGCGCTCGGGTCGAGCTGGATTTGTCCGACGACCGGTTCCCTAAAAAGATCCGCAACGCGAGCAAGTCCAAAGCGCCGTTCATCCTCATCGTCGGCGGTGAGGATCGCGACGCTGGGGCGGTTTCGTTCCGTTACCGCGACGGCTCTCAGAAGAACGGAGTGCCGGTCGCCGAGGCGATCGCCGAGATCATGGCGGCGATCCGCGACCGCGTCCAGGTCTGAGGCGGCTCATCGATCAGCCGTTGCGCGGCTCGAGCAGGAAGACCGGGATCTGGCGGTCCGTCTTCTGCTGGTACTCCGCATAGGGCGGGAAGGCAGCGACCCCGCGGTCCCACCATTGGTCGCGTTCCGGGCCAGCCTCGAGCAGCCGGATGGTGCGGGTCAGTTGCTCGGTGCCGTCCTGCACGAGCACCTCGCCGCCGGCATTGAGGTTGTAGAACCACGTCGGGTGCTTGGCTGCGCCACCCTTGCTGGCGAACGCGGCATACGTGCCGTCGTGCTCGACCCGCATGACGGGCACGCGGCGCAGCAAGCCTGAGCGGGCCCCGCGCATCGTCATGACGATGATCGACATCCCGTTGATGTCGGCGACCCGGGTGTCACCGGCGGCGTCGATCTGGGCAAGCTGGGTGGCGACCCAGCTCGTCTTCTCAGGCAGGTATGACGTGGCGGGAGCGTGCGGTTCGATGGACATAATCACGACAACGTGCAGATCCTCGCCGCTCTTCCCGGTCCGATCCGTTCGAGGCGCCGATCCGGGTGGCTAGGATCGCGGTCATGGATCCACGCCCGCACGACTGCGCCGAGGACGATGGCCAGGCGGTCGCCGACGCGGGAGACTTCGCGGGTGTCCCCGACGGCTTCGGGCGGCTCTGGACCCCGCATCGCATGGCCTATGTGCAGGGGGAGAGGCCGAGCAACGACGCAGGCGTGGGCTGCCCGTTCTGTGCCGCGCCAGCCAAGTCTGACGCCGAGGGGTTGATCGTGCACCGGGGGGAGCACTGCTACGTCGTCCTCAACCTTTTCCCTTACAACCCCGGGCACCTGCTGATCTGTCCCTATCGTCATGTCCCGCTCTACCTCGACCTGACCGATGCGGAGACGGCTGAATTCAGCGCACTGACCAAGGCCGCTCTCCTGGCCCTGCGGTCCGCCAGCGACCCCGCCGGCTTCAACCTTGGGATGAACCAGGGGGAGGTCGCGGGCGCTGGCGTCGCAGCGCACCTACATCAGCACGTCGTCCCCAGGTGGGCTGGCGACATGAATTTTCTGCCGATCGTCGGACAGACCAAGGCGTTGCCGCAGTTGCTCGACGATGTGCGTCAACGGCTGACGTCGGCCTGGCCGCATGGCGGCGAACTCTAGGGGAGGCGATGTCGGTCACGAGATGCGCCGATTGCGCAGGCCCGAGACAGTAGGGCCATGGACATCACCGAGGTCATCCTTCATCAACATGCCGAGCAACGCCGGATGTTTGCCATGCTTCAGGAGTTTCCGCGCCAGGACGAAGCAGGGCTGGACGCGCTGTGGAACCGGCTGCAGATCCTGCTCGAGACGCACGCAGAGGCCGAAGAGCTCTACTTCTATCCTGAGCTGCTGCGCCTGGGCACCGGTGCCGGCGATGCGGAGTCTGCCGAAGAGGAGGTCGAGGACGCGGTCAAGGACCACAACGAGATCCGCGACTCGATCCGCAAAGTGAGCCGGTGCAAGGCCGGCTCGACGGCCTGGTGGACCGCAGTCATCGACTGCGACCTGCACAACAGCGAGCACATGGCCGAGGAGGAGCGCCAAGACCTGGCCGACTTCCGCCAGCAGGCCAGCCTGGAGTTGCGGCACGAGATCGCGGTCGCCTTCCTGCGGTATGAGTCGATCAAGGCGGCCACCGGCATCCCGCCCAAGGATAAGGACCCCAAGAAGTACGTCGCCACGCGAGGCAAGCGGGCCGGCTCCCTGGCCAAGAAGGCTGCCAAGGCCGCAGAGAAGGCCACCACCACCGGTCCCGTGAGGGCCGCATCCTCAAAGAAGGCGTCCAAGGCAGCGATCGCCAAGGGCAGTTAACGTCGGCGCGGTCAGGACGTAGGATCGAGGCACGCGCCGGAGGGCCTGTGCTTTGCCCAGGTGCCGAAGATCAGCTTCCAGCAGCCGCTTATTCCTGCACCGAGAGAGACGCCAGCATGACCGAGCCCAGCACGTCCACCACCGGCACCACCCGCGTCAAGCGCGGCATGGCCGACATGCTCAAGGGCGGCGTCATCATGGACGTCGTCACGGCCGACCAGGCCAAGATCGCCGAGGATGCCGGCGCGGTTGCCGTGATGGCGCTAGAACGGGTGCCCGCAGACATCCGCGCCCAGGGCGGCGTCTCCCGGATGAGCGACCCGGACATGATCGACAAGATCATCGAGGCCGTCTCGATCCCGGTCATGGCCAAGGCCCGCATCGGCCACTTCGTCGAGGCCCAGGTCCTGCAGAGCCTCGGCGTGGACTACATCGACGAATCCGAGGTCCTGACCCCGGCCGACTACACCAACCACATCGACAAGTGGGCCTTCACCGTCCCCTTCGTCTGTGGTGCGACCAATCTGGGGGAGGCGCTGCGCCGGATCACCGAAGGGGCCGCGATGATCCGCTCCAAGGGGGAAGCGGGGACCGGTGATGTCTCCAACGCGACCACCCACATGCGCTCCATCCGCGCCCAACTCCGCCGGCTGCAGAACATGGCCGAGGATGAGCTCTACGTCGCCGCCAAGGAGCTGCAGGCTCCCTACGACTTGGTCAAGGAGGTCGCGCAGGAAGGCAAGCTGCCCGTCGTCCTCTTCACCGCCGGCGGTATCGCCACCCCGGCCGACGCCGCGATGATGATGCAGCTCGGGGCCGAGGGCGTCTTCGTCGGGTCCGGGATCTTCAAGTCCGGCAACCCGGCCGAGCGTGCGTTGGCGATCGTCAAGGCGACGACCTTCTTCGACGACCCCGACACCATCGCCAGCGTCTCGCGCGGGCTGGGCGAGGCCATGGTTGGGATCAACGTCGAGGAGATCCCGGCGCCGCACCGTCTCGCCGAGCGCGGGTGGTGACCGGTCCTTCACCGGTCGTCGGGGTCCTGGCCGTCCAGGGCGATGTCCGTGAACATCTGAGTGCGTTGACAGCCGCCGGTGCGACGGCGCGCCCGGTGCGGCGGCCCTCCGAGCTGGATGACCTGCATGGCCTGGTCATCCCCGGCGGTGAGTCCACCACAATCGACCGGCTGGCACGCATCTTCGAGCTGCACGAGCCGATCCGCGACCTCATCGCCGACGGCCTGCCGGTCTACGGCTCCTGCGCCGGGATGATCCAGCTCGCTGACCAGATCGTCGACGGTCACGCAGACCAGCAGACCTTCGGCGGCATCGACATGACGGTGCGCCGTAATGCGTTCGGCCGTCAGGTCGACTCGTTCGAGGTCGACCTGCCCGTGATCGGCATCGAGGATGCTGACCGTCCCTTCCCGGCAGTCTTCATCCGCGCGCCCCTGGTCGAGCGTGCCGGCCCGCGGGTCCAGGTCCTGGCCGAGGTGGACGGGGCCGCGGTCGCAGTCCGCCAGGGCAACCTGTTGGCAACCTCCTTCCACCCGGAGATGACCCCCGACCGGCGGGTGCACGCACTGTTCGTGCAGATGGTGCGAGCAAGTTTTTGACACGACGCTCCGAGCAGGGCGACAGACCGGCGTCACGGCATACCTGAGGTCGGCAGGTAACATCGACAGCGCAGCGCAGCGGTCGCGGCGAGAGCATGTCAACCTCCGGCAGCAAAGGGAACTTCAGCGATGAGTGGGCACTCCAAGTGGGCGACGACCAAGCACAAGAAGGCCGTCATCGACGCGAAGCGAGGCAAGCTCTTTGCCAAGCTCATCAAGAACATCGAGGTGGCCGCACGGACCGGCGGCGGTGACCTCGCGGGCAACCCGACCCTCTTCGACGCCGTCCAGAAGGCGAAGCGCACCTCCGTCCCCAACGACAACATCGAGCGCGCCGTCAAACGCGGCTCCGGGGAGGATGAAGGCGGGGCCAACTATGAAGCGCTCGTCTACGAGGGCTACGCCCCCGGCGGAGTCGCGCTCTACATCGAGTGCCTCACCGACAACAAGAACCGCGCCGTGATGGAGCTACGCACCGCGCTCACCCGCAACGGCGGCACCCTGGCCGACAACGGATCGGTCGCCTACCTCTTTGACCGCAAGGGCCAGGTGTTGATCCCCAAGGAGCAGACCGCCGGAGAGACCTCCGAGGACCAGCTCCTGGAGGTCGTGCTCGACGCCGGCGCGGAAGAGGTCAACGACCTGGGTGACTCCTTTGAGATCATCAGCGACGCCTCCTCGGTCGTCGAGGTCCGCTCGGCCCTGCAGAGTGCAGGTATGGAGTACGACTCCGCCGAGGCGACCTTCGTGCCGAGCATGGAGGTCGAGCTGGACGTCGACGGCGCGCGCAAGGTGCTGCGAGTCATCGACGCGCTCGAGGACTGTGACGATGTCCAAAACGTCTACTCCAACGCGGATATCTCCGATGAGGTCCTGGCCGAGCTGGGCGAGGACGACTGAGCGACTAACCCGGTTGCAGGCTGGGCGTGTCTGCGGCGCGGCCGTGGTGGCGAAGCGTAAGTTGAGTACGAACATCTGTACGCAACCCCCGCGAGCTGTCGCCGACCAGGAGGACCCATGCTGCGTGTGCTCGGCGTCGATCCTGGCCTGACACGTTGCGGTCTGGGCGTGGTCGAAGGGACCGCCGGGCGCAATCTGCGGATGGTCGCCGTCGGCGTCATCCGCACCCCCGTCACGGACGAGCCGCACGAGCGCCTGCTGTCCGTCCAGACCGAGATCGACCAGTGGATCGCCGACTGGCAGCCGGATGCGATCGCCGTCGAGCGGGTGTTTGCCAAGGCCAATATCAAAGGGATCATGGGGACCGCCCAGGCCTCGGCGATCCCGATGCTCGCCGCTGCTCGGCTCGGGCTCACCCTCGGCCTGCATACTCCGTCGGAGATCAAGGCTGCAGTAACCGGCAACGGCCGCGCCGACAAGGCCCAGGTCACCCACATGGTCACTCGCATCCTGTCTCTACCCACCCCGCCCAAGCCAGCGGACGCAGCCGACGCGCTGGCGCTGGCCATCTGCCACCTGTGGCGTGGCGCAATGTCCGACCGGCTGGGAGCCGGGCAGGGGGAAGGCAACCGGATCCAGCAGGCTGAGCACCATGCCAGGTCTGGCGCACCCAACCGGCTCGCCCAGCTCCATGCCCAGCACCAGAGGGCCACCCGCGCCGCCGCCGCCCGCGCGGGGGCAGCCGGCACTCGCACCACCAGGAGGATTGCCCCGTGATCGCTTCCCTGCGCGGCCAGATCAGGCACGTCGGGCTGGACAACGTTGTCGTCGAGGTGGGCGGCGTGGGCCTGATGGTCCACACCACGCCCGAGACGGCAGCCGACTGCGCGCTCGGCACAGAGGTGACCCTGGAGACCACCCTGGTCGTGCGTGAAGAGTCGTTGACGCTCTACGGTTTCCCCACCGCCGACGCCAAGGCGTTGTTCGAACAAGTGCAGACCGTGTCCGGCGTGGGCCCACGGCTGGCCCTAGCCATGCTGTCCGTGCACTCTCCGGACGCCGTGCGTGCTGCGATCGCTCGGGCCGACCTCGTCGCCTTGACCAAGGTCCCCGGCATCGGCAAAAAGTCCGCTGAGCGCCTCGTCCTCGAGCTCAAGGACAAGATCCTGGCCGTCGGGGTGGACCCTGCGTCGTTGGCGGTCCAGCCGGCCGGCTCTGGCGGTGACGCCCGGGCCGAGCAGGTGCGTGCCGCGCTCGAGGGCCTTGGATGGTCCTCCAAGCAGGCCACCGACACGGTCCACAAAGTCACGACCGCGCCCGAGGCGCCGACGGAGGTCGCGGCGATCCTGCGTGCTGCGCTGCGGGAGCTGGGCCGATGAGTGCCTATGGCGACGGCTCCAGCGAGATCGACTTCGGTGTGGGCGAGGATCCTGGCGTCGGGCGCGTGGTCGATGCGGACGGGACGGACGAGGAGCGCCTGATCGAGTCCGCGCTTCGCCCGCGTCGGCTGGCGGACTTTCCCGGCCAGCACCGGGTCCGTGACCAGCTCGGCCTCGTCTTGGAGGCCGCGCGACGTCGGGGCACCCCTCCCGACCACGTCCTCTTGTCAGGTCCTCCGGGGCTGGGCAAGACGACGTTGGCGATGATCATCGCCAGTGAGCTGGAGCAGCCTCTCCGGATCACGAGCGGGCCCGCCATCCAGCATGCCGGGGACCTGGCGGCCGTGCTCTCCTCCCTGATGGAGGGCGAGGTGCTCTTCCTCGACGAGATCCATCGGATGTCCCGGCCCGCCGAGGAGATGCTCTATCTGGCGATGGAAGACTTCCGGGTCGATGTCATCGTCGGCAAGGGACCCGGTGCGACCGCGATCCCGCTGGAGCTGCCGGCGTTCACCGTCGTGGGCGCCACGACCCGGGCGGGGCTGCTGCCGGCTCCGCTGCGGGACCGCTTCGGCTTCACCGGGCATCTGGACTACTACGAGACGGCCGACCTCGTCACCATCCTCACGCGCAACGCCACCCTCCTCGGCGTTCAGGCGGACCAGGCCGGGATCTTCCAAATCGCGTCCCGGTCCCGCGGCACCCCGCGCATCGCCAATCGTCTCCTTCGCCGGGTGCGCGACTGGGCACAGGTCCACGGAGAAGGCGCCGTGGACGAGGCGGCCGCCCATGCCGCGCTGGCGCTCTTTGACGTCGACGATCTCGGCCTGGACCGCCTGGACCGCGCCGTGCTCGAGGCCCTCTGCACCCGCTTTGGTGGCGGTCCGGTGGGTCTGTCAACCCTCGCCGTGGCGGTGGGGGAGGAGCCCGACACCGTCGAGACGGTCGCCGAGCCCTATCTCGTGCGGGAGGGCTTCATGGTGCGGACGCCACGTGGGCGCGCGGCCAGCCCGGCAGCCTGGGCACACCTGGGGCTTACGGCGCCAGACCCTGCGCCGGTCGGGCCCTTTGGCGCTGGTTGGGTCGCGCGCGATGGGCAGGAGCCGCTCCCGATCGAGGACCGACGGGCGTCCTCCCCGGCGCGGTTCTCCTGATCGCGTCCGCAAGCCTCTTTGGTCGGCCCAGCGCGCTCACCTAGACTGCCCCGGGTGCCCTCTTCCGGTCCGACCGGCGCCGGTGCCCACGGCATCACTTCCATGCACTAGCTAAAGGTCTTCCCCATGACGCCACTGGCCGCCGCAGCGCCCGCTTCCAACAGCGGGTCGTTGAGCCTCTTCATTCTCGGCCTTCCGCTCCTGCTGCTGCTGTGGCTGATGCTGTCCCAGCGTCGTCGGGCCAAGGCAGCGCGCGACGCCCAGGCCGGGCTGACCGTCGGACAGGACGTGATGGTCGCTGCGGGCCTCTACGGCACGGTCACCGGCCTGGACGGTGACCTTGTCCTGCTGGAGATTGCGGAGGGGGTCGTGGTCCGGGTCAACCGGCGCTCGATCATCCCGCAGCCCGAGGCGGCCGGTGCGGATGCCCAGCCGCGCGGCGGGTCGTCCACCACCTCCGCAGACCTGCCGGGGGAGCCCGCCTGATGCTGTCCCGCCCCGCACCGGGTCGCCAGGAGGAAGTCCTCCCGGGCGCTGCCGCATCCGGCCGAGTTCGGCCGTCGCAGCCTGCCCGCCGCCGGACCAAGCGGCCGGCCACCAAGGTCCGCGGGCGGCTCCGCGGTCCGATCCGGACTCTGACGACCCTGCTCGTCCTCAGCCTGCTCCTGTTTGCCGGCCTCGGTGCCGCCCATCTCTGGGGGACGCCGAAGGCCGCCCTCTCGCCCCAGCTCGGCCTCGACCTCGCCGGCGGCCGCCAGGTCGTCCTGGCACCGCTGACCGACACTGGCGCGACCATCAACGCCGAGCAGCTCGACCAGGCGATCGACATCATCCGTCGTCGCGTCGATGGCACGGGCACCGCAGAGGCAGAGGTGAGCCGCCTGGGCTCCAACGTCGCGGTCGCCATCCCCGGCAACCCGACGCCTGCGCAGCTGGAGGCCCTCAGCCGCTCCTCACAGATGGTGTTCCGGCCCGTCCTGGCCGCGATGCCGGTCGTGTCTCCGGGTGACGCGCCGCTCGTGCCGCGCGAGCTGCCGCTGCCGTCGCAGCAGCTCCAGGACGAGGTCGACAAGTTGACCGCCCCCCTCCCGACCGCACCCGCCGATGATCAGGCCCAGCAGACCGACGAGAACCGTGGTGGCGAGCGGCCCCAGATGGCGTCCTCAGACGCGGCCGGAAGCACCGCGCCTGCCGGCGCGGACGACCCGTCGGTGACGAGCGATCCGGAAGCACCCGCCATTCCCGTCGCGGACCCCTCCGACCTGGCCCAGATCACCCCGGAGCTGCAGCAGCAGTTCCTGGAGGCTGACTGCACACCAGGCAGCGCGGGCGCCGTGGCGCTGGCGGACGCCGGTGCCAAGGCACAGTCCGCCAAGCCCCTGATCGCGTGCTCCACCGACGGTGACGAGAAGTACATCCTCGGTCCGGTCGAGTTGTCGGGAGGCAGCCTCACCGACGCGACCGCGGGGCTCCAGCAACTTCAGCAGGGCGTCGTGACCGGCGCGTGGGAGGTCGTCCTCACCTTCGACGCAGAGGGCGGCAAGAAGTTCTCCGAGGTCACTTCCCGACTGATGGGCTTCCCCAAGGGCGCTCCGCAGAACCGATTCGCGATGGTGCTGGACGGCGAGGTCATCTCGGCCCCGACCGTCAACAGCCCGATCACCAACGGCGTCGCCACCATCAGCGGAAACTTTGATGCCGACAGCGC
>NZ_JAUNVI010000077.1 GCF_030537745.1 Ornithinimicrobium sp. | reverse complement strand
TCATCTGCTCCTCGGTCACCACGTCCCCCACCGACAGGTCCAACCCGGCCGGACCGGTACCGAGCCAACGCCCCGGTGCCTCACCCTTTTCCTCGTAGTAGGACGCCAGCCCGACCTGCCGCTTCTCCGTGGCGTCGTGGACAGCGACCTGCTTCGTCAGGTACGTGTACCCACTGCCCGCAGCGAGCTTGTGCAACGTCATCACACCTCCTAAAGCGGAGCACCAGCGCTCTGGGGGTCGCCTGACGCCAACTAATTTCACCGAGTGCACCAGGTGTGTCCTCGATCTGCTCCGGCGCGGTCTGGTCGTCGGGGGACGCTGCCGGACTTAGGACTGAGGACGTCGAAGACGCTGTCGAAAGCGGGCAATGTGCTCGTCCGGCGTCATCTGCGTGCTCGGGTGTGCGGGTGACGGTTGTCCACAGATCGGGCGGAGAGCGGGTCGTCCGACCGTCGGAAGTGACTGAATGGGAAGGGACGGTGAGTCCCTGAGGTGGACCTCGACGCTTTAGGGGCTACAGCGGAAGAAGCTGATCACGAATGAAGGGAAGTCAGCGCCATGTCTCAGACCGTCAGCCCCATCGAGCTCCTCACCGTCGAGGAGGCGGCTCGCTGGTGCCACATCTCACCGAACACCCTGAACTACCTGCGTGTCCAGCGCCGGTTCGCCCCCGCCATCCGGATCGGGCGTCGCGTCTTCTTCACGCCCTCTGACCTCAACGACTGGCTGGAGGCCCAGCGTGAGGAGCCGGAGTGATCCAGAAGCGGGGCAGGCGTTACCGCGTCCAGGTCAAACACCGCGGCATCGTGGTCGCGGACCGGTCGTTCGAGCGCCGTACGGACGCCGCCGTCTGGGAGCGCGAGCAGAAGCAGCTCATCCTTATGGGCGACTTCGTGCCTCCGTCGGCCGGCAGGGTCACGGTGGCCGAACTGGCCAAGACCTACCTCGAGGCGAGGCGCGACCAGGTCTCGGTCCGCGCCTGGGAGTCCGACGAGAGCGCCCTTCGTGTCCACATCGTGCCGGCCCTGGGCCGACGACCGATGGGGTCAGTGAACCGAGTGCACATCGAGCGGTTTCTCGGCACGATCGCGAGCACCCGTTCGGTGGGTACAGCCGCGCGCGTGCGGACGACCCTGCGCGGCCTGTTCGACTACGCTGTGCGTTCGCGGGTCATCCGCGACTCCCCGGCGGCTGCGGTCCGGCTTCCGCGGCCGGACTCCAGCCGCCGTCGCGGGGAGTTCAGGCCCTTCAGGATGCAGGAGCTGCTGGCCGTGGTGGAGGAGCAGCGGCAGCACGCAGGCGCCCAGGCGGACGTCACGCTGTTCCTCGGGTTGACCGGCCTCCGCTTCGGCGAGCTGCGCGGGCTGCGTGCCCGGGACGTCACCAACGTTCCCTACCCGGCGGTCGTCGTCGCCAGGTCGCTGCCACAGTCCGGGCGCACCGGCAAGGTGATCGAGCGCACCAGCACCAAGAGCGGACGGAGCCGGATCGTGCCGCTCCTCTCGCTGGCCCTTCCGTTGGTCGAGGCACGTCTTGAGGGACTGAGCCCCGAGGAGCTGCTCTTCCCGGCCAGCCAGGGTGGGTACCTGCACGCCCAGAACTGGCGGCGCGCGGTCCGGTGGAACGAGACGACCGACGGACGCCGACCGCACGACCTCCGGCACACGGCTGCCAGCCTGTGGATCGCTGCCGGCGTAGACATCAAGACCATCGCGGTCTGGCTCGGACACAGCTCCACGAAGCTGACGCTGGACACCTACGGGCATCTCATGGGTACCGACGCCGAGCGGGCCGCCATCGAGAGGATCAACCGCGCCTTCGGGCACCAATCAGGCACCAGTCCGAGCCAAACCTCACGCGAACCGCTTGCACTAGAGCCGAAGGAAAGCGTCTGACCTGCACAGATGCCGCGTGCCCCCGGCAGGATTCGAACCTGCGACACCCGCTTTAGGAGAGCGGTGCTCTATCCCCTGAGCTACGAGGGCTAACCCGCTGACGGGCGCGCGGACAATCCTCTCATGACCTCGGACCCAGTCGATCCTCCTTGCGGCGTTGCACGTCGTAGAAGGCCACATCCTCGCTAGCGTCGCGTCAGCACGAATCAACGTCGATCTCTCCCTGGAGGAAACATGCAACCCACCTCGCCTACCCACGTCAGCCGGCGCGCCTATTCACCGCCGGCCTGGCGGCCGTACCGCTCAGCGTGGCCGCTCCTGTCCTCGCCGCCGGCAACTTCCCAGAGCCTGGTCCGTTCCCACCGCGCGCTGCCCTGCTGACATAAGCCGACATGGTGAAGTCCCTCGATCAGATCGAACGGACCTCGCGCGGCACGGTCACGGTCAGCACCCCGCGCGAACTCGGCATCACGCCCGGTGCAAGCGAGGCCGGACGTGAGCTCTACGTGGCTACCGTCGGTACGGGACCGACGCACGTGTGGCTGCAGGGACGCATCCATGGCAACGAGCCCTATGGCACCGACACGCTGCTCGACATCCTGCGCACCGCTGGCTCCAACGGGTCCCGAAACTGGAAGCGGATCCGAGAGGAGCTCACCTTGCACATCATCCGATGTACAACCCCGACGGGAGCGAGCTCTACATCCGGCACACCATCCTTCAGGATGGGAGCGGACCGGTCGACGGATGGCCGGCCCACCCAGCCACCCGTCGTTCTCTAAATCACGCCGCCCTATAACCACGCTCATGGCGGTGCCCACGCCCACTGGCTCGGGCACCGCCATGCGTGCTCAACTCAGGAGGAGACTGCGGCCGCGAGCCGGCCAAGCGTGTCCTCCAATTCACTCTCGTCGATCAACGGGAACGAGATCTTCTTGAGCAACTCCTTGTCGGTAACGTTGCCCCACGCGTAAGTGTGCCGGACCTCGGTGCTGTCCGGCCCCTGCGGAGTGAGCTCCCATACCCATTCCCATCCCGGAGGCTCGGTGCCCGCCGGCGCGGTCTGCCACGCCAGCAGCTTGCCCTCGTCGTACCCGGTGACATGGTTATCGGACTGGTAGTCCCCGCCCATGTGATCGCCGGACATATTCATGGTGAAGACCTGACCGGTGGCCGTGATGCGGTCTCCGTGGGCCACCGACCGGATGAAGCCAGAGCCGTCGAGCTCGAGGTGCCGCGCTGGTAGCGAGAGCACCTCAAAGATGTCCTTGGCCGAGGCGTCGATGATGCGGGAAACGGTGATGCTCGTCTGATCGGTCATCTTTCGACGGTAGCCCTGCACGGCTGATGTCGCGACCGATGCAGACGCCGGTCACCGATGCTCCCGTGCTGCCGGGCTAGGCCGAGAGCCTGATCGTCGTCGTGTGCGGGATGGCGGCGTAGCGCTCGGGGGTGCAGGTGAGCAGGATGACCTGCACGTCTGCGCCCTGCGCGCTGGCTCCCAGGATCTCCCCCATCTGCTGGAGTCGCCCGGGGTCGCTGTAGCCGAGCGCGTCGTCGATGACGACGGGGACCCCCTGTGCGGGGTCGACCAACTGGGCCACGGCCAGGCGCGCCAGGATCCCGAGCTGCTCCTTGGCTCCGCCGGACAGCTGCTCGAACGGCACGGTCGTGCCATCCAGGGTGCGAGCAGCCAGGGTCAGTTGATCATCGACGGTCACGGCAAAGCTGGCGCCGTAGACGACGCGACCTAGCCGCTCCAACGTCTGGGTGTAGGGCAGCACATAGGCCCGGTGCGCCGCGTCGCGGTGGGCCTGGAGAGTTCGCCAGAGGTGACGTGCTGCTCGGGCGCGGCGGTCCAGCGATGACAGGTGGCGCTCCGTCTCGTCGAGCGTAGCCACGGCATGGTCGTAGAGCTCGCTGCGCCCCTCGCTGGCGGCCATCTCGATCTGACCGTTGAGGGTATGCAGTGCCGCGGTCAGTCGGACGTGCTCAGCGTCAGCGACATCGACCCGCACCGCAGCCTCCAACGTACGGCGAGTCATACCCTCGACATCGGCCGCTTCGAGTGCGCGCGCGGCACGCTCGGCCTCCAGCTCGACGGCGGCCAGCACCATGGATCGCTCTCGCACCTGGATCTCCAGCGCTTCGTCGGCGACCTGCAGGCGCGCACCATGCAGCGCCTCCGACAGCTGGGTGAGCCGATCACGATCTGACTCCAGCCGCCCCGTGGCGCGCTCGAGCTCGGTGCGCAGCAGCTGGGCGCGCGCGCGACATTCCTTGACCGTGGTTGTCGCGGTGCGCCGTGCTGATCGCGCCTGAAGCAAAGACCGTGCGGCGCCACGAGCGGCCTCGTTGGCACTGGCCTCGTCGTCCGGGAGGGCCACCTCGCTCACTCGTGCCGTTGCGAAAGCGTCCAGCCGCGTGCGTAGTGCAGACATGTCATCGATCAGGCCCGAGGGGACGACACCCGCTAGTGCTTGCCGCTGCTCCGCAGCAGAGCGGGAAGCGGTGGTGACCTCCAGCACGTGAGCGAGCTCTCGAACCTCCTGCTGCACCCGTTGCTGCTCGGCGACCGCCTGCTCCAGCTCCTCGATGGTCTGCACGCCGTGCTCGACCAACGCCCGGTCGAGGTCCAGACGTGCGGTCGCCAGCTCCGCGGCTCGCGCCTTGCCGCTCTCCTCGGGCACCACGACGACGCGCACTGCCCCGTCCACCGTGATGACGGTCTGCTCGGTCACCACGAAGGTCTGCCGCTCGCCGGACTCGAGGCACGGACCCTCGGGGTTCGACTCGGATGTCGTGACCGAGACGGACGCGCCCAAGGACTCGACGCACACGCGACCGCTCGCGCCCTCGTGCCGAGCCTGCAAGAGCATGGCCCGCTTTCCCAGGCCCTGGATCTGCTGCACCGTCTGCGCAGTGATCGGCCGTTCGCACAGCTTCTCTCGGGTGGCGGCAAGCCGTGGCACCAGATCCCGCACCCGGTCGGTCAGGGACTCAAGCTCGTGCAGACGCGCGAGATCGACGAGGTGATCCGCATCCGCCCGCGCAGCCTCGGCGACCTCCTCGGCCCGCTCGAGGGCGTCCTCGGTCGCGGTGGCTGTCTCTTCGGCTGCTGCGAGGGGCTCTATCAGGGCGCCCGCGGCCTTCTGGTCCGTGACCAGCTGGGTTTCGGCGCGGGAAACCCGGGCTGTGATCGTCGCCAGCTCAGCGACCAGCTCGCGTCGCTCCCGCCGGATCCGGGCCGCCGCACGGGACTTCTCGCTGGCCTCACCGAGCCGAGCGCGCACCCGCTCGTGAGCGGTCACGATCTCGGACACCACCTCTCGGGCCTCGTGGGCAGCGGTCAACTCGCCGTGGGCCCTCGCCAGACCTTCAGCAGCCTGCGTCACCTCACGCCGGACCTGCTCCTGACGCCCCAGGAGCTGCTCTGCCTCCTGCAACCGTCGGTGCGCCTCGGACACCGCGTCCTGATCCAGGTGGTAAGCCGCCAGTGCCGCCTTGTAGTCCCCCGTCGGGCGGCCCGTGCGGGTGAAGTAGAGGGAAAACTCCTTGGCTACCCGATCGAGGATCAGCTCGCCCTCCTCGGCGTGCAGCTGCGACCCGGCGGCGGCATCGAGTGCGCTGCTGAGCACGGCGCTGTCGGCCAGCGGCGCCACCGTGCCGTCCTGGGACTGAGCAAATCGCAGCGCATCCCACAGGGTCCGGTCCAGGGACTGGGCGATCAGCTGGTCGACCCGAGCCTGTGCTGCCTCGCCGGACAGCTGGGCGGGCACCGGCGAGAGCACTTCCAGGGTGGTCAGCGGCTGCCGGAGCCACCTCTTGGCGTAGCGGACGCGGTGGCCGCCCACGGTGAACTCGGCTTCCACATAGGGTCCGACGTCGCGTCCGACGGGCTTGAGCGATCGGACTTCCTCGCGCGTCGACGTCGACTTCAGGCGTGGGTCGAGGAGTTTGTCGAAGGCTTCGAGAATCGTCGACTTGCCGACCTCGTTGGGGCCTTCGACCACCACGACGCCGTGGTCGGGAAAGACGACGGTGCGCTCACGGACGCCCTTGACATCCTTGACCGTGAGGCGATGCACCCTCATGCTGCACCGCCGCGGGTGAGTCGGTAGAGCAGCGCCAGGGCGTCACGCGCCGACTCGTCGTCGTCCTCACGGCCGGCGACGAACACGGCCTGCGGCCGCAGACCCTCATCGAGCTCGTCCTCGATCCCGATCTCGATGACATCGATCCCCAAGCGTGGTGACGGGAGCTCGCATCCGTGGGAGCCACCCGTGCCCGCGCCCGCCTCGGCCAGGCTTCGGATCTCGTCGACGGCCGTGCCGAGGAAGCCGCCGAGTCCTAGCTCGTCCCACTCCTGCTGGTCGCTGATCACCGCGATGTCGTGGTGGCGGCTGCGCTCCACGAGGGCCGCCAAGGTGTCCCGATGCCGCGACAGGATGCTCTCCAGTCGGGCGTGCTGGGCCACCGTGAGCGTGCCGCGAAGCGCGTAGTGGACGACCGTGCGGTCCTTGTCGGCCAATCCACCCAAGAACTCGTCGAGCGCGACGAGGTCGGCCTCACCCTCGATCCGGCGGTCAACGACCGCGAACGACCACGAACCCACATGGTGGGCAGTCACCCGAGCAGGGGTGCTCGGATCGACCTCGACCACCAGCACATCGCCGGGTCGCGTCTCACGCGCGGCTGTCTGCTCCGGTGCGCCCGCATAGTGGATCGACGAGGTCCCCGCGACCTCCGTGCGCGAATGACGGTCGCCAAGGGCGACGTAATGGATCCGGCCCTCGTCGAGCGACGCGAGGAGAGGCGCGGTAGCGATCGCCGCGTCGTTGCCCCGGTCAGGGTCGAGGATGTCGACGGCGCCATGGCCCACGACCACCCGCACGACACCCTCAGGCGCGGGCCCCGGTGGGAGGTCAGCCATGGCCTCGGCCACGAGGTCGCGACCTGGATGCTTGCTCCGCCACGGCGCCGCGACCAGCTCCACGCCCTCTCCCACGACGTGCACGCCGGCTCGGTCCAGGACATGGACCTGCGCTGGCGCCTCGTCGCGGAAGACTTCGGAGGTGTAGATCGACATCGCATCCAGCGGGTCGTGGTTGCCGGGCAGCAGATAGACCGGCACCTCAAGGGCACGCAGGGCCTCCAGCGAGCGCCGGACCGTCTGCGGCGTGAGCTGGTTGCTCTCGAAGACATCACCGCAGACCACGATGAAGTCGCAGCCCTGGTCGACCGCGACCCGCCCGAGCCGACGGATCACGTCGACCCGCGCTGCCGAGAATCGGGCCTGTGCCTCACCGGCGAGGAAGTGTCGGGTCATCCCGATCTGCCAGTCGCCGCTGTGCAGAAACTTGACCACGCCCTCCTCCTCTCCGGTCCGTGCTGCCCCTTTTGCTGCCGATCGGCAGCGTTTGTCGAGCTGTCTCCACCGTAGGAGAGAGCACTGACAGTCCTCGGGACGCAAGGGTGCCGTGTCGGTCACATGGCGTGCCACGGCAGGGCGGTCGCCGCCGCTCGGAGCAGAGCTGGGGCCAGGGCCCTGCTCACGCAAGAGCGACGTAGGTGACCAGTGCGGCCAGCAGCCCGAGGGCGAGCGTCACGGCGAGGTAGACGGCACCTCTCCAGACGGAGAACCGCCCCAGCTCCCAGGTCTGGACCGCAAGCGTGCTCCACGTCGTCATCGCCCCGCACAGCCCGGTCCCGAACAGCAGGAACAGGCTCGGTGAGAGGCGGTCGGACAGCGCGACCAGCCCGCCAAGGGCGGCTGCTCCCAGGACATTGACCAGCAGCACCCCACGGAAAGGCCCCAGCGGCGGCATCGACACCAAATGTCGCACTACCGCCCCGACCGCCCCGCCGACCGCGACGAGCAGGAGCGCCACGCCCCAGTCCATCCCCGCCGTCATCGCGCCCTCGCCGCCCTGAGGGCAAGTGATCCGGACAGGGCGGCCGCGAAGACGCACAGGACGGGGGTGCTCACCAGATAGGCCAACGCGATCGCCGGCTCGACCTCACCCAGCAGCGCCACCTGCACCGCATACGTGGAAAAACTCGTGAACCCACCGAGCATGCCGGTCCCGACCGCTGGCCGGATCCAGGCAGGGTGGCGGTGGCGATCGTCATGCACGAGAAGCCAGGCGAGAGCTGCAGAGCCGGCGATGTTGGCGAGCAACGTCGCCCAGGGCCACCCCTGCGTGTGTGGGAGCACCAACTCCAGTCCCCAGCGCAACAGGGCGCCCACCGCCCCACCTAATGCGACCACGGCCAGCGTCGCCGGTCGGCTGGCGTGGAACCGTGGTCTGCGCGCCTGGGATGACACGGGGATGAGCGTAGCCCTGCCTACACTTGACCCATGACGCCTGCCGCCCAACCTGATAGTCCCAAGCCGGGCAGTGCCCGGCTCCCCAGGGGTGGTGGGGGCACCCCATGCTGATCGCGTCCGGCCTCGGCGTCATCTTCCTGCTGACCGTGATGACTGGCTACTTCGTCGCGCAGGAGTTCGCTTTCGTCAGCGTCGACCGGGGAAAGCTCAAACAGCTCGCCCAACAGGGAGACCCTGCCGCCGAACGCGCGCTTCGAGTCACCTCCCGGTTGTCCTTCACCCTCTCCGGTGCACAGTTCGGCATCACCGTGACGGCACTGCTCGTCGGCTACCTCGGCGAGGCACTCCTCGTGCGTGGTCTGACGGAAGAGTACGCCGATGTCGGTTGGCTCGCACGTGCCGGCATGATCTCGCTCTTCTCCCTCGCCACCCTGGTCTTCTCGACGACGCTGCAGATGGTGCTGGGCGAGCTGGGACCCAAGAACCTCGCGATCGCCCGGCCCGTGCCCTTGGCGCGCGCACTATCCCGGTCGACGCTGATGTATCTGACCGTCCTGGGCCCGATCATCAAACTGTTTGACATGGCCTCCAATGCCTTGCTCCGCTCAGTCGGCATCGAGCCGCTGGAGGAGCTGCCTCAGGGCGCGACACCGGAAGATCTGACCCGGATCATCGCGGAGGCACACAGCGGCGGGACGTTGGACGAGGAGTTGTCGACACTGCTCGAACGCGGACTGGCTTTTCGTGGCCGGGTCGCAGAAGAGGTCATGACGCCGCGCACGTCGGTGCAGACCATCCAGGCTGATGAGCAGGCGGCCGTCGTGCTCGAGGCGATGCTGAGCGGACACTCGAGATTTCCGGTCATCGGGCGGGACATCGACGACATCGTCGGCGTCATCGGGATGCACGACCTGCTGGAGGTCGACCCGGGCGAGCGAGCGGGCACCCTGGTCCGCGACCTGAGTGAGGAAGCCCTGATCGTGCCGGAGTCGCTGCCGCTGCCCAAGGTGTTGGAGTCTCTCCGCTCGCACCACCAGCAGATGGCGGTGGTCGTCGATGAGTACGGCGGCTTTGCCGGCATCGTGACCTTTGAAGATGTCGCGGAGGAGGTCGTCGGTGAGATCTGGGACGAGGACGACGACGATGAGTCCACCAGCCAGGCCCGCGGCGACGGAATCTGGGACCTGTCCGCACGGCTACGGATTGACGAGGTCGCCCAAGTGACCGGCATCGAGCTGCCAGAGCACGAGAACTACGACACGATCTCCGGCCTGGTCCTGGACAAGTTGGGCCGCACGGCCGTCGAGGGTGACAGCGTGATCGTGCGTTGGGACAACCGGACCGGGGAGGGCGATGAGTATGTCCACCAGACCCGGATCGATGTCCTCTCCACCCAACGGTTCGTCCCTGACACCGTAGCGCTCCACCCGATGGTCACTCGCACCGTCGAAGACTGGGGCCAGCTCTCCGAAGCCGACCGGGACGCACTGTCGAGCGACCAGATGCCGGTCTTCATCGACGAGGAGGAGGCACGATGAGCACCACGACCGCGCTGCTCGTCAGTCTGCTGCTGCTAGCAGCCAACGGATTTTTCGTCGCCTCCGAGTTCGCGATCGTGGCCGCCAAACGACACCGGCTTGAGGAGCACGCCGAAGCGGGCAGCCGCTCGGCGCGCGCCGCCGTCGAAGCCTCCCGCGAGCTCTCCGTCATGCTCGCCGGCGCCCAGCTCGGCATCACCTTGTGCACCCTGGGTCTGGGAGCCTTGGCCAAGCCCGCCGTCGCGACGCTGCTTGCTCCCGTCATCACCTGGCTCCAGGTCCCTGACGTCATGGTCCACGCGATCTCGATCGTGCTGGCCGTCTCCCTCGTGGTCTTCCTGCACATGGTGATCGGCGAGATGGCTCCCAAGTCGTGGGCGATCTCGCACCCGGAGAGCTCAGCCATGGCCATCGCGCTCCCCTTCAGGGCCTTCACCTGGGTGGTGCGGCCAGTGCTGTGGGTGATGAACGGGTTGGCCAACCTGGTGCTCCGGTTCTTCGGTGTGCACGTCGTCGACACCGTCGGCACCGCCCAGACCCCGGCGGACCTGCAGCTGCTGCTCGCGCAGTCCTACGAGCACGGCGTCCTGGGCGATGCCGATCACCAGATCCTCACCGGCGCGCTCCGGCTGGAGCAGGAGACCGTGCTCTCAGTGATGTTTCCACCCTCGGCCGCAGTCACGATCCCACGGTCTGCCACGGCAGCGGACGTGGAAGCCATCAGCAGGGAGAGCGGTCGGAGCCGGCTCTTCATCGTCGAGCCGACGGGTCGAGCTGGACACCAGCGGATCCGCGGACTGGTGCATGTGCGGGATGCGATCCTGGCGACCGCAGACGGCCCGGACGGAGGCCGTCGAGGGCTGGGCGAGTTCATCCAGCCGGTCGCCTCGCTGCGTTCGACCCTCCCGCTCATCGATGCGGTCGCTAGCCTCCGCGCCCAACGGGGTCAGCTGGCCCTCGTCCGCGACCCCGACGGCCGCGTCATCGGGATGACCTCGATGGAAGACATCCTGGAGCAGATCCTGGGCGAGTTCAACGACGAGTCCGACGAGGCGACGGAGCTTTCCTCCGCGACCTGAGGCGTCAGCGAGCAAAGAAGGACCCCGCCCCGATGCTTCGGGGCGGGGTCCTTCTTTGGTATGCAGACACCACGCTGCCGCCAGACGCGGCGGTGGGGTCGGTCAGCCGACGCGACCGTAGCCGGAGACGCCGCTGAAGATGGCGCGCAACTGGCTCGGGATGCCGGGCTTGCCGGAGTCATACATCATGCCGTTGCCGGCGTAGATGCCCACGTGATAAGCGGGATAGCCGTAGAACACCAGGTCGCCAGGCGCAGGATTGCTGACGGGCGTGGCGTAGGCCTGCTGGGCGGCCGCGGTGCGGGGCAGCGAGATGCCTGCCTGCGCAAAGACGTACTGCGTGTAGCCCGAGCAGTCGAAGCCGGCAGGAGTGCTGCCGCCGTAGACGTAGTAGATGCCGGTGTAGGCCGCGGCGATCGACAGGATGCCGCCGGTCGGGGCAGGGGCAGGTGCCGGAGCGGGGGCCGGTGCCGGTGCCGGTG
>NZ_JAUNVI010000130.1 GCF_030537745.1 Ornithinimicrobium sp. | reverse complement strand
CGGGTCTGTCGTATCCCCATCGAGGATGGAGCGCATGATGGGGCGCGAGGGGGAGTTGGTGCTCGTCGACGGCCAGGTCAGCCCGCTGTTGCGCGGGCAGGCGGGTGAAAGAGAACGCTGGCGGGTTGTCAACGCCTGCTCCTCGCGCTACCTGTCCCTGCGTCTTCCGGGGCAGGAGACCAGGGTGGTGGGCCGGGATGTCGGACGGTTGGCCGTGCCTGCCTCCCTCGACCAGGTGGTTCTAGCCCCCGGCAACCGGCTCGACCTGATCATCGACCTCACCGAAGGTCAGAGCGAGTTAGTCGCAGTGCCCGTGGACCGCGGCCAGATGATGGGCGGCATGATGGGGCGCGGTGGTCGCGGCGGCGGTGGGGTCGGCCCGGAGGACTCCGAACGCCCCCTCGCCAGGCTGCAGGTTGGCTCCGGCAGGGGCGCCGCGGCAGGAGGTCCGCCGCCTGGCGGCGGAGCCGAGGAGGTTCCGCTGGCGGACCTGCGTGAGGTGCGGGTCGACGAGCGCCGGAGGCTGACCTTCCAGATGTCGATGGTCGGGATGATGGGCGGTGGGGGCCCGATGGACTTCACCCTCGACGGTCTGTCCTATGACCCCGACCGCACCGACCAGCGGGTTCGGTTGGGCACCGTCGAGGAGTGGACCATCGGCAACGACGGACCGCTGGACCACCCCTTCCACCTGCACGTATGGCCGATGCAGTTGATCGAGACAGCGGGGGAGCGCCTGGACGTGCCCGTGTGGCTCGACGTCGTCAACGTCCCGGCCGGAGGGTCGGTCACTGTGCGGATCCGGTTTGCTGACTTCGGAGGCCGGACGGTCTACCACTGCCACATCCTCGACCACGAGGACCTCGGCATGATGGGGACGATTCTCGTCGAATGACCCAGGGCGCGCGCCCAAGCGTGTCGTGCCTTGGTTACCGTCATCGCTGCCACCTCCACGGTGGTTCATCACCGATTGTTCTCAGCTTCTGAGTTTAGGAGGTTTTGAGTCCCTGGTTCTCGCCACCCCGCTTTAGGGGTCATGACCAGAGTGCGCGCGGCCACCGACAGGGCGCAGCGGTTATCCACAGGCAGGTGCCGCCAGCGGCCGTATCCCCAGAAGTGGCCGGGAGTCACCAGTGCTGGCAAAGGAGTCGCTGGGCTGGGTCTATCGACATCGCCCTCTGCGAAGGAGCTCTTATGATGCCGCTGGACCGAAGGGTCACCACCCCTGCCGCAGCCCACGTCCTGGTGGCGATGCACCAACTGCTCTGGCAGGCCAGCACCGAGGCCGCACGCCTGCCGGACCGGTCCGGTAGTTCTGGCCCGGCAGGCTGAAGAACTGAGCAGGCAGGAGCCCGTGTCCGACTTACCGCCAGGAATCTCGTTGCTGGTCGTGCGCTTGATCGACACCATCCGGGACCACTCGTGAGGCGGCGAACACCCACCATCTACCCGCCAGTGTGGGTGAGTTGATGAACCGAGCCGATGTGCTTGCTCGCGACCGGATGTATGAGCGCCCGATCAACCAACTGGGGCGTGCGGCCAGGACGTTGCACCGCGCGACCGGCGATGCCCGCCCCTCACGAGCCACCTAACGCAGCGTGAAGCCCGGCACCAATGGGTCCCGGG
>NZ_JAUNVI010000076.1 GCF_030537745.1 Ornithinimicrobium sp. | reverse complement strand
CCGAGCAGATCAGCCCGACGCTGGGCGGCAAGCAGCTCTTCTGGGGGTTGGTCGCCGGCGGCATCGGCCTGCTGCTGGTCTTCCTCTACATGATGATCCAGTACCACGCCCTGGGTTTCGTGGCGATCGGGTCCTTGGTGGTCGCCGGGGTCCTGACCTACGGCACGGTGACTCTGCTCGGGTGGGCGACCAACTTCCGTCTCACCATGGCTGGAGTGACCGGTCTGATCGTGGCGATCGGGATCACGGCCGACAGCTTCATCGTCTACTTCGAACGCGTCCGTGACGAGGTGCGGGAGGGTCGACCGCTGCGGTATGCCGTGGACACCGGCTGGGACCGTGCGAAGCGGACGATCATCATCTCTGACGTCGTCAACCTCATCGCGGCCGGCGTGCTCTACTACCTGTCCGAGGCCGGAGTCAAGGCCTTCGCGTTCACCTTGGGCCTGACCACCGTGCTCGACCTCGTCATCGTCATCATGTTCACCCACCCCATCGTGAGCATGCTTGCCGACACCCAGTACTTCGGTCAGGGCAAGAAGTGGTCGGGGATGGAGCCGGAGCGACTGGGCGCCAAACGCTCGACCTACCTGGGGCGCGGCCAGATCCGCGAGCCGCTGGTCACCCCCGGGCGCAGACGCCATACCCGCGAAGAACTGGAAGGCGGTGTGGTCTGATGTCACGCTTCAGCCAACTCGGCAACGACCTCTTCTCCGGCGAGCGCTCCTTCAACATCGTGGGCGCCCGCAAGTGGTGGTATGCCCTCGCAGCCTTACTCATTTCGATCTCCCTGGTAGGGATCCTGGGCAAGGGACTGAACTTCGGCATCGAATTCAGTGGTGGCACCGAGCTGCGAGTCTCCGGCGTCTCCCAGATGGCCGACTACGAGACCCGCGCCACCCAGGCCGTCAACGACACCGTCACCGGACTCACCGCCGAGGTGACCAAGATCGGTGACGACACGGTCCGCGTCCAGACCGGTGAGATGGAGGCGCAGCAGGCCGAGGACCTCCGCGCCTCGCTCGCCGAAGACTTCGGCGTCAGCATCGAGTCGGTGACCAGCTCGCTGGTCGGTCCCTCGTGGGGCCAGAGCGTCACCAAACGAGCATTCCTGGCATTGGGTGTCTTCCTCGTGCTCGTCACCATCGTGCTGACGCTCTACTTCCGGACCTGGACGATGGCTGTCTCCGCGCTCTTCGCGCTGATCCACGACGTCTTCTTCACGCTCGGGATCTATGCCCTCCTGGGGATCGAGGTCTCACCGGCCTCGGTGATCGGCTTCCTGACGATCCTGGGCTACTCGATCTACGACACCATCGTGGTCTTCGACAAGGTGTATGAGAACACCGAGGACGCGTTTGACACGCAGCGGAGCACGTATGGCGAGGCGGCCAACCTGGCGGTGAACCAGACGATCGTCCGGTCCATCAACACCTCGGTCGTGGCCCTGTTGCCGGTGACCGTCATCCTGATCGTCGGCAAGACGCTGATCGGGCCGGGCACCCTGGTGGACCTGGCCTGGGCCCTGTTTATCGGCATCGCGGTCGGCACCTTCTCCTCGATCTTCATCGCCACCCCGCTGCTGGTCCACCTTCGCGAGAACGAGAAGTCAGTCAAGACGCACGACGCGATCGTGCGCAAGCGGCGCGCCAGGGGCGAGATCCGCGCCGATCGCAAAGCCGCGGTGCAGGCCGATCTGGACGCGCTGCAGGAGGAGAGCGAGCGCGATGGCGCTGTCGTTGGAGCCACCCCCACGGCATCTCGCCCCCCCGCTTCCGCACCCGCCACCGGCCGGACGTTGCACCCTTACGCAGCGCGAGGACCACGCAACCAACCCAAACGCAAGCGTCGTTGACCCGCCCCCCTTCCTTAAGGTGACCGCATGACCGACCAGCAGCTTGCCCAGGACGTGCTCGACGGGATGCGTGACATCGTCGACTTCCCGATCAATGGGGTGGTCTTCAAGGACTTCACGCCCATCCTGCTGGACGCGGCGCTGCGGGACCGGATCGTGGCGGACACGGTCCAGCGTCAACGAGGCAGGGTCGATGTGGTCGCCGGGATCGAGGCCCGGGGCTTCATCATCGGTGCGATGATCGCGCACGAGTTGGGGGTCGGTTTCGTGCCGGTGCGTAAGGAGGGCAAGCTGCCCTCGGCCGTGCACAGCCTGTCCTACGCCCTCGAATACGGCACCGCCACCCTGGAGATCCACCAAGACGCGGTGTCCAACGGTGAGCGCGTGCTCGTCGTCGATGACGTGCTGGCTACCGGCGGGACGCTGGCCGCTACCTGCCAGCTCGTGGAGCAGTGTGGTGCGAGCGTGGCGGCGATCGAGCTGGTCCTGGAGATCGGGGAGCTCAAAGGTCGCGACAAGTTGAGTGGCTATGACGTCCACTCGCTGACCATCATCTAAGCCGCAGCGCTGGGTCCGCCTATCATCGAGTCATGACCGACCCTTCCACCACCGGAACCACCCCTAGGGTGGGTGGCGGTCTGCGGCCTCGGTGGACCCGTCTCGGCAGTCGGTCGAGCACCACCAGCCCCGCGATCGAGCCCCTCCTGCGCGCCGTCCGCGCCACCCATCCCAAGGGTGACCTGGCGCTCATCGAGCGGGCCTTTGCGGTGGCCGCGGTTGCTCACGAGGGACAGAAACGTAAGAGCGGCGACGCCTACATCACCCACCCGCTGGCCGTTGCCACCATCCTTGCCGAGCTAGGGATGACCCCGTCGACGATCGCGGCGGCTCTCCTGCACGACACCGTCGAGGACACCGCCTACGGGCTACCGCAGCTGCGCACGGAGTTCGGTGACGAGATCGCGATGATGGTCGACGGCGTCACCAAGCTGGACAAGATGACCTACGGTGACGCAGCGCAGGCCGAGACGGTCCGCAAGATGGTCGTCGCGATGGCTAGGGACATTCGGGTGCTGGTCATCAAGCTGGCCGACCGGCTGCACAATGCGCGCACCTGGCGTTATGTCTCGACCGAGTCTGCCAATAGGAAGGCTGCCGAGACGCTGGAGATCTTTGCGCCGCTCGCGCACCGGTTGGGGATGAACACTCTCAAGTGGGAGCTGGAGGACCTGTCCTTCGCCCAGCTGTATCCCAAGGTCTACGACGAGATCGTCCGGATGGTGGCGCAACGGGCGCCGGCTCGCGAGGAACTGCTGGCCCAGATCCGTGCGGACATCAACGAGGAGCTGAAGACCAGCAAGGTCCGGGCCACCATCACCGGAAGGCCTAAGCACTACTACTCCGTCTACCAGAAGATGATCGTGCGCGGTCACGACTTCGACAAAATCTACGACCTGGTCGGAGTCCGGGTGCTCGTCGACTCCATCCAGGAGTGCTACGCGGTCCTCGGAGCCCTCCACAGTCGATGGAACCCGGTGCCCGGGCGCTTCAAGGACTACATCGCGATGCCCAAGTTCAACATGTATCAGTCGCTGCACACGACGGTCATGGGACCGGAGGGCAAGCCGGTCGAGATCCAGATCCGCACCCACCAGATGCACCGGCGCGCGGAGTATGGCGTCGCCGCGCACTGGAAGTACAAGGAGCAGGGTCCCGACGGCACTCGTGCGGTGCCCGGAGCCGACGGGACGCCGGGGGCGTTGGAGGGTATGCAGTGGCTGCGCCAGCTGGTCGACTGGCAGCAGGAGACCGCGGACCCGGGGGAGTTCCTTGACTCGCTCCGCTTCGAGATGGGCAGCGGCGAGGTTTACGTCTTCACCCCTGGCGGCGACGTCATGGCGCTGCCGAGCGGATCCACCCCTGTCGACTTCGCCTATGCCGTGCACACCGAGGTAGGACACAAGTGCGTGGGCGGTCGGGTCAACGGCAAACTGGTCCCCCTCGATTCCGAGCTGCACAACGGCGACGTCGTGGAGATCATCACCAGCAAGGCGGAGGAGGCTGGCCCGACCCGTGACTGGCTGACCTTCGTCAAGAGCGCTCGGGCTCGCAACAAGATCCGGCAGTGGTTCACCCGCGAGCGCCGAGAGGTCATGGTCGAGTCGGGCAAGGACCAGATCGCCAAGGTGCTGCGCAAGCAGAACGCCCCCCTCAGGCGGTTGATGTCGCACGAGAGCCTCACCGCGGTGGCCCAGGGGTTGGGTTATAAGGGGATCGACGGGCTCTTCGCAGCGGTGGGTGAGGGGCACGTGTCGCCGCAGCACGTCGTGACCCAGCTCATCAGCACTGCCGGGGGCGACGACGGCGCCCAGGAGGACCTGGCCGAGGGCACTCGCCCCACGCGGGCGCGGGTCCAGCCGAGCGACCCAGGCGTCACCGTCGTCGGTGCCGACGACGTCTGGGTCAAGTTGGCCAAGTGCTGCACCCCGGTGCCCGGAGATCCGATCCTGGGCTTCGTCACCCACGGGCGCGGTGTCTCGATCCACCGGACCGACTGCACCAATGCCCAACAACTCCAGGCCCATCCCGAGCGTCTCATCCCCGTGGCCTGGGCACCGAGCGCCAACAGTCTCTTCCTCGTCAACTTGCAGGTGGAGGCGCTGGACCGCCCCCGACTGCTCTTTGACATCACCAGGGTGCTCTCCGACCAGCACGTCAATATCTTGTCCGCCGCGGTCCAGACCAACCGTGACCGGGTGGCGTTGAGCAAGTTCACCTTCGAGATGGCCGACCCTTCGCACCTGCAGTCAGTGATCAGCGCCGTCCTGCGCATCCCGGCGGTGCTCGATGCCTACCGCGTCACCGGCACCACCAGCACCGACCCCCACCGCCGCGGCAGACCCGACCACCCTGACCAGACCGACGCGGACGACGCCGCCTCCTGACCGAACGGTCGCTGCTGCCAGTCCGAGCGGGCGGAGTGCCTCAAGCAGGGGTGAGGAAGGCAGCCAGGGCAGCGGCATAGCCGGCCTGGTCGAGCGTTCCAGCGAGCTCTCGTGAGGAGTGCATGGACAGCATGGGCGCGCCGAAGTCGACCGTCGTGGCGCCGGTGAGGGCAGACGTCATCGGCCCGACGGTCGAGCCGCAGGGCAGGTCCGAGCGCGTCACGAAGGTCTGCATAGGCACGCCAGCCGCCTCGCAGGCGAGCGTGAAGGTTGCTGCCCCTAGCGAGTCCGTGGCATAACGAAGATTGGTGTTGACCTTCAAGACCGGTCCGGCATTGACCATGATCGGGTGCCCCGGCTCATGGCGCTCGGCATAGTTGGGGTGCGTGGCGTGCGCCATGTCCCCGGAGGCGATCACTGTCGAGGCCAAGGCACGCCAGTAGTCCTCCCGGTTCCCGCCCGCAGCCATGACGATCCGCTCCAGCCAGGCCGGCAGGAAGGTCGAGTGCGCGCCGCGTTCGGACATGCTGCCCACTTCTTCGTGGTCGAACAGCACGATCACCGGGATCACCGGTCCGTCGCAGGGATGCTCGACTGCATGGAGGATCGCGCGGACCGAGGCATAGCTCGTAGCGAGGTTGTCGAGGCGCGCGGAGGCAATCAGCTCACCCTGGGCCCCGACCCTCCGCGCCGGAGTCAGGTCATGAGTCATCGCGTCGAAGCCAAGGAGGGCCTCGGCCTGCACGCCAACCTGCTCAGCCAACCAGGACCGGAAGTTTGCTCGCTCCACACCTTGACCCCAGTGCGGCGCGAGGTGCAGTTGGTCGTTGAGCTGCAGGCCCTCGCTGCGCACCGTCCGATCGAGGTGGATCGCGAGCTGGGAGACACGCAGGATCGGGTCGTCGCAGCGCCACAACCGCTGGCTGATCCCGCCCGTCACGGCGTCGTCCCGGACGGCGACACGGCCTGACAGGCCGAGGTCACGATCGAGCCAGGAGTTGGTCAGGGCGCCGCCGTAGACCTCGACCCCCAGCATCTGCCAGCCGGCGCGGGACCAGTCAGGCAGCGGCTTGATCCGCAGGTTCGGGGAGTCGGTGTGGGCGCCGACGACCCGGTATGGCGTGTGCGCCGCACGTCCTTCCCCCACCTCCGCGGTGGACCAGGCGAGCAACGACCCGGCCCGGCGCACGACATACCGTCCCGGCGCTGACGGGGTCGGATCGCACTCGGCGACCTCAGAGAAGCCGCCCTGGCGCAGCAACTCCGCAGCCGTCTCGACCGCGTGAAAAGGGGAGGGCGAGGCGTCCAGGTAGGCGCACAGCCCGTCGGTGACGTCGGTGACCTGGGTGGACAGCGTCCGGAGCGCGTCGGTCATCAGGACAGGTTGCCTCGGGCAGACTCGAGCCAGATCTTCTTGGTCGCGAGCTCGGACTGCAGGGCAGCCACCACTTTGTCGTCACCGGCCGCGGTGGCGGCCTCCAGGTCGTTGGTCAACCCCTGGACGGCGCGCTCGAGCTGCTCCGCCATCGAGGCCGCTCGCGCAGTGAGCTCCGGGTCTGACTTCTGCCACTGGCGGTCCTCGATGTCGCGGATCTTCTGCTCGACGGCCCGGAGTCGGTTCTCCACCCGGCGGACGTCGTTGCGGGGGACCTTGCCGGCCGCCTCCCACTTGTCCTGGATCCGTCGCAGTTCGGTCTTGGCCGCGTCGAGGTTGGGCGCGTCCAACTTGAGCGCCTCGGCCTCCTCCAGGAGCGTCTCCTTGACCTTGAGGTTCTCGGAGAACTCCGCCTCTTCGACTGCGACCACTTCATCCTTGGCGTCAAAGAAAGTGTCCTGGGCAGCCTTAAAACGCTTCCACAGGGCGTCGTCGTCGGAGCGGGCAGCGCGTCCTGCGCGTTTCCAGTCCTGCATGAGCCGCTTGAAGGCGCCCGCAGTAGCACCCCAATCCTTGCTGGCGGACAGCGCTTCGGCCTCCTTGACCAACTTCTCCTTGACGGCCTTGGCTGAGCCGTGCTCGACGTCGAGCTGGGCAAACCAGGCCTTGCGTCCCTTGTCAAAGGCGGTGCGGGTGTGGCTGAACCTCTTCCACAGGTCCCCCTCGGTCTCCTTGTCCAGGCGCGGACCGGATCGTTGGTGGGCCTTCCATTCGTCGAGCAACTCCCGGATGCGGGTGCTGGCCTGCTTCCACTGCACCTTGCTGGGGTCGGTCGCGGCGAGGGCCTCCGCCTCCGCGACGAGGGCCTCGCGCTCGACGGTGGCCGCCGCTTTGGCTGCGGCCCGGACCTCCGCCTCGGCGGCCGACTTGGCCGCGATGGACTCCTCCAGCGAGGTGACCGTCGTCTGCAGGGAGGCGAGATCACCCACGAATGTGGCCTCGCCGATTTGCTCTTTCAGGTGGGCCAGAGACTGGCGCGCCTCGTGCGCCGAGACATCCGTGTGCGCCACGCGTTGGGCAAGGAGGTCGGCGACGGCGACGACCTCGTCGAACTTGCGGGCGAAGTAGGCCAGCGCCTCCTCCGCAGTCGCGTCGGGATAGGAACCCACCTCACGTTCGGAGCCGTCAGCGGCGATCACGTAGACCGTGCCGTCCTCGCCGACGCGACCATGCTTGATCGACTCACTGGAGGCGAGGGGAGCAACGGGTGCAGCAGGCGCCGCGGGCCGTGCGGCTCGAGACGCCGGCGCGGCGGGGACCGCCGCCTTGCGCCCCGCAAACATGGTCGGGGAAGGCGCCGCCGAAGGCTTTGGCGCAGCGGGCGTCTCGCTCTCGGGCGCTGCTGGTGCGTCGGGGGCCTCAGGCGGTGCTACGGGCTCAGCTGGGGCTTCGGGTGCCTCGGGCTCATCAGCCGGTGCCTTGTCCGTCTCCAGCTCTGCTGGTGCTTCAGTCGCCTCGGGCTCGACCGTCTCCGGCTCGGGCGATGTCTCGGCGTCCGCCGCCTCCTGGACAGACTCGGTGGCGTCCGGCTCAGCGACGGTCCGGTCCGGGTGCTGCGGCGAGACCTCCTCCGGCTCGGGCGTGCTGGTGGTCTGCGCTGACTGCTCGGACACGGCTGGTTGGCCTCTCTCGACCGCGAGGACGACCATCTGGGCCGTCTCGACATGGCATGAACGTCATGCAGCCTATCGAACGGCCCTGGGATGGTCCCGTCGCATTCGGACGTCGGTAGGGTCGCGGCATGTTCATCAGAAGCATCGTGGCCGACGCGTTCGGCACCAACTGCTACGTGGTCGCCCCAGCAGCCGGGCAGGAGTGCCTGATCATCGACCCCGGCATCGGCGTGGAGAACCGGGTTCAAGACGTGCTCGCCGAGTTTGGGCTGCGCCCCAGCGCCGTGCTGCTCACCCACGGCCATCTCGATCACGTGTATGCCGTGACGCCAGTGTGCGCGGGGAGCACGGCTGCCTACATCCACACCGATGACCGCTACCGCCTGCAGGACCCCCTGGGCAGTCTGATGCCGGGCATGCTGTCGGCGCTGGAGCAGCAGTTCGGGCGGCGAGCCACCTGGACCGAGCCGCAGGATGTCATCGAGGTGAGCGACCGGCAGGTCCTGGAGCTAGCCGGGATGTCGATCCAGGTGGCCCACGCCCCCGGCCACACGGAGGGTTCGGTGATCTTTTGCACGTCAGGGGTTCCTGAGGGAATCCCTGCCGACGACCTGGACCGGACGGTGCTCTCTGGTGACGTCCTCTTTGCCGGGTCCATCGGGAGGACGGACCTGCCAGGGGGGGATCATGCGGCGATGCTCCGGTCTCTCCGGGACGTGGTGCTCCCGTTGGAGGACTCCACCTTCCTGTTGCCCGGGCATGGGCCCGCGACCACGATGGCTCGTGAGCGTCTCACGAATCCCTACCTGCAGAGCTTGAGCTGACGCACGCGGGTCGCCATACCTGACCAGGGGTCGCGCAACCTAGACTTCTTGGCGTGATCACCCCTCGCACACCGTCCGGAGTCCTCGAGCTGCTGCCACCCGACCAGGTGGCCTTCCAGCGGATGCTTGACGTGATCCGTTCCGGTTATGAGCGGTTCGGGTTCCTGCCGATCCAGACGCCGGTGTTCGAGCGTTCCGACGTGCTGCTGACCAAGACGGGTGGCGAGACCGAGCGTCAGGTCTACTTCGTGCAGTCGACCGGGGCGCTGGAGAAGGCGCGCGGCGAAGACGTCGAGGGGACCCCGGAGCTGGCCCTGCGCTTCGACCTGACCGTGCCGTTGGCCCGCTACGTCGCCGAGCATGAGCACCAGCTGACCTTCCCCTTCCGGCGCTACCAGATGCAGCAGGTCTATCGAGGCGAGCGCCCGCAGCGTGGTCGGTTCCGGGAGTTCTACCAGTGCGACGTGGACGTCATCGGCAAGGACGAGCTGTCGGTGCGGCACGACGCCGAGTGTCCGGCGGTCATCCACAGCATCTTCACTGAGCTGGCGATCGGCCCTTTCACGATCCAGCTCAACAACCGCAAGGTGCTGCGCGGCTTCTACGAGGATCTGGGGATCGTCGATCCGGACCAGCAGGCGGCAGTGCTGCGTGAGGTCGACAAGCTCGACAAGCGTGGCCCGGACTATCTGCGCACGACCCTGACCGGCGAGGCCTTCGGGCTCTCCGAGGCCGTCGTCGAGCAGATCCTGGCCTTCGTGCAGGTCCGCTCCGAAGGACACGAGGACGCCCTGGCCCGGCTTGCCGAGGTGGAGTCTGGATCCAGGGGCAGCGAGTCGCTGGCACAGGGAGTGGCCGAGCTGCGCGAGGTGCTGTCGCTGGTGCGGGCCATGGGCGTGCCGCAGAGCGACTATCGCCTCAACTTCTCGATCGCGCGCGGCCTGGACTACTACACCGGCACTGTCTACGAGACCACCCTGGACCAGCATCCCGCGATCGGCTCCATCTGCTCCGGCGGTCGCTATGACAATCTCGCGGGGCAATACACGAAGTCGCGGCTGCCCGGGGTCGGGATCTCGATCGGGCTCTCGCGACTCTTCTGGCAGTTGCGTGAGGCTGGGCTGCTCACGGACTCGACCGGGCAGTCGACCGTGCAGGTGCTGGTGCCCCAGGTGGATGCGGCGCTGCTTGATGACCAGCTCGCGCTTGCCTCCCAGCTGCGCAGCGGCGGCATCAACACCGAGGCGGTCCTGGACGGGGGCAAGCTCGGCAAGCAGCTGAGGTATGCCGATCGCGCGGGGATCCGCTTCGTGGCCATCCTTGGTCCGCAGGAGATGGCCGACAGCACCGTGACGCTGAAGGACCTGCGCCGTCAGGACCAGTTCACCGTGCCGCGGGAGGAGGTCGTCTCGGCGCTGCGCGTCGAGTTGGCCCAGCCGCAGGTCTGAGCGGCCCCACCAGCACCGGATAGCCGTCGCCGCGGAGCGCGTCTACTCCTTGACGGTGACCGACAGGATGCTGATCGGCTGCGCGGGCGAGCCGTCTTGGCGGCCGCCGTCCACACCTGCCGCAGCAATCCCCTCGACGATCTCCATCCCTGAGGTCACCTTGCCGAAGATCGAGTAGCCACCGCCGTCGGTGGGCAGTTGAGTGTCCTCGTAGACGATGAAGAACTGGCCGCCGTTGCTGAACGGATCGTTGGTGCGCGCCATCGCGAGGGTGCCCGGCGGGAAGTGACCGTCGACGGGGGCGTTTTCGATGCCGTAGCCATAACCCGGACTGCCGCGACCGTCGCCGGTGGGGTCCCCGCACTGGAGCACGAAGATGCCGGCGGTCGTCAGCCGATGGCACGGGCTGTCGTCCCAGTAGCCCTCCTCGCCGAGGAAGAGGAAGGAGGCCACGGTCTGCGGCGCCTGCGCGGCGTCGAGCTCGAGCACGAGGTCACCACAGTTGGTCGCGATGGTGGCCCTCACCGTCGCCGGCTCGACCGAGACCGGGTCGGGCAGGTCCTGCTGGGAGTAGGTCGTGACACCCGAGGGCAACGCGGGCGGAGGCGCGCACTCCAGCGACCCGGCGGCGGCCACCTCCTCGGGTGCTGGCGTCCCCTCTCCGCAGGCGGTCAGTGAGAGCAGGGCGGCGGTGGTCACCGCGATCAGGCGTCGGTCCATGGTGGCTAGCGTAGAGAATCAGGGGCACCGATCCGACGCCCCGTAGGTAGGGGAGCGGATGTCGGACCCCTGCCGCTCATGTGTTAGCGTAATAACACGCTGTGACACAGTCTGCGGAGAGACCACCGCACCCACCTCCACCGCGAACACTCCACCCCTCGCAACGCCCGGAAGCACGAGGTCCAATGAAGGCACACACGAGTCAGCAGAACCGCGCACAGACGCGGGCTGCCCTGGCGACCGTGCTGGCGAGGCTGGACAACGCCGACGCCGTCGACGCTTTCCTCGAGGACCTGTGCACGCCGGGGGAGATCGTGGCCATGGCCGACCGGTGGTCAGTGGTGCCACTCCTGGCGCAAGGCATGCCGTACCGCCAGATCCACGAGGTCACCGGCGTGAGCGTGACGACGGTGGGTCGGATCGCGCGCTGCCTGGAGGGTGGCGCCGGCGGATACCGGGCAGCCCTGCAAGAGCATCATCGAGACCAACATCATCGAGACGAGCATCAACACTCCGAGGCGCTGCCGTCGGGATGAGGCTCGGTGGACGTGCGCCTGTCGCCCACACCTCTGACTCCACGCCTTCGAATGCGCTCCGGCCCGCCAGAACGCGCCATACCTGCACTGCCCCCTGCGCCCACACACGGAAGATCGAGA
>NZ_JAUNVI010000129.1 GCF_030537745.1 Ornithinimicrobium sp. | reverse complement strand
ACCTCCCACCGGCGCGTCAACCGCACCGTCTCCAGCATCCGCCGGTCGTGCGTGACCAGCAGCAGCGTGCCCTCGAACGCCTCCAATGCCTGCTCCAACTGCTCGATCGCCTGCAGGTCTAGGTGGTTGGTCGGCTCGTCGAGGACCAACAGGTTGACCCCGCGCGCCTGCAGCAGCGCCAGCGCCGCCCGCGTCCGCTCCCCTGGCGACAGCGACGACGCCGGCCGCCCGACATGGTCGCCAACCAGGCCAAACTTCGCCAGCAACGTCCGCCGGTCGGCGTCGCTCCACTCCGGCAGCTCCAGCGCAAAGACCCTGGCCAGCGCCACGTCCGCCCGGTCGAGCAACCCGCGCGCCTGGTCGACCTCGCCCACGACGACCCGAGACCCCAGCGACACGGTGCCCGTCCCCGGCGTCACCTGCCCCAGCAGCAGCCTCAGCAGGGTGCTCTTGCCGGCACCGTTTGGGCCGGTGATCGCCACTCGGTCGCCGAGGTCGAGCTGCAGGTCGACCGGCCCGAGGGTGAAACCGCCCCGGCGCACCACCGCGGATCGGGCCACCGCGACCACGTCCCCCGACCGGGGCGCCTGCGCGATCGAGAACTGCAGCACCCACTCCTTGCGCGGCTCCTCCACGACGTCCAGCCGCTCCATCATCCGCTCGGTCTGGCGGGCCTTGGCTGCCTGCTTCTCCGAGGTGGCCTGCTGGTGGAAGCGGATGTTCTTGTCCTTCTCCTTGCGCCGCGCCAGCTTGCTGTTGGCTGCGCGAACCCCCTTGTCCATCCACTCGCGCTGCATCCGGGCGCGCGCCTCCAGGCCGCGGCGGCGCGCCGCATATTCCTCATACACCTCCCGGGCGTGCCGGCGGGTGATCGAGCGCTCCTCCAGGTAGGCGTCGTAGCCGCCGCCGTAGGCGATCACCTGCTGCAGGCTCCGGTCAATCTCCAGCACCGTGGTGACCGTCGCCGACAGGAACGCCCGGTCATGGCTGACCAGCACCACCGGCGCGGCCAGCCCGTGCACGAACTCCTCCAGCAGGTCCAGCCCCGCGACGTCCAGGTCGTTGGTCGGCTCGTCCAGCAGATAGCCGTCGTAGCGCGACAGCAGCAGTCCGGCCAGCCCCACCCGCGCCGCCTGCCCACCGGAGAGCGAGCCCACCTCACGGTCCAGGTCCACGGCCAGGCCGAGCCGCGCGGCCACCTCCTCCGCCCGTTCGTCCAGGTCGGCCCCGCCGAGCGCGAGCCAGGCCTCCAGCGCGAGGGAGTATGCGGTGCCGCTCGCCTCCTCCTCGGGGTGGTCGGACAGCCCCTGGGCCGCTGCATCCAGGTCCGCCTGCGCCACGGTGACCCCGGTGCGCCGGCCAAGCGACGCGCGGATCGTCTCCCCGTCCAGAGAGTCCGGCTCTTGAGTGAGCAGACCCAGCCGAGCGGTCCGCGGCGAGACGAGCACCGCACCGGTCTCCGGGGCGCGACGCCCGGCCAGGACGTGCAGCAGGGTGGATTTACCCGCGCCATTGGGGCCCACGAGGCCGACGACGTCGCCGGGTGCCACGACCAGGTCCAGCCCGGAGAAGAGGAGGGTCGCTCCGTGGCCGACGGCCACGCCACGGGTCTGGACGGTGGCGCTCACGAGGGACAGTCTGGCAGGT
>NZ_JAUNVI010000128.1 GCF_030537745.1 Ornithinimicrobium sp. | reverse complement strand
GCAGGCGCCGCCTTCGCAGCAGTCGTCTTCGCGGCAGTCTTCTTGGCCGGCGCTGCCTTGGACGTGCCGTCGTCGCGGACCTCAATGGCCTGGTCGTTAAAGACGCGCAGGACCTTCTTCTGTGCTGTCACGGTGCTGACCCCAGCAGCCTCCAAGCCCGCACGCACTTGAGCTAGCTCGACATACCCCTTGGTCGTGCCCTGCGCCAGCAGGGACTTCAGCGCATCGTGCTCGAAGCCGGCCGGCAGGGTGGTCGCCGTCGCGGCCTTGGCTGCAGTGGCGGTGGTCTTGGGTGTCACGGGTAGAACCAACTCATTTCTAGCGGTGGCAGGACGCGGGTGAGAACCCGGGCAAGAGGGAGCGTCGGTCTAGGACGGGAGGTCGTTCCTTCCTGCATCCATCAGCAGGCGGCGCTCCCCATTATAAACGTCAGCCTCCGCCCAGATATGCCGACGCCCGACCAACAGCGTCAAACGCAGCAGGTCGGGCGCCGGAAATACGGGTCAGTCGTCCTCGCCGGCCTTCACCGCCAGCACGGGGCACTGGGCCTCGAGCAGGATGCGCTGGGCATTGGAACCGAGGATCAGTTTGCCGATCGGCGTGCGACGCCTTAGACCGATGACGATGCACTGGGCATCGCTCTCATTGGCGACAGCCACGAGGTCTTCGGCCGGCTCGTTGCCACGGACGAGAGCACGGACCTCGTGCTCGATGCCCGCCTCATCGAGCTCAATCTGGACAGCCTTGAGCTCCTGCTCGAAACGCAATGCCTCTTGGGCGTCGAAGTCGCGGCCACCACGGTGGGAGTTGACGACGATGAGCTTGACGTTGCGCAACTTGGATTCGGCGCTGGCCTGGCGCAGCGCGGCGCGACCCTCGCGAGTGGGGATGTAGCCGACAATGACAGACATAGAACAGTCTCCTCCTGGGGTGCTTCGACGACTGCGAGATTACACGCCCACCTCCTCCGTCGGCGCTTCGGCCTGCTAGGCGACCTCTGCCGCGGACATCGCCCAGGGAGGTATGCCGCGGAGCAGCACCTCGTTGAGCAGGAGGGCCAGCCGATAGGTGGGGTCGCGCTGCAGCGTGAGCTCGATCGCCTCGTTGGCGACCGACCCATCGCCGCTGTGCCAAGCCAGGAAGGCCGCCAGGGTGAGGAGCGGTGGGGTGAACTCCTGCGGGACCCGGGCCGCAAGGTGGAGGAGGCGATGGACACTGGGCGTCTCGCGGGGTCCAAGCGCGGCCGGCAGGGGCGGGATGACCTCCCACACCGCCACCCCTTCGTCGTCGAGGAGGGACTGGTCGGCGGCGAAGGGGTCCGGGACCCACCTAGACAGCACCACGTCGCGGAGCGTCCGATCTTGCAGGGTCAGACAGAGGCAAGCGCGTGCCCGGGCGCTCAGCTCGGGCCCACCGTGCGCGACCCACCGCCCGAACTCTCCCAAGGCTTCGACCACGTCGCACCGGCTCGGGTCGAGGCGCAACAGTTCGAGCGCGAGCCGCGTTGCGTCCGAAGCGTCCTCGTCACGATCCCGGATCCGACCCACGAGCTCATCGCGGGTGGCGACCGGGCTGCACCCTTGCAGGACCAGGTCGGCGACCAGCGGCACATCGGCTGCCTCCGGCAGGGGCAGCCACCGGTCGTCGTCGCTGCGGTCGTCGTCG
>NZ_JAUNVI010000075.1:8524-11826 GCF_030537745.1 Ornithinimicrobium sp. | reverse complement strand
AGCCGTCGTCGCAGCCGTCAGCGTGGCCGGGACCGCAACACGCGTGGACACAGCGGCAACAGCGGCAGCGCCCACCAGGGACAGCCGAACACGTCGGTGGAAGAGGAGTCCTACACCGACGAGGACGTGCTGCTCCCCGTGGGCGGAGTCCTTGACGTCCTGGACAGCTACGGCTTCATCCGCACCACCGGCTACCTGCCAGGGCCGACCGATATCTACGTCCCGATCGGCGTGGTCCGCAACTACGGGCTGCGTAAGGGCGACGCGGTCCAGGGGTTCATCAAGGCTCCCAAGGATGGCGAGGACAACCAGCACACCGTCTCCTCGACCGGCAACAAGCGTGACCGGGGCAAGTTCAGCGCCCTCGTCCGGCTCGAAGCCGTCAACGGCAAGGCGCCAGAGCAGTCGCGTCAACGTCCTGACTTCAGCAAGCTCACGCCGCTTTACCCGCAGGAGCGCCTGCGTTTGGAGACTGACCAAAAGGGCCTGACCAATCGGGTCATCGACTTGGTCGCCCCCATCGGCAAGGGCCAGCGCGGTCTGCTCGTGGCTCCGGCCAAGGCGGGCAAGACGCTGATCCTACAGTCGATCGCCAACGCGATCAGCGTCAACAACCCGGAGTGCCACCTGATGGTCGTCCTCGTGGACGAGCGTCCGGAGGAGGTCACGGACATGGAGCGCGCGGTCAAGGGCGAGGTCATCTCCTCAACCTTCGACCGGCCGGCCGAGGACCACACGACCGTGGCCGAGTTGGCCATCGAGCGGGCCAAGCGTCTGGTCGAGCTGGGTGGCGACGTCGTCGTCCTGCTCGACTCGATCACCCGCCTGGGTCGTGCCTACAACCTGGCTGCGCCTGCCTCCGGCCGCATCCTCTCCGGTGGCGTCGACTCCGCGGCGCTCTACCCCCCCAAGCGCTTCTTCGGCGCGGCTCGCAACATCGAGAACGGTGGATCGTTGACGATCCTCGCGACGGCCTTGGTTGAGACCGGGTCCAAGATGGACGAGGTCATCTTCGAGGAGTTCAAGGGCACCGGCAACATGGAGCTCAAGCTGGACCGTCAGCTGGCCAACCGTCGGATCTACCCGGCGGTCGACATCAACGCCTCGGGCACCCGTCGTGAGGAGATCCTGATGGGCGCCGAAGAGCTGAAGATCATGTGGAAGCTCCGTCGGGTGCTGTCCGCGCTTGACCAGCAGCAGGGCATCGAACTGCTCTTGGACCGGCTCAAGAAGACCAAGAACAACTACGAGTTCCTCACCCAGGTGCAGCAGACCAGCTCCATCAGGCTGGACGACGAGGACTGAGCGCCACCTGCGGCCCCGGCGGATTCGACCAGGACCCGCCCAAAGTGGCAGAATAGGCAAGTTGGCCCACCGGTTCACGGCTCCCACCAGCGGAGCCGACCCGGGGGAGATACCACCCAAGGAGAAACATGAAGAAGGACATCCACCCCTCGTACGTCGAGACCCAGGTGACCTGCACCTGTGGCGCGACCTTTACGACTCGGAGCACCAACGCGTCCGGTCGGATCAGCGCCGACGTCTGCTCCAACTGCCACCCGTTCTACACGGGCAAGCAGAAGATCCTGGACACTGGTGGCCGGGTCGCTCGCTTCGAGCAGCGCTACGGCAAGAAGGCTGCCGCCAACTAAGTCTTCCGACGCCGGTCCCGCGACATTGGTCGCGGGGCCGGCGTTCGCCTTTCCGGGCTCCACGCAACTATTGGCAGGTATGACGTGATCTCCTCATCTTTCGAGTCGGCTCTCCCGCTGGTCGCCGAGCACGCCGAGATCGAGCGGCAGCTCGCGGATCCGGTGGTCCTGGGCGACCACGTCGTGCTGCGCCGACTCAACAAGCGTTATGCCGCGCTCGGGCCGACGGTCGCGGCCTATCACGCTTGGCATGCAGCTGCCGGTGACCTCGCCACCGGACGCGAGCTGGCCGCGGAGGACCCATCCTTCGCCGAAGAGCTGCCCGCGTTGGAGCAGACGACGGCGGCGGCGGCGGAGGTCCTGCACCATCAGCTCGTGCCGCGCGATCCCGATGATGACCGTGACGTCATCCTGGAGGTGAAGGCCGGCGAGGGCGGTGAGGAGTCGGCGCTGTTCGCCGGTGACCTGATGCGCATGTACCTTCGCTACGCCGAGCGGCGGGGCTGGCGGACCCAGCTCCTGGACCTGACGGAGTCTGACCTAGGGGGATACAAGGACGCGCGCGTCTCGATCCAGGCCATCGGCATCCCCGGGCAGGGTGAGGCGCCGTGGGCCAGGCTGAAGTACGAAGGCGGCGTCCACCGGGTCCAGCGGGTGCCGGTGACTGAGAGCCAGGGCCGGATCCACACCTCCGCAGCAGGGGTCCTGGTGATGCCGGACATCGACGATCCCGAAGAAGTAGACCTGCACCTCAACGATCTCAAGATCGACGTCTTCCGCTCCTCGGGCCCCGGCGGCCAATCGGTCAACACCACGGACTCGGCGGTGCGCATCACCCATCTGCCGACCGGCCTGGTCGTCTCCTGCCAGAACGAGAAGAGCCAGTTGCAGAACAAGGAGTCCGCGCTCCGCGTGCTTCGCGCCCGCCTGCACCAGATCGCGATCGAGGAGGCGGAGGCCGCCGCGAGCCACGCGCGTCGCAGCCAGATCCGCACCGTCGACCGGAGTGAGCGGATCCGCACCTACAACTTCCCGGAGAACCGCATCGCCGACCACCGCACCGGCTTCAAGGCCTACAACCTCGACCACGTGCTCGACGGGGACCTCGACCAGGTCATCGCGTCGGCCGTCGACGCCGATGATGCCGCGCGGCTGGCGTCGGCGGGTGAGCGGTGAGGGGCTCCATCGACGCCCTCCTACGCGCTGCGGCCCAGGTCTTGTCGCGTGCCGGGGTGCCCAGCCCGGCCGTCGATGCCGAGCTGCTGCTCGCCCACGCCCTGCACCGCGAGCTTGCCGACCTCAGGCGCGCGCGGCTGATGGGCGAGGAGGTGCCCGAGGCGACGATCTCGACCTACCAGGGCCTGATCAGCCGCCGCGCCGAGCGGGTGCCGGTGCAGCACCTGACCGGCAGGACGCATTTTGCCGGCGTCGACCTGCTGGTCGGGCCTGGTGTCTTCATCCCGCGACCGGAGACCGAGCTGATGGTCGAGCTTGCGCTCACCGCGCTGGAGGGCCTGCAGTCGCCGACGGTTGTCGACCTGTGCACCGGCAGCGGCGCGCTGGCGCTGGCGATCGCGCACGCGCGCCCGGACGCGAGGGTGGGTGCCGTCGAGCTCTCACCCGAGGCGCATCGGTATGCGGTCGCGAACG
>NZ_JAUNVI010000075.1:0-8424 GCF_030537745.1 Ornithinimicrobium sp. | reverse complement strand
AGGGTGGGTGCCGTCGAGCTCTCACCCGAGGCGCATCGGTATGCGGTCGCGAACGCGGCGCAGACCGGCTTGGTGATCGACCTTCGGCTCGGACCGGCGCAGGAATCCTTCGGGGACTGGGCCGGCACGGTGGACGTCGTCGTCAGCAACCCCCCTTATATCCCTACCGATGCCGTGCCGATCGACCCAGAGGTGCGTGACCATGATCCCGCGCTCGCCCTCTATGGCGGCGGCGAGGACGGGCTGGACCTGCCACGTGCCCTCGGCGAGCAGGCAGCCGTGCTGCTGCGGCCCGGTGCTCTGCTGCTGATGGAGCACGCCGAAGCACAGGGCGTCTCGCTGCCGGCGGCTCTCGCGGCCCAGGGGCACTGGGACACGATCGAGGACCTGCCTGACCTGGGGGGGCGGCCCCGTGTCACCAGAGCTAGACAGACCCGCAGAGCCCGCGACCATTGAGGTCGCGGGCTCTGCGGGTCCGGTGGATACCGGAGTTGAGATTCCTCGCTGTCAGAGGATGTAGATCAGCAGGGCGATGATGAGCAGCACCCCGACGATGGTCCAGATGAGACCGCTTCCACGCATTGAGTTCACTCTCCTTGGTGCTATGACGTCCACGCGGTGGCGTGACGTTCGTCTTTACTCTTGAGCAAGTCGGCCCTCGTTGCAACTTCAAGTGGCACCTGCGTGTCGTGCGCGGGCGGGCTCTGGTGCAAGACTTGCGCTGGCAGCGGTCCCCGCCGCGCCCACGACGACCCGATCGGAGGATGGCATCCATGGCTGGCATGCCGTTGCAGGACCGCCTGCTCGATTGCACCGACGCGCAGAAGCGTGCGGAGGCGATCGCCAAGGCCGCGGAGGTGGTCCGGGACGGCAAGATCCTCGTGCTGCCGACGGACACCGTGTATGGCGTGGGAGCGGACGCCTTCGATGTGGTCGCCGTGGCCATGGTGCTGGCCGCCAAGCACCGCGGTCGCGAGATGCCACCGCCGGTCCTGGTGCCCGACGCTCGCACGGTCGACGGTCTGGCCATCGAGGTGCCCATGTATGCGCGGATCCTCATGCGGCAGTTCTGGCCCGGTCCGTTGACTCTGGTGCTGCGCTCCCAACCCTCGCTGCACTGGGATCTGGGCGAGACCAACGGCACGGTCGCCTTGAGGATGCCCGACGACGAGGTCGCGCTCGCGGTGCTGGCCGAGGTCGGGCCGATGGCCGTGACCAGCGCCAATGTCACCGGGCGTCCCGCAGCCACGACCGGTCAAGAGGCGCTGGACCAGCTCGGTGGGGCGGTCGCGGTCTACCTGGACGACGGCGCCCGCACGGGTGGAGCGCCGTCAACCATCGTGGACTGCACGGCGCAGGAGCCTGTCGTGCTGAGGGTCGGCGCTCTGGACGCAGCACGGATCAGGGCCGTGCTCGGCACCACCGTCCTGCATGACGCCCCGTTCGCTGGATCAGCTGCCGAGGAAGGCGCTGGGCCCCCTCCGGAGCCTGTCGAGGAGGCCCACGTGTCGCCAGTTGCCGAGCAGCCCACCGCGTCCGCCTTGGACGGACTGCGGCCCAGTGGCGTCGTCGTCCCCGGTGGGGCGGTCCGCACCGTCGAGCCCTGAGCGGGGGCGGGGCGGTTGACGCCCTAGAGTGGTCGCATGACTGCTGTGACGCCTGACACTTTCTACGGACCCAGCTTCAGCTCGCTACTGGAGCGGGACCCTGACATCGCCGGACTGCTCGTCTCCGAGCTGGACCGCCAGCGCGCCGGCCTCCAGCTGATCGCCAGCGAGAACCAGACCAGTCCCGCGGTGCTGGCAGCCTTGGGCTCCACGTTGTCCAACAAGTATGCCGAGGGGTATCCCGACGCCCGGTACTACGGCGGCTGCGCCGAGGTCGACAAGGTCGAGAAGCTGGCCATCGAGCGCGCGACCAGCCTTTTCCAGGCCGACCACGCCAATGTCCAGCCGCACTCCGGCGCCAGCGCCAACCTCGCCGTCTACGGAGCTTTCCTCAAGCCGGGCGAGACCATCCTGGCGATGTCCCTGGACCATGGCGGCCACCTCACCCACGGCTTCAAGGTCAGTTTCTCCGGCAAGTGGTTCAACGCCGTCCACTACGGCGTCCGCACCGACACCGAGGACATCGACTACGACCAGATGGAGCAGCTCGCCAAGGAGCACCGCCCCAAGATGATCTGCGCCGGCGGGTCGGCGATCCCGCGCCTCATCGACTTCGAGCGGATCCGGGCGATCTGCGACGAGGTAGGGGCGATCATGTGGGTCGACGCTGCCCACTTCATCGGCCTGGTGGCAGGCAAGGTCATCCCCTCGCCGGTCCCCTACGCCGACGTCGTCTCCTTCACCACGCATAAGGTCCTCCGCGGTCCGCGTGGCGGCGCGATCGTCTGCAAGGACAAGCACGCCAAGACGATTGACCGTGCGGTCTTCCCGATGATGCAGGGCGGCCCGCTGATGCACTGCGTCGCCGCGAAGGCCGTCAACTTCGCCGAGTGCGCGACCCCGGCCTACCAGGCCTACGCCCAGCAGGTGCTCGACAACGCCAGCGCACTGGCCGCCGGCCTGGATGAGCTCGGCATCCGCCCCATCACGGGCGGCACCGACACCCACCTGTCCCTGCACGACCTGCGGGGCGTGGGGGTCAACGGGCGGGACGCCGAGGCGCGCTGCGATGCGGCTGGCATCGTGCTCAACAAGAACGCCATCCCCTTCGATCCGGAGAAGCCCAACATCGCCTCAGGTATCCGCGTCGGGAGCCCGTCCGTGACGACGCAGGGGATGGGCGTTGAGCAGATGCAGACCGTCGCCCAGCTCATCCACCGCGCGGTCACCGAGACCGACGGCACGTCGGAGCACGCGGTGGCCAAGGAGATCCGCGGCCAGATCACCGACCTGCTCGTCTCCTACCCGGCCTACCCGGACCCGACGGCCGGCTGACCCGGCCCGCGCCACTTCCTACCGGATCTTCGCGATAGGAAGTGGGGCAGGTGAATCTCCGTGCGCGAGTTCCTGATGGTGCTGCTCACCGCAGCGATCGTGACCTACCTGGCCACCCCGTTGGTGCGTCGGATCGCGGTGCGGATCGGAGCCATCACGGCGGTTCGGGCCCGCGACGTGCACACGGTGCCGATCCCGCGGTTGGGTGGCGTCGCGATGCTTGCCGGCTTCGCGGCGGCGGTGCTGCTGGGGCGCCAGCTGCCCTACCACGGACAGCTCTTCGAGACCTCGCCCCAGCTCTATGGCGTCCTGGCCTCGGCCGTGATCATCACGTTGCTCGGTGCGGTGGACGACGTCCGCGAGCTGGACTGGATGACGAAGTTGGCCGGGCAGGTCATCGCCGGCGCAGTGATGGCCTTCTATGGAGTGCAGTTGCTGTCGTTGCCGATCGGGGGTGTGACGGTGCTGCCCGAACCCGTGATGGTCACCCTGACCATCCTGGTGGTCGTCGTGTCCACCAACGCGGTCAACTTCATCGACGGGCTCGACGGGCTGGCGGCCGGTGTGGTGCTGATCGCGGCATCGGCCTTCTTCGGGTGGTCCTACCTGGTCAGCACCAACTTCGACCCACCCAACGTGTTCTCGATGTCGACCTTCATCAGCGCCGCACTCATGGGCTGCTGCCTGGGATTCCTGCCGCACAACTTCCACCCGGCACGCCTCTTCATGGGCGATGCGGGAGCACTACTGCTCGGCCTGCTCCTCGCCGCCGCGACCATCTCGATGACGGGCTCCGTCGACCCCAACTCCTCGCTGGCCAGCGCCTCCGCCGCGACCGCGATCTTCCTGCCGGTGCTGATCCCGCTCGCCATCATGGCGTTGCCCTTCCTCGACATCGTCCTGGCCATCTTCCGGCGCACCCGGGCCGGTCAGTTGCCGTGGAAGCCGGACCGGGGCCACCTGCACCACCGGATGCTCGATATCGGACACAGCCACACCGGTGCAGTCATCCTGCTCTACCTGTGGGCTGGACTCGTCGCGGCGGGGACCGTCTCCTTCGCCTATCTGCCTGCTTGGGTGTCGGTCGTGGGGATCGTGCTGCTTCTGGCGTTGGCCATCGTGCTCACCCGTCGCCCCGAGCGGCACCGCACGCCGGTGCCGCGGTGACCAGCGAGTTCGCGGGAAACCGCGACCTTGTGATAACTTTCACAAGCATCCCCACCCCAACCTGACGAGGATCCGTCGACGTTGCGTGCCCCAGCCCAGACCCCCCAGGTCGTTGACCGCATGCTCTGGCATGCGCTCATCGTCGGAGTCGTCGCGACGCTCGTCGCAGCTGTCGTGGCCGGTTCCCTCGTCGGTCCCTGGCTCCAGGTCGCGGGCTCGGTCGGGCTGGCCGGCGCCCTGGTGACGGGCTCCCTCGCGGCAGGTGTGGGTGCGATCCGATGGCTCCTGACCCAACACGACGCGGTGATCCTCCCCGGAGCCTTCGCGGTCCTGCTCATCGTCGTGGTCCTGCTCGCCGCCGCGGCTCTCCTCCTGCGCGAAGTGGACTGGTTGGCGCGTCCCGCCTTCGCCCTCGCGGCGCTGGGCAGCGCTATTCTCTTCCAGGTGGTCCTGGTCTGGTCCTATCTCACCGGCCCGCGTCCGCTGCTAGATGTGGCCATGCCGCAGCGGGCGGAGGACTGAGTCCATGGGTTTGAATCTGTTTGGTCAGGATCCGATGCCTCGCGAGGACGGTCGGCCTGCCCGGGACGAGGACTACCCCGGCCTGGCGCCGGAACACTCGATGGGCACCAGCGTGCTCTCGTATCTGCTGGCGGGACCTATCCTGTTCGGAGGGATCGCCTGGTTGATCGGCCGCTGGACGGGCCTCGAGTGGTTAAGCGCCGTCGGGATCCTGGCAGGCATGGGCATGTCCATCTACATCATCTGGGTCAGGTACGGTACGCAATGAGTTTCTTCCCCGCACCCGATGACACGGCAAAGGAGTATGCGTGAGCGTAGTGACCCTGGGATTCTCGTTCGTCCAGGCGGACGAGTTCCATGCACCGTCGCCCGCCGACTTCTGGCAGCCGCTCATCGGCAGCGGCCAATGGGCCATCACCCGGCCCATGTTCGTGATGACGCTCGTCACGATCCTGCTGGGTGCCTGGCTCATCCTGGGCACCCGCAACCTCAAGATGGTCCCCGGCAAGGGGCAGTTCCTGACCGAGACGGTCTACAACTTCGTCCGCAACGACATTGCCCGGGACCTGATCGGCGGCAAGCACTACGCCAAGTACGTCCCTTTCCTGTTCTCGATCTTCGTCTTCCTGCTGCTCTCCAACCTCATGGGCGTCACACCGTTCGTGATGATGCCCACGACCGGCACCATCGCGATCCCGATCGGGCTGACTTTCCTGGTCTACGTCGTCTACCACGTGGCAGGGCTGCGCCAGAAGGGCCTGGCTGGTTACTTCAAGGCCATGGTGCCCGAGGGTGTCCCGCTCGTCATCGCGCCGATCGTGCTCTTGCTGGAGATCTTCAGCTACTTCGTCACCCGGCCGCTCACGCTGGCCCTTCGACTCTTTGGCAATATGTTTGCCGGCCACATGATCCTCACCCTGTTTGTCGTGGGCGGGTTCTTCCTGGTCGGGCAGGGCGGGCTGCTCGTGGCGGCGGGCATCGGCTCCTTCGTGATGGCCTTCCTGATGACGTTCTTCGAGATCCTCATCCAGGTTGTCCAGGCTTACGTCTTCACGCTGCTGGCCGCCTCCTACATCGGTGACGGGGTCTCCGAAGGCCACTAACCGCAGTGGGCACGTATGGTGCCCGCCCTTCCTCTTCAACTGAATACGTCGTCCGCATTACCGCCGGCCCTCCGGGCCGGACCACCACAGAAAGAAAGAGAGATCATGGAAGCTCTTGCCTCCCCCCTCGCCCTCGTCGGCTACGGTCTTGCCACCATCGGCCCCGCCATCGGCGTCGGTCTGATCTTCGCGGCCTACCTCAACGGCGTCGCCCGCCAGCCCGAGGCTCGCGGCGTGCTGACCCCGTTCACGATTCTCGGCTTCGCCGTGGCCGAGGCCCTGGCAATCCTGGGCTTCGTGCTCTACTTCCTCGCCACTGCCTGAGGTCGGGCCAGGTCCGGTTGGGCCCTAGCCCCCTACCACCTAACGCGTTGAAGGAGACACCGTGCAGTACTCGTTACTGACGACCGCCGTGGCCGCAGCGGCAGCCGAGGGAGGCCCGAGCACTCCGATCATGCCGCACACCCCCGAGCTCATCTGGGGTCTGCTCATGTTCGGCGTGATCTTCCTCATCGTCTGGAAGTTCGCCTGGCCCCAACTCGAGGGCATCGTCGCCGCGAGGGCCGATGCCATCGAGGGCGGGATGGAGCGGGCCGCCAAGGCAGAGGCTGAGGCCGCCGCCGCCAAGAAGCAATATGACGACCAGCTCGGCGAGGCCCGGTCCGAGGCCGCCCGCATTCGCGAGCACGCCAAGGAGCAAGGCGCGCAGATCATCGAAGAGATGCGGACGCAAGCTGCCACCGAGGCGTCCCGGATCACCGAGACCGCCCACAAGCAGATCGAGGCCGAGCGCCAACAGGCGATGGTCCAGCTCCGTGGCGAGGTCGGCCAGATCTCCACTGACCTGGCGAGCAAGATCGTCGGGGAGTCGCTGCAGGACGAGGTCCGCCAGCGCGGCATCGTCGACCGCTTCCTCGCCGACTTGAGCGAAGGTGCGATCCAGCCCGAGAAGCTGGGTGCCAGCGCCGAGCAGGGGCTTTGATGGACAGCACGTTCCGCCGGTCCTACCGGGGCGCTCGCGAGGCGCTCGAGGAGGTCCTGCAGGCCGACCAGGGGGCGTTGGACGCTTCCACGGTGGCGGAGGAGGTGTGGGCGGTGGCGCGGGCTGTCGATGCCAATGCGGCACTGCGGCGCAACCTCGCCGACCCCTCCCGTGAGGGCGCTGACAAGGCTGCGCTGGCCGCGCACGTGCTCCAGGGCAAGATCGGCGTCGGCGCGATGCATGTGGTCAAGGCCACCGCGGGACAACGCTGGCGCAGCGCCGGAGACCTGGTGACCGCGCTCGACCGTCTCGGGGTGGAGGCGGCACTCGCGCATGCGGAGCGGCAGGGCTCGCTCGGCCAGCTCGAGGATGACCTGTTCCGGTTCAGTCGGATCGTCGAAGGCAGCCCGGAGCTGCAGGCGGCGCTGTCTGACCCTCGTGCCGACGGCACGGCGAAGTCCGTCCTCGTGGACCGGCTGCTCTCCACCAAGTCCACGCCGGAGGCGGTGAGCCTGGTCAAGCAGGCAGTAGCCGGGATCCGCGGTCGCCGGTTCGAGCGGGCCATCGAGGCCTACCTCCAGCAGATAGCCGAGCGGCAGGACGAGGTCACCGCCACGGTGACGACAGCAACGGCTCTCGACCCTGCGCAGCACGACCAGCTGGTGGCTGCGCTCAGCCGTCAGTATGGCCGGACCGTCCACACCAACGTGGTCATCGACGAGGACGTCGTCGGCGGCATCAGGGTGGAGATCGGCGACGAGGTCATCGACGGCACGATCAGCCAACGACTGGCTGACGCGCGCCGGCGGATGACCAGCTAGACCCCCACCAGACCAAGGCGACCCGCCACTACATACAGCACCGGCCCGGCACCAAGACCCGGGCCACGACGAGGAGAAGACATGACGGAGCTGACGATCCGTCCGGAGGAGATCCGCGACGCGCTCGACCAGTTTGTCCAGTCCTACGAGCCGAGCGCCGCCTCTCGCGAGGAAGTCGGCCGCGTGATCAGCGCCGGTGACGGCATCGCGCACGTCGAGGGCCTGCCCTCGGTGATGACCAACGAGTTGTTGACGTTTGAGGACGGCACGCTCGGTCTGGCGCTGAACCTGGACGCGCACGAGATCGGTGTCATCGTCCTGGGTGACTTCTCCGGCCTGGGAGAGGGCCAGCCGGTCCGCCGCACCGGTGAGGTGTTGTCCGTACCGGTCGGCGACGGCTACCTCGGACGCGTCGTCAACCCGCTCGGCCAGCCCATCGACGGACTGGGCGAGGTGGAGACCGACGGCCGCCGTGCGCTGGAGCTGCAGGCTCCCGGTGTGATGGCGCGCAAATCGGTGCACGAGCCTCTTCAGACGGGCATCAAGGCGATCGACGCGATGATCCCGATCGGGCGCGGCCAGCGTCAGTTGATCATCGGTGACCGCCAGACCGGTAAGACCACGGTCGCGATCGACACCATTCTTAACCAGAAGGCCAACTGGGAGTCTGGCGACGAGTCCAAGCAGGTCCGCTGCATCTACGTCGCGATCGGCCAGAAGGGCTCGACCATCGCCTCGGTGCGCAGCACCCTGGAGGAGAACGGCGCGCTCGACTACACCACGATCGTCGCGGCTCCGGCCTCCGACGCCGCCGGCTTCAAGTACCTTGCTCCCTACACCGGCTCGGCCATCGGTCAGCACTGGATGTACCAGGGCAAGCACGTCCT
>NZ_JAUNVI010000074.1 GCF_030537745.1 Ornithinimicrobium sp. | reverse complement strand
GGGCGATGACCTCGTCGAGCATCTCCTCGGTCAACCTTCCGGTGAAGGTGTTCTGCTGGCTCACGTGGTAGCAGCCGTGCAGCTGCACGACCCGGCCCTTGTCGGTGGTGAGCTCGGCGAGGGCTCCGTGCCCAAACTTCGGCTGCGGCCGCGGCACGCTCCAGCCCAGGGCTGCGACGGCTCGCAGCGTGGCCGCCCAGCCGATGCCCCCCAGTGCCAGGATCGACCGGAGGGTCGGTGCAGCCAGCTGCAGGTCGCGCTGCAGCCACGGCGCGCAGGTCGCCTTCTCCTCCGTCGTCGGCTTGTTGTCCGGTGGGGCGCACCGGACTGCCGAGATGATCCGCACGCCCTGCACCGCCAGACCGTCTCCCGCGTGGACGCTCTGCGGCTGGTTTGCATAGCCGGCGCGGTAGAGCGCCGCATAGATCCAGTCGCCGGACCGGTCACCGGTGAAGATCCGACCGGTGCGGTTGGCCCCGTTAGCCGCGGGGGCCAGGCCCACGATGAGCACGGGCGAGCCTGCCTCGCCGAAGCCGTGGATGGGCCGGCCCCAATAAGGCTCGTCCGCGAAAGAGGCACGTCGCCCCGTCGTCGCCACGCTCTCTCGCCAGCTGACCAGTCGAGGGCAGGCGCGGCAGACAGTGCTTCGTGCATCGAGCTCGGCAAAGTCCTTGGCTCCCGCCGCCCCCCTGCGCACCCCCGCGGCCGAGCGTGCGGTGCGGGTCAGCGCCTCCGCAGGATCCCCCGGCCAGCCGGTGCCGGGTGGAACGGGGCTGGGGAAGAGCTGCCCGGTGACGGGATGAGGGTCGAGGCGCGCCATACCGGGACCCTAGTCCGCGAGGGAGAGCGCGATGCCGTCCAAGATGTCGGTCTCTGAGGCGCGCACCTGAGTCAGCCCTGAGTCGTGGGCGACGCGCTGGACCACCGTGCGCCAGATGAGCGCGCCAGCACCGATCACGTCGATGCGGCCCGGATGCATGAAGGGGAGCTCACGCAGACGCGACTGCGGCATCAGCAGCAGGTCGGTGCACGCGGCGATAACCTCCTCGACCGCGAGCTCAGCGCCATGGATCTTGGTCGGGTCGTAGGAGCCGAGCGCGAGGGCGTGCGCCGTCACGGTCGTGACTGATCCCGCCAGACCGACCACCGTGCCGATGTCGCTCAGATCCACAGTCTGCGCCACTTCCTCGATCGCGCGCACGATGTCGGAGAGCGCGGCCCAGACCTGGTCCTCGGTCGGCGGATCATCGTGCAGGTGGCGTTCGTGCATCCGGACACACCCGATGTCGACGGACGCGGACGCCTCCACCTCCGTGGTGCCGCGGACGAACTCGGTGGATCCACCGCCGATGTCGACGACCAGGAAGGGCGGCTCGGCATCGTCAGCGCGCAACCTGCCGGTAGCCCCCGCGAAAGACAACTGGGCCTCCTCCGCGCCCGAGATGACCTCCGGATGCACGTCGAAGTCGGCGAAGGCGCCCCGCACGCCCGCGACGAAGTCCTCCGCGTTGGCCGCGTCGCGCGACGCCGAGGTGGCCACGAAGCGGACCTGCTCGCATCCCTCGCGTCGACAGAGCGCGGCATACCCCTCCGCCGCCGCCAGCGTGCGCTGCATCGCCTCATCGGTGATCCGCCCGGTGACGTCGATGCCCTCACCGAGCCGGACGATCTGCATCTGCCGCGTGACCGGGGTCAGGGCGCTGGCGTCAGCGGCGACGTCCGCGATCAGGAGCCGGATGGAGTTGGTGCCACAGTCGATCGCACCGACCCGCCTCATGCCCACGCGCCTCCGGCTCGCTTCTCCCGTGCCCTCCGGTTAGCGACGAGGACGACGTCCGCTTCATGCGGGCCGTCGACGGGCCAGTCCACACGCTCTCGCGGCTCTCCTTCGGTGGCCCCCACCTGCTCGAGCGGGTGGTGCCGAGGGCAGGTATCCGCCGCCGGGCTGACCTCGTCCTGGTCTGAGTCGAGCGCGCCGCAGCAGCCGTTCTCCCACCACTGAGGGAGGGCCTCAATTGCTTCGTCCCCAAAGGGATTGACGCCGGGACCGGCGGCGAGCGCATGCGCGACGAGCACATGCAGGCATTTCACGCGGTTGGGCATCCCACCCGCGCTGATGCCGGCGATCTCCGGGACATGCGCGAGTTCTTCGCGGCGTCGCAGATAGTCGTCATGCGCCTGCGAGTAGGCCCAGTTCAAGGCCTCGTCCTCACCCAGCCGCTGGGTCATCTCCTTCATCAGCCCAGAACTTTCCAGGGTGGAGATGGCGGCCGTCAGGCGCGGGCAGGTGGCGTAGAAACTGGTCGGGAACGGCGTCCCGTCCGGCAGTCGAGGCTCGGTGCGGACCACGGTGGGGCATCCGCACGGGCAACGGTGGGCGATAGAGACGACACCGCGGGCCGGTCGGCCCAACTGTCGTCCGATGACGCGGAGGTCCTCCTCATTAGGAGTGCCCTCCAGGATGCTGCGGTCGGGGTTGCTCATGGCTCCTTGGTCTCTGGGAGACCCTCGTTGGCGATGTTCACCGACTCCCAGACTTGGCCGTACCACGGACTGTCCGCAAGGACTTCGTCACTAACCGGTGCCATGCCAGGGAGCGACTCAGTGTAGTCCGTGCCGGAGTCGTCGATGACCGCGAAGGCGATCTCACCCTCCTTGACAAACCGCAACCGCTGCCGGGCCTGCTGCTCCACATAGGCGGGGTTGTCCCATCTGGCCAGCTCGGACTCGAGGTCGGCGATCTGAGAACGCTCGGCCTCGATCTGGTCGGCAGCCGCGCTGATCTGCGCTCGCTGCCCCAGATAGCCGGAGAGGACCGGCGCCAGGATCAGCCCCATCACTACGACAAGCGCCACGAGCATGAGCAGGCGTCGGACGTGGGCCGGTGCATGCCGCACCGTGGAGGCAGCACCGGTCATCGAGCGCACGCCCGGTCGAGCGCCGACCCGGCGCGCGCCCACCGACCGCCCAGCGCCACGGGTCGCAGAAGTTCGCGCGGCACGAGGCTTGTTGGTGCTCATGTTGCTCCTGGGTCGCATGATGGGACCCACCTAGGGTATGGCGTGCCCGGCGCCTCGGCCTGGGGGCGCGCCGACCGCTCGGCTCAGCCGCGGAAACGCGGGAAGGCACCGGCGCCGGCGTAGACCGCCGCGTCGTCCAGCTCCTCCTCGATGCGCAACAACTGGTTGTATTTCGCGACCCGCTCTGAGCGCGCGGGCGCACCCGTCTTGATCTGGCCGCAGTTGGTCGCGACCGCGAGGTCGGCGATGGTGACGTCCTCGGTCTCGCCCGAGCGGTGCGACATCATGCAACGGAAACCGTTGGCCTGGGCGAGTGAGACGGCGTCCAGAGTCTCGGTGAGCGTGCCGATCTGGTTGACCTTGACGAGCAAGGAGTTGGCGGCCTTCTCATCGATCCCGCGCTGCAGACGCTCGGGGTTGGTGACGAACAGGTCGTCGCCCACGATCTGAACCCGGTCGCCCAGGCGCTGCGTGATCTTGACCCATCCCTCCCAGTCTTCTTCGTCGAGCGGGTCCTCGATGGAGACCAATGGGAAGGCGTCGATCAACTCGGCGTAGTAGTCGATCATCTCGTCCACCGACTTGGTCCCACCCTCGAAGGTGTAGGAGCCATCCTCGTGGAACTCCGAGGCCGCGACGTCGAGCGCGAGCGCGATGTCGCTGCCCGGGGTATACCCCGCCTTGCCGATGGCCTCGACGATGAGGTCGAGGGCCGCACGGTTGGAGTCGAGGCTGGGCGCGAAACCGCCCTCGTCACCCAGACCGGTCGCCAGTCCGCGCTCCCTGAGCACGTCCTTGAGTGCGTGATAGACCTCGGTGCCCCAGCGCAGCGCCTCCTGGAAGGAGCCCGCACCGATCGGGGCAATCATGAATTCCTGGATGTCGACGTTGGAGTCGGCGTGCGAGCCACCGTTGAGGATGTTCATCATCGGGACAGGCAGGACGTGCGCGTTGGGGCCGCCGACATAGCGGAACAGCGGCAGCCCGGCCGAGTCCGCTGCGGCCTTCGCGACCGCGAGCGAGACGCCGAGGATCGCGTTGGCACCGATCTCCGACTTGTTGTCGGTGCCGTCCGCGGCGATCATCTCCGCGTCCACGAGTCGCTGCTCGGAGGCGTCAAACCCCAGCAGGCGCGGCTCGAGGTCGTCCATGACGGCAGCGACGGCCTGCTCCACGCCCTTGCCGAGATAACGACCCATGTCTCCGTCACGGCGCTCGGCGGCCTCGAAGGCCCCGGTGGAGGCACCGGAAGGGACGGCCGCGCGGGCGACGGTGCCGTCGTCCAGGCCGACCTCGACCTCGACGGTGGGGTTGCCTCGGGAGTCGAGGATCTCGCGGGCGATGATGGCGTCAATAGAGGCCATGGGTTCTCCTTCTGCGCTCGGATCAATGCAAGGTCTGCGGACAGATTTTCGCTGTCCTGCCCCGACCCTATCCGTCAGCACCCACGAGAGTGCAGACCTCAGCCCAGCTCGCGGGCGTCCTCCGTCAAGGACCGGAGGGTATGCCGCAACGCGGCGGAGGCGTCGACGTCGCCGTCGTGCAGGTCCAGGACGGCCTCCAGGAGAAGGGCACCGGGGTCACGCTGCGCCACGCGAGCCTCGACCCACTCGCGCAGCCACTCGACCTGCCCCGCCCGCCGCAGCCGGGAGGCGACCTTCCTCGCCCGCGCGAGCTCCGGCATACCCACCGGGATCCCGTCGAGCGGGTGCTGCCGATCCGGCTTCTCCTCGGCCTTGATCAGCTCCCAGTTGGCCTCGACGGCCTGGGGCGTGGCCGCATCCCCGCCAGCGAAGACGTGCGGGTGACGGCGCACGAGCTTGGCGACGAGCCCCGCCGCCACGTCATCGATGTCGAAGGGGTCCTCCTCATGCTCCGCGGCGACCCGTGCGTGGAAGAGCACCTGGAGCAGCACGTCACCGAGCTCGTCCGCCGCGTCATCGCGGTCTGCGTCCGGGCCGTCGAGCTGGTCAAGCACCTCGGCGGCCTCGTAGGCCTCCTCGATCAGGTAGGGCGTCAGACTAGCGTGGGTCTGCTCCGCGTCCCAGGGGCAGCCTCCGGGTGATCGCAGCCGGTCCATGACGGAGACAGCGTCGAGCAGCCGGGCTCCCGGGGTGTCCCAGGAGCCGACGAGAAGCTCGAGGATGGGCGGATCCTCCTCTGGGAGGGAGACCGCGAGGGCCTCCGCCAGCCCGGGGTCACCGTCCGGCGAGCCGATCCAGACGATGGTCCCGTCCTTGGAGCCGTCGATGGTCCCGTCGTTGGTGCCCGCGCCGCTGGCAACGCCGGCAACGAGGCCGAGCAAGTGCTCAGCGAGGCCCTGCGGGCTGTGCAGTGCCGCAGGGGGCACGGCCAGCACCTGCAGCCCGGCTGCCGCGATCGCGCGGGCCTGGGCCGCGGTGGGGTCAGCGGCAACGACGGCACGCGCCTCCCCCAGCGCCGCCCATGCGGAGGAGGAGAGCAGGCCCGGCGCCACCCGCGGGCTGCTCAGGAGCAGGCTCAGCTGTCCTGGTCTGCGCTGTCGATCCACGACGGCTTCCCGAGGTTGACCTGCCCGCTCTGGTAGTCCCAGGCGCCGTAACGCGGGTTGACCTCGACGTCGATCGCGGCCACCCGGTCGGCGGTGAGGGCCTGCAGCTTGGCCATCACGTCGGCCATCGCCGGGTCCTGGAGGGTGGCCGGGTCGCTGAACACCTGACGGTACTGACGCGACAGCGCGGCGTCGATGGTGGCAGGGCCGGGGTCCGCGACGCCGTTGCGGTTGAGGATGTCGCGGATCTGCGTCTGACTGATCTCTATCGGGGAGCCGTCCACGATCTCCTCGATCACCGGCAGCAGGGCGAGGTCAGAGATGAGGTCCTGGGGGGTGTTGGGTTCCTGCTCGGGCGCGCCAGCAGCGACCTGCTGGCTGAGCACCACCTCGTTGATCTGCTGGGTGGCTTGCTGAACCTCGGCGACCGAGTAGGAGGTGCCGTCGACAGTGACGGCAGGGTCCGAGCCGGGCCCTCCACAGCCGGAGAGGACCAGGGTGGCCGACAGGGTCAGGACGGTCAACAGACGCTGGCTCTTCACGCGGCCCATCATCGCACGCGCGCACGGCGCGAGACCAAGCACCGCACGGGTGGCGCCGCTGGTCGCCAGAGTGGTCTCGACCCGGTCCCAGCCAGTCAGCCTGGACGGCCCTCGCCCTGCTGGCGGGTCGCGGCAGCGGCGATGTCGTCCAGGAGCACCGCGTGGATCAGCTGCGCTGCCCAGTCCAGGATCTCCTTGTCGCGCAGCGGCTTGCCGCCGATGCGCCCGGTCTTGGGCATCGGCACCAAGATCTGGCGCAGCGCGGCCTTGATGTTGGCGCCCGGATAGAGCCGGTTAAGGCGCAACTGCTGGCTCTCGCGCAGGTCCTCGACGGGCGCAAACCGGACCTGCTGACCCTGCACCCCGATGTCGGCGATCCCGGCCTCGCGCGCCACGGTGCGCAGTGCCGCGACCTGCAGGAGTGCCTGCGCGGGCGGTGGCGGCTCGCCATACCGGTCGACCAGCTCCTCCCGGATCGCCTCCAGCTCCTCCAGGTCCTTGACCTGGGCCAGCTTGCGGTATGCCTCCAGCCGCAGCCGCTCCCCGGGGACATAGTCGTGCGGCAGGTGCGCGTCCACGGGCAGCTCGATCTTGACCTCAGCCGGCCCCACCTCGACCTCACCCTTGAAGGACGCCACCGCCTCGCCGACCATCCGCACGTAGAGGTCGAAGCCGACACCCTCGATATGGCCGGACTGCTCCCCGCCCAGAAGGTTGCCGGCGCCACGGATCTCCAGGTCCTTCATCGCGACCGCCATGCCCGCACCGAGGTCGGTGTTGGCGGCGATCGTCTGCAGCCGGTCGACGGCGGTCTCGGTCAGCGGCTTCTCGGGGGGATAGAGGAAGTAGGCGTAGGCGCGGTCTCGCCCGCGACCGACCCGGCCGCGCAGCTGATGCAGCTGGGAGAGGCCGAGCTGGTCGGCTCGCTCAACGATGAGGGTGTTGGCGTTAGAGATGTCCAGGCCCGTTTCCACGATCGTGGTGCAGACCAGCACGTCGAAGCGGCGGTCCCAGAAGTCAAGGACCACCTGCTCAAGCCGGTGCTCGCCCATCCTGCCGTGGGCGACCTCGATCCGAGCCTCGGGCACCAGGTCACGCAGCCGGGCAGCGGCCCGGTCGATCGAGCTGACCTTGTTGTGCACATAAAAGACCTGCCCCTCGCGAAGCAGCTCGCGACGGATCGCGGCACCGATCTGTCGCTCGTCGTAGCCGCCGACGAAGGTCAGCACGGGGTGGCGCTCCTCCGGCGGCGTCGCCAGCGTCGACATCTCCCGGATCCCGGTCACCGCCATCTCCAGGGTCCGCGGGATCGGGGTCGCCGACATCGCGAGCACGTCGACGTTGGTCCGCAGCGCCTTGAGCTGCTCCTTGTGCTCGACGCCGAAGCGCTGCTCCTCGTCGATCACGACCAGGCCAAGGTCCTTAAACCGCACGGTGGAGCCGAAGATCCGATGGGTGCCGATGACCATGTCCACGGATCCGTCCGCCAGGCCGGCGATCGTCGCCTTGGCCTCCTTGTCGCTCTGGAAGCGGGAGAGCGGCCGCACGGTCACCGGGAACTGCGCATAGCGCTCGGAGAACGTCTGGAAGTGCTGCTGGACCAGCAGGGTCGTCGGCACCAGGATCGCGACCTGCTTGCCCTCCTGGATCGCCTTGAAGGCGGCGCGGACCGCGATCTCGGTCTTGCCGTAGCCCACGTCGCCGCAGATGAGCCGGTCCATCGGGACCGACTTCTCCATATCCGCCTTGACCTCGTCGATCGAGGAGAGCTGGTCGGGCGTCTCGACGAAGGCGAAGGCGTCCTCGAGCTCGCGCTGCCACGGCGAGTCCGGTCCGTAGGCGTGGCCGGTGGTCGCCATCCGCGCCGAGTAGAGGCGGATCAGCTCAGCGGCGATCTCCTTGACGTGCTTGCGGGCCCGCGCCTTGGTCTTGCCCCAGTCGGAGCCGCCAAGCCGGTTGAGGCTGGGCGCCTCGCCACCGACGTACTTGGTGAGCTGGTCGAGCTGGTCGGTGGGCAGAAACAGACGGTCAGGTATGCCGTGCCCACGAGGCTTGGACGAGGCGTACTCCAGGACGACGTACTCCCGGGTGGCGCCCTGGACGGTGCGCTGGGCCATCTCGACGAACTTGCCGACACCGTGCTGCTCGTGCACAACGTAGTCGCCCGGACGCAGCGCGAGAGGGTCGACCTGCTGACGGCGTCGCGAGGGCATCTTGCGCATGTCCCGCGTCGAGCCCCCGGTGGTGCGCTGACCGGTGAGATCGGTCTCCCCCACCAGGACGAACGCGCTCTCCGGACTGGTAAGCGCGAAGCCGTACCCCACCACTCCGGTGGTGACGGTCACGACGTCGGCGCGCACGTCGGTCGCGGACGTGAGCGGGATGACCAGCTGGTGAGGTATGTCGTGCTCGCCCAAGATCTCGGCGACCCGGCGTGCCACGCCTGGCCCGTCGGGGCTGACCAGCACCCGGCGCCCTTCGTCACGCCAGGTGCGGATGGCGCGGACCACGGCCTCGCTGTCGCTACGGAAGGCCTCCACGGGAGCACTCGGGACGACCAGGGTGAGGATGGTGTCGTCGTCGCCGCTGCCTGCCTCGTGCGCCTGGAGACCACCGGTCGCGCGCGGCACGGGCTGGTGCGACGCGGCCTCCACCAACTCGGCGTCGGCCAGGAAGGAGGTGAGCGACCACCAGGGTCGACCGGTGGTCAGAGCATGGTCGCGCATGTCAGCGAGCGACCACGAGGAGGCGGTGCCGAGGACGTTCTGCAGATCGATCGGCACCGTGGCGTTGGTGGAGGCGGCGGCGGCCCAACTGGCCTGGAGGAACTCCTCGGAGGTGGCCTCCAGGTCGTGCGCGCGAGTGCGCACGCGCTCGGGGCCGAGCACCACGATCCGCGAGCCGCGGGGCAGCACGTCGACCAGCGTCTCCATCCCGTTGACGAGGACGGGCGCCAGCGACTCCATACCCTCGGCAGCGATGCCTTCGGCGATCTTCCCGAGCAGCTCTGCCGCTCCGGGCAACGTGCCGACGAGGTCGCGAGCGCGCTCGCGCACCTCGTCGGTGAGGAGCACCTCTCGGCACGGCGGGGCATACAGGCCGTGGTCAGCGATCTCCAGCGACCGCTGGTCGGCGACCTTGAACCAGCGCACCTCCTCGACGGTGTCTCCCCAGAACTCGATCCGGACGGGGTATTCCTCGGTGGGTGGGAAGACGTCAAGGATGCCGCCCCGGACCGCGAACTCACCACGGCGTTCGACCATGTCGGTGCGCGAGTAGGCGGCCCCGACGAGCGCCTCGACGATGTCCGGCAACTGGTGCTCCTCGCCCGCGCGGACACGCACCGGCTGCAGCTCCGCCAGACCCTTGACGATCGGCTGCAGCAGGGCCCGGACGGAGGCGACGACCACCTTGACCGGCCCAGCCTGCGGATCGGAGTCGTCCGGGTGCGCCAGCCGCCGAAGGGTCGCGAGCCGCTGGCCGACCGTGTCGGAGCGAGGGCTGAGCCGCTCGTGCGGCAACGTCTCCCAGCTCGGGAAGCCGACCACGCTCGCGCCGCCGTCCGGCAACAACTCGCCGAGGGCAGCCATCAGGTCGTCAGCTTCCCGCCCGGTGGCCGTGACGGCCAGGACGATGGCGGCTTTGGTCGGGGCGCCGGCGAGCGCAGCAACGAGCGCCGGGTGTGCACCTGCGGCGATCGAGACATCGACCGCGGACTCCCCCTCGCGGGCAGCGTCGAGCACCCGCGCGGTGGCGGGGTCGGCGCACAGCAGGTCGACGATGGGAGAGAGAGGCAATGGAGGAGTCCTTGGCCGGCGGAAGGGGCGGGGAGCAAGTCTAGGCGCGCGACCCGACCGTGGACGCGACCGGACCGCTGCCCCCGACCGTCGGTGTGAGCGCACCATGCCATGCTGGGTGCCAGTCCAGCCCTCATGCCTCGGCGTTGCGGTGGACGACCGGGATGAGGTTCAGGGAGGATTGCAGACGTGATGACCAGCAGCGCTCGGCTTCAGGGTCGCTCGTGGAGGTATGCGGCGGCGCTCGCGGTGGGGGTCGCGCTTGGCCCGATGGTCGCGTCCGCACCGGCGTTCGCGGAGGAACCGCTCAACCTCCAGGGCTCTATCTACGACCCAGCCGACGTGCTGACCGCGGCCGAAGAGGACCAGGCGCAGCAGGAGATCGACGACCTCCAGAAGGAGACCGGGCTGCAGCTCTTCGTCGCCTACGTCGACGAGTTCACCAACGCCGGCAGCACGGTCGACGGCCCGACCTGGGCGCAGTTGACCTCCCAGCAGTCCGGGATGGGCACCGGTGACCTGCTCCTCGCGGTCGCGGTCGACCAGCGGCAATATGGCCTGGGAGATGTCGGGAGCACCTTCGAACAGGCCCAGCTCCAGGCGGTGCAGCTCCAAGACATCGAGCCTGCCCTCGGCGCCGAAGACTGGGCCGGTGCCATCAGCGGCGCCGTCGAAGGATTCAGCAGAGAGAGCACCTCAGGTGGCTCCGGGTCCGGCGGCGCGCTCGGCGGCGACGCCTCCGATCCTGGCCCTGTGTGGACGGACTCCAACCGCGGCTTCGGGACGGGTTTTTCCGCTTTGATCTTCGTCGCTCCGGTCCTGTTGGTGGCCGGCAGTGGAGTGATCAACGCGATGGCCAGCAAGAAGCGTCGTAAGAAGTCCGGCGCGACCGTGCCGCCGGCGGCGCAGGGCATCAGCCTGCAGGACCTGCAGCACCAGGCCTCAGAAGCGCTCGTCGGCATGGACAACGCACTGCGCTCCGCCGGGGAGGAGCTGGGCTTCGCCGAGGCGCAGTTCGGCACCCAACGCACCGAGCAGTTCCGCGCCGTGCTGGAGCAGGCCAACACGGCCGCTAAGGAAGCCTTCTCGCTGCGTCAGCAGCTGGATGACGACCGTCCGGAGCCCGAGGACGTCGAACGCGAGATGCTCGCGCGCATCCTGGAGCTCACCGGCAACTCGCGTCGGACCCTCGATGAGCACACCCAGGAGTTCGCGACGCTGCGCTCGCTGCAGGACCGGGCGCCAGAATTTCTCAAGGAGCTCGCAACCCGGTTGGCCGAGACGCAGCAGCGGTTGCCGGTCGCCGCCCAGGAGCTGCAGGGCCTGGCGGCGCGCCACCCGGCGCAGGCGCTGCGGACCGTGCAGGAGCACCACGCCCAGGCCACCGGTCTGCTGACCTCCGCAGAGGGCTTCATCCGCGCCGGCGAGCAGTCGCTCCAGCGCGACGATCGCGCCTCCGCGGTAGCGGCCGCGCGCGCCGCCGAGGAGGCGATCGGCCAGTCGGCCACCCTGCTCGACCAGATCGGCCGTGCGGACGCCGAGCTGGCCAACTCTGCGGAGGAGCTGAGCAAGCGGATCGGCTCGATCAGCAGCGACCTGCGCGACGTCGAGCGGCTAGCTCCCCGGGAGCCCGTCATCGCGCAGGCAGCGCAGCGCGCCCGCGCGGTGATCGAGCAGGCACAGTCCGCCCGGACCTCCGGTGACCCGCTCCGAGCGCTCGCCGATCTGGACGCCGCTGAGCACGACCTCGACACCCTGCTGCAGCCGATGCGCGATGCCGATGCGCACCTGGGCAAGATGCGCGAGAACTTCACCGAGCGTGTCTCGCGCGTCGGTGCCCGGCTGCAGAGCATCAACGAGACGATCACCGCCCGGCGTGGCGCCGTCAGCAGTGGTGCCCGCACCCGGATCTCCGAAGCCCTGCGCGTCTTCGACGAGGCGCAGCAGAAGAGTCAGGACGACCCCAGTGTCGCGATGGGCCTGCTCACCCGCGCTGAGCAGCTCGGCGAGCAGGCGCTCACCGAGGCCCAGAACGACCTCAGCTCCTGGGGCGGCTCCGGCGGCTACGGGGGCGGGAACCGCGCTGGTGGCATCGACCCGTGGTCGGTGATCCTCGGCGGCCTGATCCTCGGGGGTGGCAACCGCGGCGGCGGGCAACGCCACTCCGGCGGCTGGGGCGGCGGCGG
>NZ_JAUNVI010000073.1 GCF_030537745.1 Ornithinimicrobium sp. | reverse complement strand
GTGGGCAAGACGGTGCTCATCCAGGAGATGATCGCCCGCGTCGCCCGCGACCACGGTGGTGTGTCGGTGTTCGCCGGAGTCGGCGAGCGCACCCGTGAGGGCAACGACCTCATCGTCGAGATGGAGGAGGCCGGGGTCCTGGGCCAGACCGCCCTCGTTTTCGGTCAGATGGACGAGCCGCCGGGCACCCGCCTGCGCGTCGCGCTGTCTGCGCTGACGATGGCCGAGTACTTCCGCGACGTGCAGAAGCAGGACGTGCTGCTCTTCATCGACAACATCTTCCGCTTCACCCAGGCCGGTTCCGAAGTCTCCACGCTGCTAGGGCGGATGCCCTCAGCGGTGGGTTACCAGCCCAACCTGGCGGATGAGATGGGCACCCTGCAGGAGCGCATCACCTCCACCCGTGGCCACTCGATCACCTCGATGCAGGCGATCTACGTGCCCGCTGATGACTACACCGACCCGGCTCCGGCGACGACTTTCGCGCACCTTGACGCGACGACAGAGTTGTCCCGCCCGATCGCCTCGATGGGCATCTACCCGGCGGTGGACCCGTTGTCCTCCACCAGCCGGATCCTGGACCCCCGCTACATCGCCCGTGATCACTACGACACGGCGGTCCGGATCAAGTCGATCCTGCAGCGCTACAAGGAGCTGCAGGACATCATCGCGATCCTCGGCATCGACGAGCTCTCCGAGGAGGACAAGATCCTGGTCGGCCGCGCGCGCCGGATCCAGCGCTTCCTGTCCCAGAACACCTATGTGGCCAAGCAGTTCACCGGCCTGGAGGGTTCGACCGTCCCGCTGGCGGACACGATCGAGGCCTTCACGAAGGTCGCCGACGGTGACTTCGACCACGTGCCGGAGCAGGCCTTCTTCATGTGCGGTGGCCTCGACGACGTCGAGCGCCAGGCCGCTGAGCTGGAGAAGAACAGCTGAGCTGAAGACTGAGATGACGAGGGGCCGGCAGCCGCAGGGACTGCCGGCCCTTCGTCATCGGGGCAGCGATAGGATCGCGCGGGCCGCTCCTTCGGACGGCCACATCACGTTGGACTGTCCAGATCGAGGAGGACTGCGGTGAGTCTGTGGAGCCTGCACGGCGACGGCTATCGGATCCAGCCGGGGCAGGTGGTGGCTCCGGGTGAGCGGCTAGCCTGGCCGCCGACCATCGGCATCGGTATGCAGCACGTCGTCGCGATGTTCGGGGCGACCTTCCTGGTGCCGTTGATCACCGGCTTCCCGCCGAGCACCACGTTGTTGTTCAGCGGGCTGGGAACGATGATCTTCCTGCTCGTGACGCGCAACCGCATCCCCTCCTACCTGGGGTCCTCCTTCGCCTTCCTGGCCCCGATCGCCGCCGCGCAGGGGATGCATGGCCCGGCCGGCGCACTCGGTGGAGTGGTGATGGCAGGCGTGACGCTGGCTCTCGTGGGCGCTCTCGTGCAGGCCATCGGGCACGCCTGGATCAGCGCGCTGATGCCGCCAATGGTCACCGGCGCGATCGTGGCCCTCATCGGTCTCAACCTGGCCCCGACAGCGTGGGACAGCGTGGAGAAGGCGCCGGTCACCGCGCTCGCCACCATCGTGGGGATCGTGCTGTGCACGGTCCTGTTTCGTGGCCTACTCGGGCGGTTGTCCATCCTGGTGGGCGTGCTGGTGGGGTATGCGGTGGCGGCCTTCCGTGGCGAGGTCGACTTCGCCGCGATCGGGGCGGCCGACTGGGTCGGTGCACCGGCTCTGATGGCACCGCAGTTCCACTGGAATGTCGTCGGGCTCTTCCTGCCTGTCGTGCTGGTCCTGGTCGCCGAGAACATCGGCCACGTGAAGTCGGTCGCGCAGATGACCGAGCTGTCCGCGGATGCGCTCGACCCGCTGATCGGTCGCACCCTGCTCTCCGACGGGTTGGCCACCACGCTGGCCGGCCTGGGCGGCGGCTCCGGGACCACGACCTACGCCGAGAACATCGGCGTGATGGCGGCCACCAAGGTCTACTCCACCGCGGCGTACTGGGTCGCAGGGCTCACCGCCGTCGTCCTCGCCTTCCTGCCAAAGTTCGGTGCCGCGATCCAGACCGTGCCGGTCGGCGTGCTCGGCGGCGCCGCGACGGTGCTCTACGGCATGATCGGCGTGCTCGGCTTCCGTATTTGGGTGGAGCACCGCGTCGACTTCAGCAACCCGATCAACCTCACCACCGGGGCGGTCTCGCTGGTGATTGGTATCGCCAACTACAAGGCCACGGTCGGTGACTTCACCTTCGAGGGAATCGCGCTGGGCACCGCGGCCGCCCTCGTGCTCTACCACGGGATGAACGCGATCAACTCGCTGACCGGTGCCGTCTCGGGCGAAGATCACCTGCAGATGGGCGGGTCGACCAACCCCGCGCCAGAGATCAGTGACCCGTCATGGGCAGACCCTGTCGACCGGTAGACTGGGATGAGCCGCTAGTCCAGCCGAAGGGAACAACACGTGAGTGCACTCCAGGTCGAGCTCGTCGCCGCAGACCGCAAGGTCTGGGAGGGCGAGGCCGAGATGGTCAGCGCCCGCAGCATTGACGGGGACCTCGGCGTCCTGCCCGGCCACGCCCCCCTGTTGGGCGTCCTGGTGACCGGCGAGATCCGGATCAAGACGCAGGGCGCCTCCTCGACCGTCAAGATCGACGGCGGCTTCCTCTCTGTCGACAGCGACAGGGTCGTGATCGTCGCCGACAACGTCGACGCCGCCGACCTCGACTCTCTGGGCAAGAACGCCTGAGCTCGGTATGCCGGACCCGCTCATCCTGGTGGTGGTCCTGGCCGTCTTCGGCGCGCTGGTGATCTTCGGGCTGGGCATGTTCACCCTGCGTTACGTGGCGGACCTGAGCCTGGTCTGTCCGCCGATCAGCACGGCCTACCGAGTGCCAGGGCAGGACTGGCGGGCGGCCACGCTGCGCTTCCATCAGGACCGTCTCGCCCTCAAGGGGCCGGGCGGCCTTATTGCCGGGCCCTGGCTCCGAGGCAACCTCGACCTGGGCATCGCCAGCGCCGTCGTCGGCCAGGATGCCGCCGCGATCGGCCGCGGCGGCCTGATCCAGGTCCCCGTGACCTACGGCACCGCGACCTTCGACCTCGCCATGGGGGAGGAGCACTACACCGCGCTCCGTGCCTGGGTCGAGGCGGTCCCACCGGGCTGGAACGCCAGCATCGCCTGAGCCGTGCGACCTCGGGCACGACGGCGTGGCCACCCTCCCCGCCCCACGGCATACCAGCGCGTCGTGGCACGATCGAGCCATGGTCAACATCACTCGGGTCTACACCCGCACCGGCGACACCGGCACGACCGCCCTCGGGGACAACGGGCGCACCGTCAAGACTGATCGCAGGATCATGGCCTACGCCGATACGGATGAGACCAACTCGGTGATCGGGGTCGCGATCTCATGCGGACCGGTGCCGCTGGAGGTCGCCGCCACGCTCACCCGGATCCAGAACGACCTCTTCGATGTTGGCGCGGACCTCTGCATGCCGCTACGCGCTCACTATGACTGGGAGCCGCTGCGCGTCAAGCCCGAATGGATCGATGAGCTCGAGGCCGATTGCGATCACTACAACGCACAACTCTCCCCCCTGCGCTCCTTTATCCTCCCCGGTGGCAGCCCCGGCTCCGCGCACCTGCAGGTTGCCAGGACGGTCGCCCGCCGCGCCGAGCGCAGCGCGTGGGCGGCGCTAGCGGAGTATGGCGACGAGCCTGCGGCCGAGGGTGCGCCCAAGGGTGTCGGTGGCGTCAACCCGCTGACCGCGAAATACCTCAACCGACTTTCCGACCTCCTCTTCATCCTGGCCCGCGTGGCCAACCTCGCCGGTGACGGCGACGTCCTCTGGCAGCCCGGCGGTGGCCGTGGGGAGGCCCCGGTGAAGCGCCGCCGCGCGGCCTCCACGAAGGACGACCCGACCAGCGACGACGCCGAAGGAGCGCAGGGATAGGGGCCTCGCCACCTCTGTCGGCCCGAACTGCTGGAGACCCCAGAGATCCCGGTCGCCTCAGGTGACGAGAGTCGCGGAGGCACGGCGTGGGTCGGCGCCGGCCTCCAGGAGCCCGTCGGGGTGGAGCATCGCGGCCCCGACGCCGCCGAAGTACATCGCGAAGCGGCCGTGCTCGTGGCGGGGGATCCCTGCCTCGTCCAGGCTCGCGGCGATGACCGGGTCTTGCTCGTGCTCGACCATGGTGCTGCCGTCCTCGAGTCGGCGCGGGTGCATGCGGGGCCGGTCGATAGCGGTCTGCAGGTCCTCACTGTGCAGCGCGGTGTGCGTCATCACCTGGGCGAGTGCCGTGGTGATGCGGTCCGCGCCGGGCGTGCCGATCGCCAGGATGGCACCGTCGCAGCGTCGTGCCGTCGTGGGGGCCATGTTGGAGGCGAGCCGGGTGCCGGGCGGGAGCGCGTGCACGCCCAGGCGGTTGAGCTCCAGCTCACCCAGCGCGTTGTTGCCCATCAGCCCGGTCGTGCCGATCGTCATCCCCGAGCAGTAGCCAGCCGACGCCGTGAAGGCGCAGGCCAGCCCTTCGTCGTCCACCACCGAGACGTGCGCCGTCGAGGCCGACTGCGGGAGGCCGAGCGAGCCGATGTCGTGCAGCGTGGCCAGTAACTCGGCACCGGCGGCGGCGAGGTCCTCCGCCGTGTCGAGCTTGTCTAGGCGCAGGTCAAGCACATTCTTGAGCTGGGTCACCGCCCGGGCGGGGGTGGCGCGTCCCTCGACCGCCTGGAGGAGCCGCAACATCGCGGTGAGCACCGGACCCCCGATCGACGGTGGAGGGTTGCAGGCCAGGTCCCAGTCACCGAGTTGGCTGCGTAGCGCTGGGCGGATGACGGGGCGGTAGGCCGCGAGGTCGGCGGCGCAGAGCAGGCCGCCGCGGTCGCGCATGTCGGCGTCGATGGCGTGGGCCACGTCGCCGGTGTAGAGGCTCTGCCAGCCTTCCTGGCCGATCTGCTCCAGGGTGGCGGCGAGCTGCTCGTCGCGGATCGGGTGGCCGATGGGCGGTGCCTCGCCCTCGGCGGTGAGCAGGGCGCGCGTGCGGGGGTCCCACGACAGGATCGTGTCGTAGACCAGGGCCAGGTAGGACTGCGAGGTCCGGCTCAACGCAAAGCCAGCACGGGAGACGTCGGCCGCCGGCTGCATCAGTTCGTGCCACGGCGCACTCCCATAGCGCTCGTGGGCCCACCCCATCCCGGCCATCATCCCGGGCGTCCCCACCGAGCCCGGCCCGACAAAGGTCTTCATCCCGCCGCCGTAGTCGCTGTCGACCTCGATCAGCCCAGCGCCGAAACGTTCCTGCGGTTGGCCACGACCGGGCATCTCGATGTTGGCGTCGATGACGATCGGATCGCCGTGCGTCGGCCAGATGTTGAGGTAGCCGCCGGCCAACGGTGCGATCACGCCGGGCTCCGTGACGGTCGCCACGGCCATCGCGGCGATGGCTGCGTCCACGGCGTTGCCGCCAGCTCCCAGGGCGTGCTGGGCGGCCTGGGCGGCATACGCATTAGGAGCGGCGATCGCCGCTTGATGGATCATGGACTCGATTGTGCCGCAGTGGCTAGAACAGGCGGGAATCGGCGTCGTCGATGCCACGTAACGCCTCATAGTCGAGGGTGACGCAGCGGATCCCCCGGTCGGTCGCCAAGACCCGGGCCTGTGGCTTGATGACCTGGGCGGCGAAGACGCCCTCCACCGGCGCCAGCATGGGGTCGCGGTTCAACAACTCCAGATAGCGGGTCAGCTGTTCGACCCCGTCGATCTCGCCCCGCCGCTTGATCTCCACCGCTACCGTCGCGCCGTCCGCGTCCTTGCACAAGATGTCCACCGGTCCGATCGCGGTGGGGTATTCACGGCGGACCAGTCGGTAGCCGTGGCCGAGCGTGTGGATGTGCTCGGCGAGCAGTGACTGCAACTGCGCCTCGACGCCGTCCTTGACCAGCCCAGGATCGGTCCCGAGGTCGTGGCTGGTGTCTGAGGCGATCTCGTGGAGCAGGATCCGCAGGGTGTCCTCGCGCTTGCGGTGGCGGACCAGCCAGACGGCTTGCACGCCCTGCTCGCGCTCGACCTCGTCCGGCTCCACCTCTGTCATCGTGCACGGCGGCGCCATCCAGTTCAACGGCTTATAGGAGCCACCGTCAGAGTGGATGAGGACCGAGCCATCCGTCTTCACCATGAGAAGACGGGTAGCCAGGGGCAGGTGGGCCTGGAGTGCCCCGTGGTAGTCCACGGTGCACTGGGCGATGACAACACGCACGTCGGCCACCCTAACGGGGTCGATGCCGCAGACCAGCCGCGCGGGGTCCGGCCCGACGACATACTCACCCTTCCCGGTCTGAGAGGATCGACCCATGCGTGAGATTGGCACTGTCGCTGTCATCGGCCTGGGCACCATGGGTGCCGGCATCGTGGAGGTCTTCGCCCGGGGTGGGCTGCGGGTCATCGGGGTGGAGACGACCCAGGAGTATGCCGACCGCGGCCACGCGATCCTGACCGCCTCGACCGAGAGGGCGGTCGCTAAGGGCAGGCTCGAGGAGGCCGAGGCGACGCGCATCCTCGAACGGGTCACCATCACCACCGACTTCACCGAGCTCGCGGCGGCCGACCTGGTGGTCGAGGCCGTCCCGGAGGTCCTGGCGCTCAAGCACGAGGTCTTCGGCAGGCTCGACGAGATCCTCGCCCCGGACGCGATCCTGGCGTCCAACACCTCCAGCCTGTCCATCACGCAGATCGCCGCGGGGACCAAGCATCCCGAGCGGGTCCTGGGCATGCACTTCTTCAACCCGGCTCCGGTCCTGCGTCTGGTCGAGGTCATCACCACGCTGCGTACCGACCCGGCCCTGGCCAAAGCTGTGGTGGCGCTGTCAAAGAAGCTGGGCAAGAAACCGGTGGTCGTGCAGGACCGCGCTGGGTTCGTCGCCAACTACCTGCTCTTTGGCTATTTCACCTCGGCGCTGCGGATGATCGAGCACGGGCACGTCTCGCGCGAGGACCTCGACACCGCCATGCGCGTCGGCGCGGGACTGCCGATGGGTCCCCTCACGCTGATCGACCTCGTCGGCCTCGACGTCTGCGACCACATCGGCGATGTCATCTACGTGCACACGCGCTCAGCGATGCACGCACCGAGCCCGATGCTTGGGCGCATGGTCACGTCCGGACTGCTGGGACGCAAGAGCGGTCGGGGTTTCTACACCTACGCCAAGCCCGGGAGCGGCCAGGTGGTCGACGACGCGCAGACCCCTGCCGCTGTCGCCGAGTCTGGGCTCAGCTCGGTCGGCGTGATCGGCACCGGCGAGGTCGCCGAGGAGCTGGTTTCGCGCCTCGAGGCCGGCGGGTATGTCGTGGTGCAGGTCGCTGACCCGCAGGACTCTGCCGAGCTAGCCGGCCTTGCTGACGTGGGCCTGGTCATCGAGGCCCAGGAACTGGACCTGAACCTCGACGACCTCGAGGAGCTGTCAGAGGGCGACGAACTGCCGGGAGCAGACCTGGACGACCTCTTCGCCGAGCTGGGTGACCTCACCGGCCCAGAGACGGTCCTGGCCTCCGTCAACAGTGTCGCTGCGGTGGCGCTGGGGGCGCTGTCGGGTCGTCCGGGACGCAGCGTGGTGCTCCGGGTCCACGAGCCGACCGACAACGGTCAGGTCATCGAGGTCGGACGGACGTCCGTGACGCAGGACTGCGCCATCTCGCTGCTCCGCGAAGTGATCGCCCAGATCGGGGCCGAGTCGGTCGTCTGCCGTGACCGCCCCGGACTCGTCGTCGACGCCCTGCTGATCCCGCACCTCAACGATGCCGTCCGGATGCTGGACGAGGGCTATGCGTCGGTCAAGGACATCGACGCAGCGCTCACGTATGGCCTCGGCTATCCGATGGGTCCTTTTGCCATGATCGACCGGATCGGGGCAGACGAGGTCCTGGCCGTATGTGAGGAACTGTCCTGGAGCGGTTCTGGCCTCCCGCCAGAGTCCGTCGCGGCCTCGCCCCTGCTCGTCGAGCGCGTCCTGCTCGACCTGCCGTTCACCAACGTCTGACCCACCACGCTGCCCGTGCCACGATCCAACCGGCCGCGCAGGTCCGGGCGGGCCTCCAAGCGGACGAGCGGGTCGCCCGCGCCGGAGCGCACCCCGGCCATCACTGAGATCAGCTATGCCGGCCAGTCGTGGGGTGTGCGGCAGGTGCGGCCCAACGTCACGGGTCGGACCTATCGTTGCCCAGGCTGCCAAGGGGAGGTCGGTGCCGACGTAGCGCACACCGTGGTCTGGCCGCTGATGTCGATGCAGACCGTGGAGAATCGACGTCACTGGCACAGCGTGTGCTGGGCGGCCCGGGACCGACGTCGACCGGGTGGCTCCTACGCTTGAGGGGCACGTCGGCGGTCAAGCAGCGTCCTGGCGGGGGACGAGCACCTCGTGATAGATCAGCAGCAGACCAGCGGCCACGGGGATGGCGATGAGTGCGCCGAGGACCCCCAGCAAGGTCCCGCCGATGATCACTGCGATCACCGTGACCGCCCCGGGCACCGAGACGGTGCGACGCATGATGTTGGGGACGATGAAGTAGTTTTCGATCTGCTGGTAGATGACGTAGTAGATGAGCACGACTAGTGAGGTGGTCGGACTCACGGTGAGGGCGGCGAGCCCGACGATCACGGCCCCGAGCGTGGCGCCGATTAGCGGGATCAGCCCGAGCAGCCCGACGAGGACGGCCAGGACCGCGGAGTAGGGCACCCCGAGCAGCTGCATGACGATCCAGGAGCAGAAGGCGTTGATGCTCGCCACCACCGTCTGGCCCAACGCGTAGCCACCGACGCGGCGCATGATCTCCTCGGAGATCCGCTCGACGCGGGGGCGGCGACTGTGCGGGACAAGACGGTAGCCGGCCTCCTTGACGGAGGGGAGCGTGGCCAGCAGGTAGAGCGTCAGGATGACCGAGGTAAAGACGCCGAAGACGCTGCCCGCGACCCAGCCTGCGGCGCCCAGCACTCCACCGAAGACGGTGGAGATGATCTCCTTGTCGGTCGCCAGCTTGTCCATCTCCTGGGTGAGCCGCTCCGCGAGGTGGTAGCGCGCGTCCAGGTCGTTGAGCCAGGGCGAGCTCCCCACGTCTTGCAGGTAGCCAGGGACCCTCTCGATCAGCGAGGTCGCCTGGGTCACGATCGGTGGCACCACGAGCAGGCCGATCGCGGTGACCACGGCGACCAGCCCGACGAACACCAGGGTCACCGCTGCCGCTCGTGAGGATCCTTGTCGCGTCAGCCATTGCACGACCGGATCGAGCGCTAGCGTCACGAAGAGGGCGACCAGCATGAAGGTGAAGACGGAGGTGAGCCGAGTCAAGTTCTGCACCAGGAGCCAGGCCAGGAGGGCACCCAGGGCGAAGGTGAAGCCGATGTAGAAGGGGGAGAACGTCTGCGTCGGGCCGGCGGCAACGGCGCCGACTCGCCAGGATGCCGCGGGCACCGAAGTGTTGGTGACCTCAGCGGGCCGTCCGGCCGAGGTGTGGGCGGCCCCCGGGCCGTCTAGCTGCTCGCGCTGCAACCGGTTGCTCTCCGCGAGCACCGTTAACTGGCGCTCGCGGTAGTCCTGCCAGCGACGGACTGCCTGCCGGCCGGTGCCGGGGACCCTCCGAGGTCGCAGGCGCCCCATCATGCTGGAGGCGATGCGCGTCCGGCCGCGGCTGCGCCGGGTCACTCTGCTGGCTCGACCAGCTCGACCAGGACCCCGCCCGCGTCCTTGGGATGGATGAAGTTGATGCGGGATCCGGCGGTGCCGCGTCGCGGTTCGTCATACAGGAGACGAAGCCCGCGCTCGCGCAGCAACCTGCTCGCCGCGTCCACGTCGCTGACCCGGTAGGCCAGTTGTTGCAGGCCTGGGCCGTTGCGGTCGATGAACTTGGCGATGGTCGAGTCTGGCCCGATCGGCGCGAGCAGCTGCAGGAGTGTCGGCTCGGCGCCTCCGGTGGCGCTCGGCGGTCCGACCGCGATCATCGCCTCCCGCACCCCCTGTTCCGCATTGATCTCCTCGTGCACGAGGCGGTTGCCAAGCACGGCCTGCTGGAAGGCGATGGCGGCGTCCAGGTCGGGCACCGCGATCCCGACATGGTCGATAGCGACGAGAAAAGGGCCCAGGGCGGCGCCGACCTGGGGGCCGGCACGGTCTGGCGTTGCGCTCATGCTGGTCAGCCTAGACGGCTGGTGGTGGGGACGGCCCTCTCACTCACCGGTGGTCCTGGATTAGCGTGCAGCCATGACCGACGTGATCGTGCGCGACGTCCGCATCGTGCCGTTGGACACGGACGCCGATCAGACCGGTCCGGGATCGTCTCGAGATCCAGGGCGCAGAGACATCCTGGTCATCGACGGTCAGATCGCAGCGATCGGCGTGGCGCTCGAGCGGCCCGAGGGGACCGTGGAGATGTCCGGTGAAGGACGCTGGGCGCTGCCGGGGTTGTGGGACCACCACGTCCACATGACGCAGTGGGGACTGGGCCAGAGTCGGCTGGACACGGGCGCAGTCACCGGGGTGGAGGAGACCCAGGCACTGGTGCGGGCGCGCCTGACCTCGGGCCCGCTGCCCCCGAGCGGGGTGGTCACCGGATGGGGACACCGCAGCGCCACTTGGGCCGTGCAGCCGACGGTGGCCGCTCTGGACGAGGTCAGCGCGCACGTCCCGATCGTCCTGGTCAGCGGGGACGGGCACCATGGCTGGCTCAACAGCAGCGCCCTCGCGCTGGTCGGGGCAGCCCCGACCGCGGGGGTGATCGCCGAAGGGCCATGGTTTGCCATCTATGACCGACTCAGCGCGCTGCCGGGCGTGCACGAGGAGGGGGAAGCCGGCGTCGCTGCCGCGATCCGAGCGGCGCACACCCTCGGCATCGTCGGGCTGACCGACCTGGAGTTCGGTCGCCCCTGGGAGCAGTGGCGGCACCGCAAGGCAGAGGGTATGCCGCTCGTCCGCGCGCGCGTCGGGGTGTATGCCGAGGGGCTGGAGGAGGTGATCGCGGCGGGAGTACGCACCGGCGACCTCGTCACCGGCACCAGGGGTCTGGTCACGATGGGCCCACTGAAGGTGATCTCGGACGGCTCGCTCAACACGCGTACGGCGTGGTGCTGTGAGCCCTACGCCGACGGGGACCGGCTCGAGGACCCCTACGGCGCGGCGAACCTGTCGGCGCACGAGTTGCACGAGCTGATGGACAGGGCCCACCGAGGGGGGTTGCACGTGGCGATCCACGCCATCGGGGATGCCGCTGTCCACCAAGCGTTGACGGTCTTTGCCTCGACGGGCGCCGTCGGCGGTATCGAGCACGCCCAGCTCGTCGCACCGACCGATCTGGAGCTGTGGGGGCGGCTACCGGTGCGGGCCAGCGTCCAGCCGGCCCACCTCCTCGACGACCGTGCCGTGACGGAGCAGTGCTGGCCGGACCGGTCTGGCCACACCTTCACCCTGCGCAGCTTCCTCGACCACGGGATCGAGGTCGTCCTGGGCTCCGACGCCCCCGTCTCGCCGCTGGATCCGTGGCTGGCGATGGCTGCGGCCGTCCACCGGGGACCGCTAGATGGGCAGAGCTGGCACCCGGAGCAGGCGCTCAGCGTGCGCGAGGCGCTCGCGGCCTCCGTCGACGGTCAGCGGCTGAGCGTCGGCGGCCGCGGAGACCTCATCCTGCTGGATGAGGATCCGCTCGGCGCCGCCGATGGGACGAGTGGCGACCAGGCGCGGCTGCTGCGCGGCATACACGTCTCCGCGACCGTGCTCGACGGTCAGGTCGTGCACGGCGGGTAAGCCGCGAACCGCCCCAGATCGACTCGGCCCGGGGCACTAAGGTGGAGGTCAAGAACGAGCACCCACCACCGACGCTGGAGGCGCAGCAGCATGAGCACCGAGACCACCACTTCCGTCATCGTCGCCGGAGCGCGGACCCCGATGGGCCGACTGCTCGGCTCCTTGTCCGGATTCAGCGCCACCGACCTGGGCGGCTTCGCCATCAAGGGGGCGTTGGACCGGGCCGGGATCGCCGGCGACCAGGTCGACTACGTCATCATGGGCCAGGTCCTCACCGCCGGCGCCGGCCAGATCCCGGCGCGTCAGGCGGCCGTCAAGGGCGGCGTCCCGATGGGCGTCCCCGCGCTCACCATCAACAAGGTCTGCCTCTCCGGCCTGGACGCGATCGCGCTCGCCGACCAGCTGATCCG
>NZ_JAUNVI010000072.1 GCF_030537745.1 Ornithinimicrobium sp. | reverse complement strand
GACCGCCCGGTGGAGCAGGAGCGACCGCCCGGTGGAGCGGTTAGGCGGCGCCGTTGGCGCGGGGATGGCGCAGGTCCAGGAGCACGTCATACGCGCGGATGGACAGGAACGCGGGCGGGTCCTCGACGAGGACTGAGTCGCGCAGGAGCGTGACGGCGTGCTGCAGCAGATCCTCGCGCGCGCCGTGGCGGCGCAGCAGCGCGATCTCGTCCTCGAGCACACGCTCGAACAACCGTGGCGACATCGTCGGGCCCTCGGCGAAGCGCTGCTCGTGGATCATCCACTGCCACAGCTGCATCCGGGCAAGCTCGACGGTGCCGAAGTCCTCGACCACCCCCGCGATCGTCACCGTGCCCTCACCGGTGAGCCATCCGGTCAGGTAGGTCAACGCCGACCGTAGCGCCGTCCGCATCCCGGTGAGGGTGGCGCTGCCGGGCAGCGAGCTGACGTCGCGCAGCGCGTCGGGGTCGATGTGGACCTCCGGCACCTCCCCTTCACGCCGTTGGCGTCGCTGCTCGGCGCCCATGCCCAGGAGCTCGTCGCGACCTTCAAACGGCGCACGGCAGATCGGGACGAGCGCGGGGTGCAGCGCCCACGCTCCGTCGAAGCCCTGCTTGGCCTCGCGCGCCTTGTCCCGGTGCACCCGGGCGTGCGTCATCGCGACCGACTCGTCGAACGGGCCGCTCGGCGCCAACGCGACTGGCCCACCGAGGGCCTGCACTCCCCGGCGGTGGCAGGTCCCCAGGATCACGTCGGTGTAGGTCCTGAGGAACCGGGTGTTCATCGTAAAGGCCTCGCGGTCCGGCAGGTTGTGGTCCTGGCGCTCGCCGTAGGTCCGCAGGTAGGAGAACACGTAGTCCCAGCGGCCCGCGGTCAGACCGGTGACGCGATGCCGCAGGGCGTGCAGGATCTCTTCCAGCTGGTAGGCCGCGTGGACCGTCTCGACGAGCACGCTGACCCGAGTGCAACCTGCGGGGAGGTCGAAGGCTTCCTCCGTGCGGGTGATCAGGTCCTCCCACCAGAGGGCCTCCTGCCATGTCTCGACCTTGGGCAGGTAGAGGTAGGGGCCGGTGCCGTTGGCGACCAGCACCGCGCCGCACCGCGCGATGAAGGTGACCGCGTCAGCGACCGGCGCACTGATCCGCTGGCCGTCAACCAGCAGGTGCGCCTCGTCCAGGTGCAGGCCGCGCGGCCGCACCATGAGAGTCGGCACCCCTGGTGCGGGGTCGCCGGTCCGGGTGGCCGCGACGTCGGAGATGACGCGGTGTGCCGCTAGCAGCCGCCCTGGCGTCGGGACCAGCATGTCCTCCAGGTCCGCCACCCAGACATCTGTCCCGGACGCCAGTGCGGCCTTGCTCGCCTCGGGGGTGGCGGGGGTGGCCAGCTCCACGAGACGGTAGGTCAGGTCGGCCGGTGGGGGATCGACCTGCCAGGTCGTGTCCTCGCGGATCTCACGGGTCTCTTCCAGCAGGGCGAGCTCCTGGCCGCCATGCAGGGCACGGGCGGTCTGGCGGCGCTGCGCCAGCAGCTGCGCCCGCCGGTCCCGAGTTGCTCTCTCCACGCCGCGGAGCGCCTCAAGTTGGCTCTCGTCGAGCAGGTCGCTGAGATAGCTGTGCATGAGGCGCTCCTGGGTGGTGAAGGAGGTGGTGGCGTCGGTCAGTGGTGGAACTGCTCGGACTCCGTGGAGCCGGTCAGCGCGGTCGTGGAAGAGTGCGGGTTCACGGTGGTGCTGACAGCGTCAAAGTACCCCGTGCCGACCTCGGCCTGGTGCCGGACCGCGGTGTAGCCACGCTCGGCATCGGCGAACTCCGCCTCCTGTAGCTCCACGTAGGAGGCCATCCCGTTGCGGGCGTAACCCTGCGCCAGGTGGAACATCGAGTGGTTCAGCGCGTGGAAGCCGGCCAGGGTGATGAACTGGAAGGCGTAGCCCATCGAGCCCAGCTCGTCCTGGAAGGTGGCGATCTCGCTCTCAGACAGCGCTGCCTTCCAGTTAAAGGAGGGGGAGCAGTTGTAGGCGAGGAGCTGGTCCGGGAAGTCCTTGTGCAGCTCCTGGGCGAACTCGCGCGCCAGACCCAGATCCGGCGTGCCGGTCTCGACCCAGATCAGGTCGGCGTAGGGCGCGTAGGCCTTGGCCCGCGCCAGCACCGGCTCCAGACCGTTGCGGACCCGGAAGAAGCCCTCCGAGGTGCGCTCGCCGGTGATGAAGGGCTGGTCGATCTCGTCCACGTCGCTGGTCAGCAGATCCGCCGCCAGGGCGTCGGTGCGCGCGATGACGAGGGACGGGACGTTGAGCACGTCGGCCGCGAGCCGAGCCGCGTTGAGGGTGCGCACGTGCTGACCGGTGGGGACCAAGACCTTGCCGCCGAGGTGACCGCACTTCTTCTCCGAAGCCAGCTGGTCCTCCCAATGCACGCCCGCGGCGCCGGCCGCGATCATCGACTTCATCAGCTCGAAGGCGTTCAGCGGTCCACCGAAACCGGCCTCGGCATCCGCGACGATCGGCGCAAAGTAGTCGACGTCCGTGTCGCCGTTCAGCCAGGCCACCTGGTCGGCCCGCTTGAGCGCGTTGTTGATCCGGCGCACGACGGCGGGGACGGAGTTGGCGGGGTAGAGACTTTGGTCTGGGTAGGTCTCGCCGGCGAGATTGCCGTCCGCGGCGACCTGCCAGCCGGACAGGTAGATAGCTTCCAGCCCGCCCTTGACCATCTGGACGGCCTGGTTGCCCGTGAGTGCTCCCAACGCCCGGGTGAAGGTCTTGGTGTGCAGGGCTTCCCACAACCGCTCCGCGCCACGGCGGGCCAGGGTGTGCTCCTCCACGACGGAGCCGCGCAACCGGATGACGTCCTGCGCGGTGAAGCGGCGCGAGACGTCCTTCCACCGCGGGTTGGTCGCCCACTCCCGCTCCAGCTCGAGGGCGAGCTCGGCGGGAGTGAGGGGCGGGGTAGTGGTGTAGTGCTCGAGCGTGGTGGTCATCTCGGGATCCCTTTCGCAGGTGCGTCGCCCTCGGTATGGAGTGGCGGAGCATGGTTGCCGCCGACGGTTGGCCGCTTATTGACGATCTTGCTGCCCAAATGGTGGTTCGGAGCGGGGATGCGCTGTGAAGAATACGGAATCTTTAGATAGTGTGCAGTCATGACGTCTGCCCAAGGCCGCGTGTTGCCGTTCCGCCCCGCCGACCGCCTCGACGGCACGCAGGCCCCCGGTGATCTGGGCACTCTCGATCCGGTCGCCCTCGGTCGCCGTCTCCGACATCACCGGCGCGAGGCTGGCCTGACCCTGGCCGGGTTGGGCGCGAAGGTCGGGCTCTCACCCTCGGCCCTTTCCCTCATCGAGAACGGCCGGCGCGAGGCCAGAGTCTCCCTGCTCGCCCCGCTGGCGCAGGCGCTCGGCATCGAGGTCGCCGCGATCGTGGGCGGTGGCGCACCCAACCGTCGCCTGGCGCTGGAGGTGAGGTGGGAACGGGCCCAGCGGGCCGGTGGCTTCGAGAGCCTCGGCATACCCCCCGTGCGTGTCGGTCCCAGCCTGCCGGACGACGCGTTGGAGGCCCTCGTGGGCCTGTATGAGACGGTCGTCGGACTGCAGCAGCACCGCGCCGCGACCCCCGAGTTTGCCCGACTCGCCAACGCCGAACTGCGAGGTCTGATGCGCACGGCCGACAACTACTTCCCGCAGATCGAGGAACGCGCAGCGGAGCTGGTCAGGGTGGTCGACCACACCCAGGGCCCCGTCACGCGCGAAGAGGTCAATCGGATCGCGCGGCACGTCGGATTCTCGATCGTGCCGGTGTCTGACCTGCCGGCCTCCACGCGCACGGTGACCGACCTAGAGCACCGCCGCATCTATGTCCCGATGCGTGGCGACCACGACCCGCGTTCGACCGCGCTCCAGGCGCTCGGGCACGTCGTGCTCCAGCACGAGACCCCTCGGGACTACGCCGAGTTCCTTGCCCAACGCGTCGAGATCAACTACTTCGCCGCGGCCGTGCTGTTGCCCGAGTCCAGCGCCGTGCCCTTCCTGCGCCGCGCCAAGGAGGCCCGTGACATCGCCTTGGAAGATCTTCGTGACGCCTATTCGGTGTCCTACGAGACCGCCGCGCACCGCTTCTGCAACCTGGCTACCCACCACCTCGGACTGTCGGTCCACTTCATGCGGACCAGCGCGGACGGTGTCATCTACAAGGGCTACGAGAACGACGGCGTGCGTTTCCCGATGGACCCCACAGGGGCGATCGAGGGCGCGCGGGTATGCCGTGCCTGGACGGCTCGGGTGGTGTTCGAGCAGCCACTAGGCGAGGTCTACGCGCAGTACACAGATACCGGACGAGGCACCTTCTGGTGCACTGCGGTGGCCGAGCAGACCCCCAATGGGCTCTTTTCGGTGAGCGTGGGGGTGCCTTTCGACCAGGTCCGCTGGATGAGGGGTCGCGACACCACTGCGCGACGGGTCTCGCGCTGCCCCGACCCGCGCTGCTGCACGCGGCCGCCCGCTGAGCTGGCGCACGAGTGGGAGGGCAGAGTCTGGCCGAGCGCCCGGGCGCACTCGCACCTCCTCGCGGTCATGCCGCCAGGTGTCTTTCCCGGCGTGGACGACACCGAGGTGCTGCAGTTCGTCTCCAGGCACGCGCAGTCCCTCGACTCCTGACCACCGGGGTATGGCGCGTGTTGGGAGTCAGCGCCGGATCTGGCACAATGGGCCGGTACTCATCTTTCCGGACCCTCTCACCGGATCTCGATGTGTCCATCTCGAGTGCCCGCCCCACGCGTGTTTCCCCATGTGGCCGCGGATGCTCAACCTGACCAAGAATGAGGAGACACCGCACACGTGGCTGTCAAGATTCGTCTGAAGCGCATGGGCAAGATCCATGCACCGTACTACCGCGTCGTCGTCATGGATTCGCGCCAGAAGCGCGACGGCCGGGCGATCGAGGAGATCGGCAAGTACCACCCCACCGAAGAGCCGTCGCTCATCGACATCAACTCTGAGCGTGCGCAGTACTGGCTGGGCGTCGGTGCACAGCCGACCGAGCAGGTCGCCGCGCTGCTGAAGATCACCGGTGACTGGCAGAAGCACAAGGGCGAGCCGGGCGCCGAGGGCACCCTGAAGGTCAAGGAGCCCAAGGCCGACAAACGTGCCCTCTACGAGGCCGCGCTCGCCGCCGCCGACAAGGAAGAGGGGTCCGCGCCCGACGTCCGCCGCAAGTCGGCCAAGAAGGACAAGGACGCCGACGCTCCCAAGGCTGAGGAGCCCAAGGCTGAGGAGCCCAAGGCCGAGGAGACCGCCCCGGCTGCCGACACCGACAGCTCCGCTGCCGCTGAGACTGCCGACCAGGCCGCGAGCAGCGTCTCCGAGGCCGGCGTCGCCGACTCCGACGCCGCTGACGCATCCACCAAGGATGAGGGCTGATCATGCTCGAAGAAGCCCTGGAGCACCTGGTCAAGGGCATCGTCGATCATGACGGCGACGTCGTCGTGCGCACCAAGAACGCCCGCCAGGGCGACATCCTCGAGGTCCGCGTCCATCCGGACGACCTCGGTCGGGTGATCGGCCGCCGCGGGCGGACCGCCAGTGCGCTCCGCACCGTCGTCGGTGCGCTGTCCGGCAGCGGCAAGGTCCGCGTCGACATCGTGGACACCGACCGGCAGCGCTGAGCTTAGGCATCAACGCAAGCACGGCCCGCTCTACGCACCACGCGCAGGGCGGGCCGTGCTGCGCATGAGGCACCGTGCCTCTCGTCATACTTGCCGTCAGCACGGACCAGACCCACCCGTGTGTCCGGGACCAGCACACCGACCACCTACCCAGGAGATGCGATGAGTGACACCGGAAGCGCTGACGCCTCGGACCGCACCGTCGTCGCCGCTCGCATCGGCAAGCCTCACGGGCTGCGCGGCGAGGTGACCGTGCAACTGCATACCGACAACCCAGAGGGTCGCTTCGTGCCGGGCGCCAGGTTCGAGACGGAGCCGGTCGAGCGCGGCCCGCTGCTCCTGCGCACCGTGCGCGTCCACCAGGGGACCTATCTGCTCGGCTTCGAGGGACACGCCGACCGCAACGCTGCCGAGGCGCTGCGCGACACCCGGCTGCTCATCGAGGGTGACGACGGCCGCGACGAGGACGACGGGTGGCGTGAGGAAGATCTGCTGGGGTTCGACGTCGTGCTGCCCGACGGTGCCGCGGTCGGCACGGTCTGCGCGCTTCACCTGCGGCCGGTCCAGGACCTGCTCGAGGTGCGGACCCCCTCCGGCGATGTCCTGGTGCCCTTTGTGGAGGAGATGGTGCCCGAGGTCGACGAGGAAGCGCGACGCATCGTGATCGATCCGCCTCCTGGGCTGCTGGAGCTGGGCGAGGGATGAGCGCCCCGCTGCGGATCGACGTCATCACGATCTTCCCGGACTATCTCGCGCCGCTAGGGCTCTCTCTCCTCGGCAAGGCGCAGCGTGAAGGTCTGCTCGAGGTCCAGGTGCACGACCTGCGCGACTGGACCCATGACCGGCACCGCACCGTGGACGACAGTCCCTACGGCGGGGGAGCGGGCATGGTCATGCGTCCCGACCCGTGGGGGGAGGCGCTGGACGCGATCTGCGGCTCGCGCCCTGGCCAGACGCCGCACCTGATCGTGCCCGGCCCGGGCGGGGACCCCTTCACCCAGGAGGTAGCCACCGAGTTGGCCACGGACGCCGGCTGGCTGGTCTTTGCGTGCGGCCGCTACGAAGGCATCGACGAGAGGGTCTATGACGAATACCGCGAGCGCTACCCACTCTCGGTGCTATCCCTGGGTGACTACGTCCTCAACGGCGGAGAAGTCGCGGTGCTGGCCATGACCGAAGCCATCGCACGCCTCGTCCCGGGGGTCCTGGGCAACGAGGCGAGCCTGGAGGAGGAGTCGCACACCGGCGGCCTGCTCGAGTATCCCGTCTACACCAAGCCACCACGCTGGCGGGACCGCGAGGTGCCGCCAGTGCTGCTCTCAGGACATCACGGACAGATCGCTTCCTGGCGCCACGCGCAGCGGATCGAACGCACGGCGGCGCGTCGGCCCGACCTCATGCAGGCCTACGAGGGCACCTCAAAGGACTGAGGCGAGGGGCGCACGAACTCCTGTGCTGCATACCCCTGCAGATAGAGCAGCGAAGTGAGGTCGCCGTGGTTGATGCGGACCTCGCACTGTGCGGCGACCTCCGGCTTGGCGTGTAGGGCGACGCCGATGCCCGCGAGCTGCAGCATCGGGAGGTCGTTGGCGCCGTCCCCGACCGCGATGGCCTCCGCAGGACTCAGCCCGAGCCCAGCGGTGATCTCGCGCAGTGCCGCCGCCTTGGCGCCAGCGCCAAGCACGGGTTCGGCGACCTCGCCGGTGAGTCGAGCCTCCTGCACGACGAGGGTGTTGGCTCGGTGCTCGTCGAAGCCGAGCAGCTGGGCCACCGGCGCACTGAACGGTGTGAAGCCCCCCGAGACCAGCGCGGCATGGGCGCCGTGCGCCTTCATCGTCGCCACCAGTGCCGCGCCGCCGCTGCTGGGGGTGATCCGCTCCTTCAGGACCGAGACCACCACGTCCAGCGGCAGCCCCACCAACAGCGCCACCCGTGCTCGCAACGCCTCGGCGAAGTCGAGCTCCCCGCTCATCGCGCGAGCGGTGATCCCTGCCACCAGGTCACCGACCCCGGCCGCTACGGCCAGCTCGTCGATGCACTCCTGCTCGATCATCGTCGAGTCCATGTCGGCAAGCAGCACCCGCTTGCGACGCGCGGGCGCGGGCAGGACGACGAGGTCGATCCCGCGCTCCTGCCAGCGCTCCCACAGCTGCCATCGATCATCGGCTGCCGGCAGCGAGGGCAGGCTCGCCTCCACCGCCTCGCCGACTGCCAGCCAGCGCGCGCGCCCCAGCGGCCAGGACCGGGCGACTTCCGCCAGCGCTGCGTCGCTCAGGTCGGCCCGCTCTGGTGCGGCGATCAGGGTGAGGATGTGCACGACCACGATGGTAGGTCTCGGTTTGGTCCGACTGGGCCCATCTGGCAGAATCACCAGAGCGTCATCGTCCCTGCACCATTGTGCTCACGCCCCTGCCACAGGGGGAGTTGCGTGAGCGGCACAGAGCCGAGCGACGACATACCCGAGACAGTGCCTTCACCGGCACCATATCGCCGTGGATGTCCTGTGGCATCGTCGGCAGGAGAAGCCCATGCACAAGCTCGACCACGTCGACGCAGCCAGTCTGCGCGACGACATCCCGGCCTTCCGCGCCGGCGACACCGTCAACGTCCACGTGAAGGTCATCGAGGGCAGCCGCTCGCGTGTCCAGATCTTCAAGGGCATCGTCATCCGCCGCCACGGCGGTGGCCTCGGCGAGACCTACACGGTCCGCAAGGTCTCCTTCGGCGTCGGCGTCGAGCGCACCTTCCCGTTGCACTCTCCCAACGTGGAGAGCGTGGAGATCGTCACCCGTGGTGACGTCCGCCGCGCCAAGCTCTACTACCTGCGCGACCTGCGCGGCAAGGCGGCCAAGATCCGCGAGCGCCGCGACGCCGCACCGGTCGCCAAGGTGCCGGCCAAGCAGGCCTGAGCCACCCCTTTTCTGACGCGATCCCCCGCCCGGGCACTGACCGGCGGGGGATCGTGCTGCATCCCAGCCGGCGGGGTTAAGGTCAGCAGGTTCAGCGACTACCTCCGAGACGCGATCGACAGACGAAGGACGGCATCAGGGTGAGCGATCCGCACCGGGATGAGGTGCTCGGCGACGAGTTGCCGCGCCATACCCACGACGCTGCTTCCCCCAAGCAAGAGCAGGAGCCGAGACGCGGGTTCTGGGGCGGCGTCAGGGAGATCGCGACGATCGCGGTGACGGCGCTGATCATCTCCTTCGTCATCAAGACCTTCCTCGCCCAGGCCTTCTGGATCCCCTCCGGAAGCATGGAGGACACCCTCGTCTACGGCGACCGGGTGATGGTGAGCAAGATCCAGGCCGGGCCGATGGAGGTCGACCGCGGTGATATCGCGGTCTTCGAGGACCCGGGGGGCTGGCTCCCGCCGATGAGCCCGCCAGACCGGGGACTGGTGCTCAACGGCGTGGTCCGCGGCCTGCAGTTCATCGGCGTCGCCCCCGTCTCCGAGGGCAACCACCTGATCAAACGGGTGATCGGGGTCGGCGGCGACCACATCGTCTGCTGCGACGACCAGGGTCGGATGAGCGTCAACGAGCAACCGCTGGAGGAAAGTGGCTATCTCTACCCTGGCGACGTGCCCAGCACCAGTGCGTTTGACGTCACCGTGCCCGAGGACAGCATCTGGGTGATGGGCGATCATCGGTCCAACTCTCGCGACTCCCGCGCCCACGACGACGGGACGGGTGCCACCGGCTCGGTGCCGCGTGACCACGTCGTCGGCCAGGCCTTCGTCCTGCTCTTCCCCCTTGACCACGCGACCTGGTTCCAAGGGCCGGACACCTTCGCACAGGTCCCTGCAGCCGTGACGCCATGACCGCAGGCCTCGCTGCCCGTCGTCCTGCTGGCTCTCGCCAGCGGCCCAAGCGGCCGAGCCTGCGCGTCGAGCGCACCCTGCAGCGAGAGGGGTATGCCGTGCTCGTTGGCATGGACGAGGTCGGCCGGGGCGCGCTCGCTGGACCCGTCTCGGTCGGCGTCGTCGCGATCGACGAGGCGTGCCGCAGCGCCCCTGCAGGTGTGCGTGACTCCAAGCTGTTGGCGCCGGCGGCGCGCGAGCGGCTGGTCCCGCGCATCCAGCGTTGGTGCCTCGGCCACGGCGTGGGGCACGCGAGTCCGGGCGAGATCGACGCGATCGGGATCATCGCGGCGCTGCGGCTGGCCGGGGAGCGTGCGCTCGCCCAGCTGGCGCACACCCCGGACCTGGTGCTGCTCGACGGCAACCACGACTGGCTCTCCGACCCGGCCCGGCTCGGGTTGCTCGCCATGATCGACGACGCGCCAGCCGGGCCTCCGGTCCGCACCATGATCAAGGCCGACCTGCGCTGCTCCACCGTCGCGGCCGCCTCCGTCCTGGCCAAGGTGACCCGGGACGCAATGATGGTGGATCTGGCGCCCGGGTTCTCGACATACGGTTGGGAGCACAACAAGGGCTATGCCGCGCCGGAGCACCTGGATGCCCTCCGGGAGCTCGGCCCGAGCGAGCATCATCGCCGCAGCTGGCATCTGACCGGCAGCGGCACCGAGGAAGGGAGCGCGCCGTGAGCGCTGAGGACCTGGAGAAGTACGAGACCGACATGGAGTTGGCCCTCTACCGGGAGTACCGCGACGTGGTCGGCCTCTTCTCCCATGTCGTCGAGACCGAACGGCGGTTCTACCTGGCCAATGAGGTCGACGTCCAGGTGCGATCCGGGGGCGGGGACACGTGGTTCGAGGTCACCATGAACGACGCCTGGGTGTGGGACGTCTACCGGCCGGCGCGTTTCGTGAAGAAGGCCCGCGTCATCACGTTCAAGGACGTCAACGTCGAAGAGTTGGCCAAGAGCGAGCTGGAGTTCCCCAAGGACGGCCCTTTCGCCGGCTGACCCAGGCAGGGTGGGTGCCCTTCCTGAGCTGTTGTCCACATCCACCGGCGGCACGCTTCACCGGTCCACAGGGCCACTGACGACGCTTGCTGACGAGTCGCGGGCGCGGTGGAGTGGGGGACAGCCGCGGTCGACGCGGAGCGTGACCATCAGGAGGGGACATGAATGGTGGGGGTATGCCGTGGAGTCAGGCGCGGGAGTTGGGGGACGTCGGCGAGGAGATCGCCTGCGCTCACCTTGAGGACCTTGGATGGTCGGTGGTCGAGCGCAACTGGCGGTGCAACATCGGGGAGCTCGACCTGGTCGCCATCGATCCGCAGGGTGAGCTGGTCTTCTGCGAGGTGAAGACGAGGCGCTCTACCCGCTGCGGATTCCCGGTGGAGGCAGTCGGTCCCGATAAGGCTCGCAGGCTCCGGAGGCTGGCCTGGGCCTGGCTGGCTGACCGAGAGAAGCGTCCCCCTAGTTTTCGCATTGACGTCATCGGAGTGCTTTGCCCACCTGGCGCGCCGATCACGCTCCAGCATCTGCAGGCGGTGGCCTGATGGGTTTCGCCAGGACGTGGGCGATGACGCTCTCCGGGGTCGAGGGTCGCGTCGTGACCGTGGAGGCACAGGGCAGCGACGGTCTGCCTACCTTTGTGATGAGCGGCCTGGCCGATGGCGCCTGCCGGCAGGCACCGGATCGGGTGCGACCCGCGATCACCAACCTGGGGTTGTCGATGCCACCCCAGCGGTGGACGATCAATCTCTCACCAGCTGGCCTGCCCAAGACGGGGGGTGGCCTCGACCTTGGCATCGCGACGGCCCTGATGGCGGCCCAGGACCATGTGTCGCCGCGCGTGGTCGCCACGGTGGCCCACATCGGGGAGATCGGCCTGGACGGGGCCATCCGGCCGGTCGCCGGCGTGCTCCCGATGGTGATCGCCGCCGTCAGGCACGGGGTCCGCGAGGTGATGGTGTGCGCGGCCAATGCACGGGAAGCCGCGTTGGTGACCGACGTCCGGGTCTACGCGGTGCGCACGCTGCGTGAGGTCATGGAGTTCTATCTCGCACGGGCCGCAGGTTGCAGCTACCCACTCGCGCTGCCCGGAGAGAGGGAGCCCGAGCCAGCAACGACCAAAGACATGTGCGACGTCGTCGGTCAGGCTGCGGCACGGTCTGCGTTGGAAGTGGCTGCCGCGGGCGGGCACCACCTGCTCCTGGTCGGGCCGCCCGGGGCCGGCAAGACGATGCTCGCCGAGCGGTTGCCCGGGATCTTGCCGCCGCTCTCGGCGGAGGACGCCCTCACCGTCACCGCGGTCCACTCGGTCCTCGGTGCCCTCCCGCACGGGGATGAGTTGCTGACCAGAGCACCCTTCGTGGCGCCGCACCACAGTGCCTCGATGGCTGCCGTGATCGGCGGCGGGTCCGGGAGCGTGCGCCCCGGCGCGGTGTCCAGAGCCCATCGAGGGGTGCTCTTCATGGACGAGGCGCCGGAGTTTCGCAGGGATGTCCTGGACGGCCTGCGGCAGCCTCTGGAGTCGGGTGAGGTCGTGATCGCCCGCGCCGACCGGCACGTCCGGTTGCCGGCGAGGTTCCAACTGGTGCTGGCCGCCAACCCCTGTCCGTGCGGGGGCGGTGCGCGAGGGGGCTGCAGTTGTGCTCCGATGCGCAGGGCGACCTACTTCAGCCGGCTCTCCGGGCCGCTCCTGGACCGGATCGACGTCAAGGTCGGGGTGAGCGCTGTCTCCCGTGCCGACCTCTCCCTGCGCCCCGGGGAGTCGAGCGAGGCTGTCGCCGACCGCGTGTCGCAGGCGCGTTCAGCGCAGCGGGAGCGGTGGACCGGTCAGGCATGGAGCCTCAACTCCGAGGTCCCCGGCGCGGTCCTTCGCCAAAGTGTTTGGCGGTTGTCACCGAAGGACCGCAGGCCCTTGGATCAAGGACTCGACAGCGGATCTCTGACGTTGCGAGGGCTGGACAGGTGCCTGCGCGTGGCCTGGACGCTCGCGGACCTGGCCGGCGCGGACCGGCCCGGCTACGCGCAGGTGCAGCAAGCTC
>NZ_JAUNVI010000071.1 GCF_030537745.1 Ornithinimicrobium sp. | reverse complement strand
AACACCGGGCATCTCATCACGGCGGCGGGTGTCGCAGGGCTGATCAAGGTCACCGTGGCGGGGCGCCCCCGCGGGGGGAGTATGGCCCGGGGCGGGGGGGGGAGGGGGGGCGGACGGTGCGTGTGGAGGGGGCCGGGGGCGTGGATCGGGACGGGGGCGGGGGTCGCCCCCGGCCTGTCCAGCGGGACCGATCGGGTCGGATCGCAACGGGATCGAGCCGACGACCTCCCAGCCGCTTCTCCCATGGGCTCGAGGTCCCGCGTGGACGGTGCCGCCTAGGACCTCGACCCTCTCGGCCATCCCGAGCACGCCGTTGCCCTCCCCGTCCGCGTCCGGCGCGAGGCCGTCCCCGTCATCGGTGACCCGGACCAGGAGCACGGCCGGCGTCCGCAGCACGTCGACGTCCACGGTCGCACCCGGCCCGGCGTGCTTCATCGCGTTGGTCAGCGACTCTTGCACGACGCGATAGGCAGCGAGGTCGACCTCACGCGGCAGGTCGTCGACGCGACCCCGGACCGCGACGTCGACCGGCACCCCCGAGGTCCGGACCCGTTCGATGAGGTCATCGAGGTAGGCGAGCCCCTGGAGCGGGGCAAACTCGGGGTCGGCGCCATCCTCGCGCAGCACCCCGACCAAGCGCCGGGTGTCGGCCAGCGAAGCGCGGGCGGTCTCCCCGAGGGTGGCCAGCGTCGCCGCCGCACGCTCCAGCGCGGCGCGGTCCGCACCGATTCCCGGGGGCGCTGCCAGGGCGGCGTTCGCGGCATACAGGGCACCGTCCGACTGCACCACGACGACGGCGAGCGAGTGCGCGACCACGTCGTGCATCTCGCGGGCAATCGCCGCCCGTTCCCCTTGGGCGGCGAGCTTGACCCGTTGGGCGTGGTCGCGGGCGAGTGCGCGTTGCTGCGCCTTCAGCCCACCGATCACGGCGCTGCGTCGGCGCACCACATCACCCAGCACCCAGGCGACACCGACGAACATCGCCATGAAGGAAAACTGGAAGCCGATGACGCTGAGTCGCAACGCATCCCCGGTGTAGGACCACACGACCGCCGCCACGACCGCACCCACCAGCCCTAGCCACAGCACGGCCCGTGACTCCGACCGCGTCCCGAACGCCGCCGCGCTGTAGATCACGACCGGGACCGCGACGTTGCCCGGATGCGGACCGACCAGGGTGACGGCCTGCAGCAAGCACACGGCGGCCACAACGAGCGCCACCGGCAGTGGGGCACTCCGCCGCCACCACAGCGGGACCACCAGGGCCACTCCCAGGAGGAGGGAGGAGGAGCCGACGCCGACGCTGGAGACGAAGACCCAGGCCAGGAGCGCCCCGACGACGAGCAGGTCCGGCAGCCAGGGCTGGTCCCGGAGCCGACCACCGACGAGGTCCCGCACCGAGTCCCGACCATCGGCGATGACACCGTGCACACCACGTCTGGGCGGCTCTGGGGTACGCGGGGCGGGGGGGCTCACACGGCGAGCCTATGACGACCGGCACGCGGCCGACGTCATCCCGCAGGCGTGCTCCCTGCGCTACGGATCAGACCTGGGTATGGCGTGGCGAGGCGGAGAGTAGCGTCGCGGTCATGAGAAGGATGAGGAGCGGAGCATGACGTCACACAGGAGGAGCACCGGGTGGCTGGAAGGCTTGACCCACCCGATCGTGCTGGCACCGATGGCTGGCGCCACGGACGGTGCGATGGCGGCGGCCGTCACGGTGGCCGGGGGCCTGGGCACGATGGCGTTCGCGTATGGCGCCACCCCAGAGATCGTGCGCCGCGAGACCGCGGTAGCCCGCGCCGCCGGTCCGTTTGGGATCGGTCTGATGAACTGGCAGATAGGTCAGCAGGAGGGCGTGCTGGAGGCCGTCGTCGAGGCCGGTCCTGCCCTGCTGTCACTGAGCTTTGGTGATCCGGGAGAGGTTGTGCCGCGGGTGCGCGAGCTTCATCCTGGTCTCGCCATCGCGACCCAGGTCGGCACGGTCAAGGAGGCACAGCGTGCCCTCGAGATCGGGGTCGACGTGCTGGTCGCCCGCGGGAGCGAGGGCGGTGGACATGGCCTCGGCGCCGTCTCGACGCTTCCTCTGCTCCAGCAGGTGCTGGACCTCGCCGCAGATGTGCCGGTCCTGGCCGCAGGAGGCATCGCCACCGGCCGCGGCGTGGCCGCAGCACTGGCTGCCGGCGCGGTGGGGGTGTGGGTCGGCACGCCGTTCGCGGCCTGCCTGGAGAGCCCGGCGCTGCCCGCGGTCAAGGCGGCGATGATCGCGGCGGACTCTTCGCAGACAATCTTCACGCGCGCCTTCGACGTGGCCCAGCGCTTGGACTGGCCGGAGCAGTTTGGTGGCCGGGCCCTGACCAACGACTTCACCCAGGAGTGGGCTGACCGTTTGCCGGAGTTGGCGGCGCAGGTGGGTGAGTCCGATGACCTCACGCTGCGGATGCGCGCGGCCCGCTCCGAGGGTGACCTGTCGTTGGCCCCCGTCTATGCAGGCCAGTCCGTAGGTCTGGTCCACAGCGAGCGTTCGGTCGCCGACGTGGTGGCCGAGCTCGCGACCTACCGCCACTACCTCCGCGCGGCCCTCGACCGTCTCGGTTGAGCCGTCCGCCTTGAGGCCACGACTCCCCGACGCGGCAAGACTGGCGCCTCAGACCTCCATCGCGCGCACGAGCGGCACCCCGACGCGGTAGGGGATGTGCAGCCAGCTCGCCGCCTCGATCGCCGCGAGGTCGGCGCGCTGGCCCACCCGCACGGTCCCGATGTCGGTGCGTCGCAAAGCCTGCGCGCCGCCCGAGGTGGCGGCCCGGAGCGCCTCGGCGGGCGTCATACCCATCTCTCGGACCGCGAGCGCGATCATCAGCGGCATCGAAGAGGAGTAGCAGGTGCCCGGGTTGCAGTCGCTGGCGATCGCGACGGCGACACCGGCATCCAGGAGCCGCCGCGCGTCGGGGTAGGGCTGCCGGGTGGAGAACTCCACACCGGGCAGCAGCGTGGCCACCGTCTTGCTGCCGGCGAGCGCCTCCACGTCGGCATCGGTGAGGAAGGTGCAATGGTCGACGCTCGCCGCGCCCAGCTCGACGGCCAGCTGCACGCCGGGCCCTTCGGAGAGCTGGTTGCCGTGGACACGCAGCTCGAGCCCGGCGGCACGCCCAGCCTCCAGCACCCGACGCGACTCCTCGCCGTCGAAGGCGAAGGGGCTCGAGGGCTCGCAGAAGACGTCGACCCAGCGGGCGTAGGGCGCGCACGCCTGGATCATCTCGCCGCAGACGAGGTCAAGGTAGGCAGCGCGCCCACCTTCGTCGCGTCGGTCCGGCGGCACCACGTGGGCACCGAGGAAGGTCACCTCGCTGGTGACCTCACGAGCCAGCCGCACCGACCGCGCCTCGTCCTGGACGTTGAGGCCATAACCGCTCTTGATCTCCACCGTGGTCGTGCCTTGGGCGCGCATCTCCGCGACGCGGTGCGCGATGAGCGTGCGTAGCTCGTCGTCGGTCGCGGCGCGCGTCGCTTCGACCGAGAACGCGATGCCTCCGCCGTCGTAGGGCGTCCCCGACATGCGCGCGGCGAACTCGGAGGACCGGTCCCCGGCAAACACCAGGTGACTGTGGCTATCGACGAAGCCGGGGACCACCGCCCGGCCCTCGAGGCTGATTGCCCAGTCGGCGGCGGGGGCCTGCGCGGCTGGGCCGATCCACTCGATGACCGGTGCCGCGTCCTCGCCGCCGCCCGCGATGACGATCGCCGCGTCGCGCAGCATCCCCAGGCCGGCGTGCAACGGCTCCTCGACGGCGCCGTCGATGGTCTCGTCGCACGTGACGAGCTCGCCGATGTCGGTGATCAACATGCTCATGAGAGGTCTCCTTGGGTCGGCACGGACGCGATCTTGTCGAGGTGTGGCCCGTCAGGTTGGGGCTTGTCAGGTGCTGGTCGCCAGAGGGGCTCGATGGCCTCGCTCAGCATGGCGCCCACGTCGCCGAGCCGGTGCCGACCATCCTGCACCACGACGGTGCCGTCGACGACGACGGTGTCGACGTCGGAGGCCGAGGCGACCAGGAGGATCTGAGCCGGATCCGCTCCGGCGGTCCGGACGGTGTCAAGGCGGATGGCCACCAGGTCCGCGCGCGCTCCGACCTCGATCCGTCCCGCGTCGGGCCATCCAAGGCTCTCGTGCGCCGTGGCAGCTTGGAGCAGCGCGTCGGGCGCCAGCCTGCCCCGCTCGAGGCTGGCGAGGCGTTCGTGCATCTCCAGCGCCCGGGCCTCCTCGATCAGGTCCACGACGGCGTGCTGGTCCGAGCCGAGCGACAGTCGCGCGCCCGCACGCTGCAAGGACACCGCGGGGCCGATGCCGTCCGCGAGATCGCGCTCGGTCGTGGGGCAGAAGCAGGCCCAGCAGCGATGCGTGCCGAGCGCGGCGATGTCGGCACCACTGAGGTGCGTGGCGTGCACCACCGTCACGTCCGCCCCGAGCACACCCTCGGCCTCCAGCAGACCCGTCGGGGTGAGCCCGTAGGCCTCCAGGCAGGCGTCGTTCTCAGCGGGCTGCTCGGAGAGGTGCAGGTGCAGCGGCCGAGCGGACCGGGCCGGGTCGGGGTCGAACCGGTCCGCGGGTCCGGAGGCCAGCAGATCGCGCCCACCGAGCTCTCCGCGCGCCCACGCCGCAACCTGGCCAAGGTGCTCGCGTGGGACGGCCCGGACGGAATGGATCGCGGCGCCCACCCGCAGGTGCGCTGGGCCGCCGTCGGTGGCGTCCCGCAGGTCCTCTACCCGCATCGCCCACGCCGTGACCTCACCGTCACCGAAGCGCAGCTGGGCGCGTTCCAGGGGGAGGTGCTCGCCGTTCACCAGGCCGCCGGAGAGATAGATGGCGTCGAGCAGGGTCAGCCTGATCCCGGCGTCCGCCGCGGCCTTCACCAGCGCCTTGCCCATCGCGTTGGGGTCGAGGTAGCGCTTCCCGCCAGGACCATGATGCAGATAGTGAAACTCGCCCACCGCGGTCACGCCGGCCAGCGCCATCTCGGCGTAGACCGCCCTGGCCAGGCTCAGATAGGTCGCGGGCTCCAGCTGCGCGGCCACGGCATACATCCGCTCCCGCCACGTCCAGAAGGTCCCACCCTCGTCATGGGTGCGTCCGCGCAGCGCCCGGTGGAAGGCGTGGCTGTGCGCGTTGGCAAAACCGGGAAGAAGGACGCCCGGGAGTTGGCGGTCACCCGGTCGGGCTGCCGCGCCGGTCTCGATCCCGGTGAAGCGCCCCTCGTCGATGGTGATCCGCACCTGGGCGGCCAGGCCCGTGGGCAGGTGAGCGTATGGCGCGTGGAAGGTCGTCGTCACCGGTCGCCCCCGTCTGTCGGCGTGGTGGTTGCTGCGCTGGTTGTTGTGCTGGTGGCTGCGGCAGAGCCCGCCAGATCGGCGATGGAGGCCGCCAAGGCTGCAACGCCGGCATGGCAGTCGTCGGGCTCGGCGAACTCCGCCGGGCTGTGCGAGACCCCCGTCGGGTTCCGCACGAAGATCATCGCGGTGGAGTAGCCAGCCGTCGCCAGGATCCCGGCGTCGTGGCCAGCGCCGGTGCCCAGGATCGGCACCGAGACCTCGTCCTCAGTGCCCAGGACTCCGCGCAGTCGCGAGGCAAGGTGGGCATCAAAATGGGTGGTGGGCGTCCAGCTCTCCCGCTCGACGCTCGCCCCGATCCCGACCGAACGGGCGGTGAGCTCCTCCACCATGGCGACGACCGCTGCCTCATCGGCGCCGCGGGCATCCAACCATCCGGTGACGTGCGAGGGGATTGCGTTGACCCCGCCCGGGGTGACCTGCACCTTGCCGACCGTGGCAACGCAGCCGCGTTGCGTCGCGACCGTGCGGGCACCCAGCACCAGGTCGGCGTAGCCGATCATCGCGTCGTGCCGGTCGACGAGGCGGGTGGTGCCGGCATGGTTGGCCTCACCGGGGAAGTCGAACCGCCACCGGCCGTGCGGCCAGATGTCGCTCGAGACCGCGACCGGGACGCCGAGGTCGATCAGGGCGCGGCCTTGCTCGACGTGGAGCTCGACGAAAGCGCCGACCCGATCCAGCGCCTCCTGGTCCCGCCCGAGGGTCGAGGGATCGCGGTCGGCGGCGCGCAGGGCCTCGGCGTAGGTCGTGCCATCGGCGTCGGTCAGCGCCAGCGCACGCTCCGGGGCCAGTTGGCCGGTCAGCAGCCTGGAGCCAGCGCAGGCGATGCCGAAGCGCGCCCCCTCCTCGTCGACGAAGTTGACCACCGCCACCGGCACGCTCGGCACGAACCCGGCCTCTCGCAGCGCATCGATGGCGGCAAATGCAGAGACGACACCCAACGGGCCGTCGAACGCGCCGCCATCGGGGACGGAATCGAGGTGTGAGCCCATGACGGCTCCTCTGCGCCCGGCTGCCGCCTCGTCGACGGTGCCGGGGCCATCCCACCACCAGGACCATTGGTTGCCGGCACGGTCGGTGCTCTGATCCAGGCCGCGGCGCGCGGACTCTGCACTGAACCATTCGCGGAGCGCGTGGTCCTGGGCGGTCCAGGCGAATCGCCGATAGCCGCCGTTCGAGGTCCGTCCGACTGGCTCGAGGTCGGACCACATGGAGTCAAAGGTGGCGCTCATCCTCCTGACTCTAGGAGCATGGCCCCTTCGACCGCCTCGCTAGTGAGCGCACAGACGTCTCGGGTCACAGACTCCATACCTCCACGTTGGTGAAGATGTGCTCCTCCGCGACCTCGAACGAGTCGACCTGACGGCCGCTCATCGTGGCCTAGTGGGTGGTCTTGCCGATGCTCACGTCCGGCAGTCGTCGAGACGCGAGCGAGCCGATCAGTCCGAGCACCGCGAGGAAGGCGAGCGCCACCCCGGGCCCCAGCAGAGACAGGGCACCGGAGATCGCCCCGACGATCAGGAGGAGCACCCCCATCGCGGTGTTGGAGACGGCGACATAGACGGTCCGCTTCTCCTCGCCCGCCATGTCGACGACATAGGTCTTGCGGGCGACCCGGATCCCCACATGCGTGAGCGCGAGCAGCAAGAAAGTCGCGGGGGGCAGCCACTCGGATCCCCCGACGGCAGAAAGCGCATCGAGCAGCAGGAACGCCGCGATCGTCAGGCTGGCAGCGACAGAGGCCCAGACCATGAGGCCTTGGCTGGAGCGGTCGGCCAGCCTGCCGGCGAGCCGACCTCCGATGAGCGCCGCCACGCCCTGGGCGATGACGAAGGGCCCCAGCCCCGCCAAGCCGTGGTCGGCCCGTTGGGCGGCGATCGACACCACAAAGGGTGGCGAGAGTGCTGACACCAGCAGCAATGCCCGGGCGATGACAAACGTGCGGAAATGAGCGTCTGAGCGCATCAGCTCCCAGGATTGCGCCACCCATCCAGGCCCCTCCGCAGGGTCTGGAGGCACGTCGGAGCCCGGGTCGCGGATCCCGCTGAAGACGACCAACGCCCCGACCCACAGCAACGCCGCGACCGCCAGCAGCCCGGCCAGCAGCCCCGTCGAGAAGTCATCCCCGATGACCCTCAGGGCGACGCCCAACGTGATCGCCACCGCGCCGGACAGCACTGTGGTCAGGCCGGTGATCTGCCCCCGCTCCCCCTTGGGCACGGTGCGACCGAGGACATCCTTGCCGGCCAGCGAGTTGAGCGAGCGGCTCAGCGCGAAGATCGCCAAGCATCCCACGACGGCGACCCCGGCCACCCAACCCGAAAGTGTGGCGATGGCCAGGGCCATCCCTGCTGTCGCGAGCGCCTGGCCGCTCGCGCCCCATAGCCAGAAGCTCTTGCGGTCAGAAGATCGCTGCAGCACCGGCGCCAACGCCGCCTGCGGGAGCATCGAGCCAGACTCGCGGATGGGCACGAGGAGTGCGATGAGGAAGCCGGGCGCACCGAGCGTGGCCAGCGCCCAAGGCAAGACGGTCTTGGCGTTGACGACTTGGTCGCCGGTGGACTGCAGCGCTTCGGCGAGCACCTGGCGCAGCCCGTTGCGGGCGATGCTGGCCTGCTCCGGCGCGTCCTGGTCGGAGCGGTCTGCGCGCACGACCGCCTGGTAGATATAGGTGCGCGCAGAACGCCTGGGGCGGCTCACGCGGACTACTTTGGCACATGCCACCGACAGTTCCATCTTCCACAACCTTCTTCGAACACTTGTACTATTTACGGCAGAGTGCTAACGTGGGCATCGAACATCAGTTGCAAGCGCGACGATGTGGTGGGGAGGGTCTGGAGAGATGGCGGGGGGAGGGAAAATGGGCGCAGAAGCGACGGCACCATCGCTCGGCGATGACGCCAGCTCGGGGTATGAGGAGGCACCCGAGCTGCGGGTGCTGGCCGTGCTCGCCCTCTCCCGAGCCGGACTGGACGCACGCATGGTCGAGGCCGCGACGCTGACGGTGGCTGCCACGGGTCGGATGCTCTTGACCGAGAAGGGCTTCGCCACCGTGGAGGAATTGAGCCAAGCGCAACGAGACAAATGGCGGGCGGAGGCCAAGCGGCTGGCTTGCGCCGAAGTCGAGGTCAAACTGGGGTTGGGCGTCTACGAGACCCGGATCCTGGTGGGGTTGGCCTGCGCACCCACGCTGACCCGACGCCTGGTGATCGACGCCCTGGACAGGGGGGTGGCCTCGTGGGCCCAGATCAAAGCGTTCTGGCAGCGGTGCGGCAAGCTGCCGTCGGAGGCGGCTGAGCTCGTCGCTGAGGCGCTCCTCGGCACCGACCCGGCCGCCGCGGCCAAGGAACGCCTGGCCGCCGACGGCGCACTGCGCGACGTGCCGTGGCAGCACTCGCAGTACCGCGCTGCCCTCGAGCGCGAGGCGGTCGCCGCCAAAGGCACCGACGCCCATGCCGAACGCTCCCGCCGCCGCGCCGCCTATCACGCCCGCAGCGCAGGGCTGAGCATCGACGAGGACGGCAGTGCCACGCTCACCGTCACCGGTCCGCTGGTCACGATGTGCGCCCTCCACCGACGCATCGACACCATCTCCCGCCTGCTGCGAAAGCATGGCGACCCTCGCACTCTGGACCAGCTCCGGTCCGACGTCATTAACGCACTGCTCCTGCACGGCACCCTGCCCCTGCTCGACACCGACCCCGACGCCCTCGACGTCGCCGATCTGGCGGCGATCACCCAGATCGTCAACGCCCAGCCCTCCGTCCATCTCCAGGTCGTCATCCCTTGGCACAGCCTCACTGACGGCCCGGCCTGCCCCGGCTGCCACGAGCCGCTGCGCCTGGATCCCGACGCTGACCACTCGCACGACACCCCACATGACACCCGGCACCACCGTGACGATCCGGCCCACGGCACCAACGGTCGGGCCCTGGCTGACGGCAACGCGGGTCAGCGTGAAGGCAGCGGCGGCAGCGGTCGGGTCCTGGCTGACGGCAACGCGGGTCAGGGGATGGTGGGCGAGATCCTCGGCGCGCATCCTGCCTTCATCACCCCTGGCCACGCCCGCGAGCTCGCTGTCCTGCCGGGCACCACCCTGTCCAGGCTGCTCGTCGACCCCGCCGACGGGCGCCTTCTCGAGCGATCCATTGCGACTTACCGGCCAGACGCCGCCATGCGCCGTCAGATTCGCGCCGCCGACGTCTACTCTCGATCCCCCGGATCGCGCAGACCCCTCAGCGCCTGCGAGCTCGACCACGTGATCCCCTGGGGACCATCCTGCGACGGGCCCACCTGCGAGCTGAACCTGGCTGGTCTTGCCAAGGACGCCCACGACCGCAAGACAAAGAAACTCTGGTCCGCCACCATCAACACCCGCCGCGACCTCACCTGGACCACGCTGCTTGGGCAAACTTTCACCACCCGCGCCCACGACTACCGCCAGTACACCTCCACGGCTGCGCTCAGTAGTCCACCGTCGACGACCTGCCATCCCTCAGCGACCAGTGGAGCCGCACGCCTTGGCGCCTTCCTGGGCCGCGTGGTGACGGCCAGGGCGGCGCCGGATCTTGCACAGATCGCGCTGGATCCCGCACAACTGCCACCAGATCCTGCACAGCTTTCGCCAGATCCCCGAAAAGACCCCACCCACGCCCTGGACGAGCGGCGTGACCTGGCCAACCGGACCCTCTACGCCGCTATCGCCCACCGTGGGCCCGGCGCCTACCTGATCGCTGACGACGACTATCCGGGCACCGGTGAGCACGGAGGTCACCTTGCTGGCTGGGCGTGGATCACCCACACCGACGCCCGGACGGGCAGCCGGCGATTCGGACCGCCTCGCAACCCGGTCACCGTCGACGAGTTGCTCGACCTGCGTCGAGAAGGGCCCGAACCCTCGTCGCACACCACGGGACAGTCGCACCGCTCGCCCAACGCGCCCCTCGACACAACGTCCGACACCACGCTCCACCCCCGCACCGACACTCCCTGGACCCGCCGTCAGGCGCAGGACCCTCCACCGTTCTGACTTCGTCTGCTCTGCGCGAGCAGGACCCCGCCGATGACGAGCAGGCCCCCGGTGAGCTGCACCACCGTCGGTGGCTCCCCGAGCAAGACGGCGATGACGATGGTGAAGACGGTGACGAGGTTCATCGAGGCGGCCGCCGTGCCAGAGGAGACCCGGGTGATCGCGAGGTTCCAGCAGATGTAAGAACCCAAGGACGGGAAGGCCGCGAGAAAGAGCACGGCCCACCACATGCCTGTCGTGGAGGGGACCGTCAAACCGTCAACGGCGAGGAAGGGCACCAACGCCACGACCGTGAACACCGCCTGAACGGCGGTCGCGGTCAGCACCGGCACACCCAGGGACTGGCCAAGGAGCGTGTACAGGGTCCAGACCAGGATCGCGCCCAGCATGAGCAGGTCGCCGACGTTCAACGCCAGCGACAGCAGGCGGTCGACGTCGCCCCTCGTAAGGACCAGGAGCACACCGATCAGCCCGACGCCGACGCCGACCCAGCTGCGCCCGCCGACCCGAGATCCCCGCAGCAGCACCGCCAGCACGATAATGAGAGCCGGATTTGCCGCGTTGATCAATGACGCGCTGACCGCGGTCGTGTGCTGCAGCGCGGTGTAGAGGAGCAGCGGATAGCCGGCTACGCCCAGCCCCGCCATCACGATGAGAAGTCGCCACCGTCGCAGCACCGTGGGCCAGTGCGGACGCTCGACCACCTGCGCGATGACCACGAGTGGCAGCGCGGCAAACGCCCATCTCAGCCAGGTCAGCGATACAGGGTCGATCGCGGTGACAGCGCGCTCACCGACGACGTAGTTGCCTGCCCAGAACAGTGTCGCGAGGACGAGCAGCAGCAGCGCGGGCATACCTGGAGGGTATGCAGCCAGCCAGCGATGGCGTCCGCGAGCCGCCCTTCGACAGCCATGGAGGGTAAGCAGCCAGCCGGCGACCGCGACTGGCAGCCGCGCCGTGACCGGTCAGGCCTCGGTGTTCCTCACGCCTCACCCTCGCGCATGGGGATGCGCACCCCGCGGTCGGCGGCGACCTCCTCAGCCTCGCCATAACCCGCGTCGACGTGGCGGATGACGCCCATGCCCGGGTCGTTGGTGAGCACACGCTCCAGCTTCTGCCGCGCCAGGTCGGTGCCGTCCGCGACGGACACCTGGCCGGCGTGGATGGAGCGGCCGATGCCAACGCCGCCACCGTGGTGCAGCGAGACCCAGGTCGCGCCGGAGGCGGTGTTGAGCATCGCGTTGAGCAGCGGCCAGTCGGCGATCGCGTCCGAGCCGTCGAGCATCGACTCGGTCTCGCGGTAGGGCGAGGCCACCGAGCCGCAGTCCAAGTGGTCGCGTCCGATGACCAAGGGGGCAGACACCTCACCGGAGGCGACCATGTCGTTGAACTTGAGGCCAGCCTTGTCGCGCTCGCCATACCCGAGCCAGCAGATCCTGGCCGGCAAGCCCTCGAAGGCGACCCGGTCCTGGGCACCCCGCAGCCACTTCTGCAGGTGGTCGTTGTCGGGGAAGAGGTCCATCACGGCGCGGTCGGTGGCGTGGATGTCCTTGGGGTCACCGGAGAGCGCGGCCCAGCGGAAGGGGCCCTTCCCCTCACAGAACAGCGGCCGGATGTATGCCGGCACAAAGCCGGGGAAGTCGAACGCCCGGTCGTAGCCACCCTTGCGGGCCTCGTCGCGAATGCTGTTGCCATAGTCGAAGACCTCCGCACCGCCGTCCATGAAGCCGACCATCGCCTCGACGTGCTTGGCCATCGCAGCCTGCGCGCGGTCGGTGAACTCCTCCGGCTTCTTCTCCGCATACTCCGCCCAATCACCCAGCCCGATGCCCTCGGGGAGGTAGGACAGCGGGTCGTGCGCGGACGTCTGATCGGTGACGATGTCGAAGGCGACACCGCGGCGCAGCAACTCGGGGAAGACGTCGGCCGCATTGCCGACGACCCCGACCGAGACGGCCTCCTGGGCGGCCTTGGCCGACAGCACGCGCTCGATGGCCGAGTCCAGGTCGTCGGCCACCTCGTCCAGGTAGCGAGTCTTGACCCGACGCCGCAACCGCGCCTCGTCCACGTCGACGATGAGGCAGGTGCCGCCGTTGAGCGTCACCGCCAGCGGCTGCGCGCCACCCATGCCGCCGCACCCGGCCGTCAGCGTGAGGGTGCCGGCCAGCGTGTCGTTGAAACGCTTGGCGGCGATGGCCGCGAAAGTTTCGTAGGTGCCCTGGAGGATGCCCTGGGTGCCGATATAGATCCACGATCCGGCCGTCATCTGGCCATACATCGTCAGCCCGAGGTGCTCCAGGCGGCGGAACTCCGGCCAGTTGGCCCAGTCCGGCACGAGGTTGGAGTTGGCGATGAGGACGCGCGGCGCCCACTCGTGGGTGCGGAAGACGCCGACAGGGCGGCCCGACTGGACCAGCATCGTCTCGTCCTCGCGCAGGTCGGTGAGCGTGCGGACCATCGCGTCGAAGCTGCGCCAGTCACGCGCTGCCCGGCCGGTGCCGCCATAGACGACCAGGTCGTCGGGTCGCTCAGCGACGTCGGGGTCGAGGTTGTTCTGCAGCATCCGCAGCGGGGCCTCGGTGGCCCACGAGCGTGCGGTCAGGGTGGTGCCGCGCGCTGCGCGGACTGGTCGGGCGCCTTCCATGATGGTCTCCTTCGACTCGGGTAGGCAGTTTCTCACCGGACGGTCGTGCTGGTCACTCCGGACGG
>NZ_JAUNVI010000070.1 GCF_030537745.1 Ornithinimicrobium sp. | reverse complement strand
TGGAGCCGGACGATCTGGACTACCGCAAAGGGGGCGGACTGGTCACTGGCGTCGTGCAGCATGCCGAGTCCGGGCAGGTGCTCATGGTCGGCTACCTGGACGAGGCCGCCGTGCGCGCCACGCTGACCTCGGGGCTGGCCACGTTCTACAGCCGGACGCGACAGACGCAGTGGACCAAGGGGGAGAGCAGCGGCAACACCTTGCGCGTGCTTGCCGTGGACGTCGACTGCGACCGTGACACCGTCCTGATGCGCGCCCTGCCGGCTGGCCCGACCTGTCATACCGGGCAGGAGTCGTGCTTCGACGATGCCCGTGCGTTGCCTGTGGAGGGCGAGGACCGGGTCAACCTTCAGGGCCCGCCACCCTCGAGTTTCCTGCCCGAGTTGGACGCGCTGATCGCGGGGCGCCATGCGCAGCTCCCCGAAGGGTCCTACACGACGAGCCTGTTTGACTCCGGCGTTCGTCGGATTGCCCAAAAGGTGGGGGAGGAGGGCGTCGAGACGGCCCTGGCAGCGGTCGCCCAGGATGACGACGCATTGCTGGGGGAAGCGTCCGACCTGATCTATCACCTCCTGGTCCTGCTGCGCTCCCGCGACCTGTCCCTGGCTGACGTCGAGAGCGTCCTGCGCGTGCGACACGGCACGCAGCCGTAAGGATGATCGTCATCACCACACCGACGATCGGTGCCAGATCGGCGAACGCTGACTACCCGATCTGGTCGTGCGTCACTGTCGAGGCGCGTGCCTGATGCACGTCGACGTCGAGCACGAGCCTGGCAGGCTCACCTTCACTCTCAAGCCGGAGGCCGGTGACGTCGCCACCGGACGCGAGCTCGTCCGGCATACGACCAGCTTCGTCGTCGATGGTGATCCGGGTCAGGTCCACCCCGACCTCCTGGTCGTCAGCGCGCTCCTGTGCGCTCGCCCGTGGGTGCGTCGGGCCACCCCCTTCTCCTGCTCTGTGCCAGCGAGTGCGGAGTTGGCCGCCGCCGTCCGCGCCGGCCCCCGCCTTATCTTGACGAACATCGGGACCGGCCCCGCGCGCGCCGTTCCCGCACGCGGGCGTCCCGGCCTGTGCTTCAGCGGTGGCACGGACAGCGTCGCGGCCCTGGTCGTGCTGCCGGACACCACGCACAGCTATCACCTTCGTCGGCGGGCGCCGGAGGGCGAGCGACGCGCCACCATGATGGATGGCCGCGCCGCGATCCAGTCGTGCGAGGTAGTGCGCCGCCACGGGTATGCGGTGACGGTGGTGCCCAGTGACGTGGAGTATTTGGCGCATCCCTTGGGTTTCCCGCACGATCTGACCACCGCCGTGCCGCTTCTGCTGCACGCCGACGTCGACCAGTTGGACGCCGTCGCCTGGGGCGCCCCACTGGAGGCCACCTACCGCCTGCAGCGGGGCAGGTTCCGTGACTACGTGGACTCGCCGTTCGTGGCCGAGTGGGGGCCGGTGTTCGCGGCGCTCGGTCTGCCGGTCTGCATCCCCATCGCCGGGGTCTCAGAGGTCGTGACCAGTGCCATCGTCCACCGTCACCCGCTGGGGGAGGCTGCGCAGTCCTGCGTGCGAGGACCCCGCCTGGGGCGCCCTTGCGGTCGATGCCCGAAGTGCGCCCGCAAGACGCTCCTGACCGCTGCGGTCAGCGGCCGATGGCCGACCGACCGGGTGCTCGAGCGGCAGTGGAGGGACACGGAGGCGCGCCAGCACCTGCTCAGCGAGCCCATGAAGGTCGAGCCAGTGCTGGGCCACTGCGCGCACCGCTACCTTTCCGAGAGGGGTGGCAGCGCGCTCTTGCGGCTTGTCGCGGCCAAGTCCGGCCCCGACCCTCTCGAATGGCTCACCCGTTCCTACGAGCCCAGCCTTGAGCTCCTCCCGCTGCGCTACCGCACAGAGATCACCGAGCGACTGCACCGGTTTGCCGCGGCGATGAGCATCAGAGAGGAGGCAGCGGTGCGAGGCTACGACGTCACCGTCCCAGCGCCCTCCCGTGCTGCCGCTCAGGAGGAGCTGCAGAGCTGGATGATCGCGCACCCGCCCAGGGACAGCTGGAGACGCGCCGTGCGCAAGGGCCGTCGTGAGGCGCGCGCCCTCCTCGGCCGTCGCAGGTAAGTCGATCGGAGGAGGCCCCGGGGCACCACTGTGGCCAGTCGCCCTCACGATCACCGCCGCGAGCGCAGCCCCACTGCCGCGAGCTCGAGGTCAGCGAGCGCGCGCAGGGCCTCCGGGTCACCGGACCGGAAGGCCGCCACGGGATCGTCGAAGAACTTCTGCAGCGTGCGAGGGTCCTGGCGCACCAGCGCGCGCAGGGCCAACAGCTCCTGCGACTGGGGGTCGCTGACCTCGCGACCCAGTGCCGAGGCCTTGCGGACGAAGGCCACTCGCACGGCCAGCCAGGCCAGCAGCACCAGGAGGATCGGGGTCCCGGCGGACAGCAGCGACACGACCCACGCCACGCTCCGCACCGACGACTCCAGCGCATCCCCGGCCTGCACGAGGTCGGTGCCGACCCCTGCGACCCCGGTGAAGGGTGCGTCCAGCTGATCCCCGACGAGCGGGATCTCCATCACCTTGCCGGCCACCTCGTTCATCCGGTCCCGCAGCGTGGTCCCGGCTGCGCGCAGCGGGGCGGCCGGCGCGGCGAGCTTGGTCACCAGGGAGAAGACCCCACGACCCACGAAGAGCCAGGTGATCACCCACCCGAGCACGGCCAGGTCTGCCAGGACCTGACGGGATCGACGTAGGGGAGTGTCCGCATACCAGCGCATGAGGAGATGATGCCCTCATGTGGAGCGCCCATGCCTAGCCGACACCCGGTGACCGCAGACGTCGTCGTCACGCGACGGCTCGTCATCCCGGCGGGAGAGCTGGTCGAGCGCTTCAGCCGCAGCTCTGGCCCCGGCGGCCAGGGCGTCAACACGACTGACTCCCGCGTCGAGCTGACCTTCGACGTCGCGCAGTCGCTCTCGGTCCCAGCCACGGTGCGCGCACGTCTCCTCGACCAACTCTCGCACCGGCTCGTCGAGGGCAGGATCACCGTCGTGGCCAGCGAGCACCGCGCTCAACTGGCCAACCGCAAGGCCGCCCGGGTCCGACTGGTGACGATCCTGCGAGACGCGCTCGCCCCCGGGCCGCGTGCCCGTCGAGCGACCCGGCCCACGCGTGGTGCGGTGCATCGCCGCCTGGGGGCCAAGGCCCGCCGCGGCCGCATCAAGGCAGACCGTCGTCGCCCGGATCCGACAGACTGACCGTCGCCCGACCCAGCGAGGGACCGCTGTCGGACTGCGGTCGGCGCCCCGGAGCGAGTCGGTCCCCAGCGACGCTTGTCCCGCTGGGATGATCCTTGGGTGAGCGATGCTGGCCAGCCGGTGCCGACCCGCGACCCGCTGCGCCGGGCCGCGGACGGCTGGCTGGACCACCTGCGCGTCGAGCGCGGACGCTCCGAGCACACGCTTTCTGCCTACCGTCGTGACCTGGCCCGCTACCTCGACTTTCTCGCGAGCCAGGGCGTGGGTTCACCGGAGGACGTGCGGGAGCAGCAGGTGAGCGACTTTCTGGTGCATCTGCGTCACGGTGACGCAGAGCATCCTCCCTTAGCGCCCACCTCCGCCGCGCGCGCGGTGGTGGCGGTGCGCGGACTCCACCGGTTCTTGGCCATCGAGGGTGAGGTCAGCGCTGACCCGGCTCAACAGGTGCAGCCACCCACCCCACCGCGTCGCCTGCCCAGGGTGCTGAGCGTGCAGGACGTGGAACGGCTGCTGAGCGCCGCCGCGGTCGGTGGCACGCCCGCCGCCCTGCGCGACCGGGCGCTCCTGGAGGTGCTCTATGGCTGCGGGGCCCGCGTCAGTGAGGCGATCGGACTGGATCTGGACGACGTAGACCTGGGGCGCGAAGGGGGTGCCGGGGCGGTGGTGCGCCTCTTCGGCAAGGGCCGCAAGGAGCGGATCGTGCCGCTGGGCAGCTATGCCTGCGACGCGCTCAACGCGTGGCTGGTGCAAGGCCGTCCGGGTCTGGCCAGGAAGGGTTCGGGCACGCCCGCCGTCTTCGTCAACACCCGGGGTGGCCGATTGTCCCGACAGTCGGCCTGGAACACCATCAAGGCGGCTGCCGAGCGGGCCCACCTGCACGGCGAGATCTCACCGCATACCCTCCGGCATTCCTTCGCCACTCACCTGCTGGACGGCGGCGCCGACGTGAGGGTCGTCCAGGAGCTGCTCGGTCATGCCTCGGTGACGACCACCCAGATCTACACGCACGTCTCCACCCAGCATCTTCGTGAGGTCTACGCCCAGGCCCACCCGAGGGCTCGCCGCTAGGAAACGTTGGGCACACTGGCTGGCATGAGCTACGACGCCGCCCTGCAGCAGCCTGACCTCTTCGCCACCGAGCAGGTGATCACCTGCCGAGACGACCGCGTGGGTCTGCGCGCGGTGATCGCTATCGATGACACCACCTTGGGTCCCGGTTTCGGTGGAGTCCGCTGGCGCCCCTACGCGAGCGTGGCCGCCGCGGTCTCCGAGGCACAGCGTCTCGCGCAGGCGATGACCCTCAAGCATGCGCTCGCGGAGCTGCCCTACGGCGGTGCCAAATCGGTCATCATGGCCACGGGCCCGATCCCGGCCGAGGGCACACCGCAGCGCAATGCGCTGATGGAGCGCTATGCGCACTTCCTGGCTCGCACCGCCGGAAGCTATATCCCGGGTGTCGATATGGGCACGCTGATCTCCGACATGCAGCTCATCCGGGACCACGGCGCCAAGGCCTACTGCGCGGACGTCGATCCCGGCGCCTACACCGCGACTGGTGTCTACGCCGCGATGAGGGCAGGCGTGCGGCACGCGCTGGGCAGCGACCTGAGCGGCGTCAAGGTCGTGATCCAGGGGACCGGGCACGTCGGATCCAACCTGGCCAGGTATGCAGCGGCCGACGGCGCGAAGGTCGTGGTCGCCGACGTCGATGAGGCCAGGGCCCGCGCCGTTGCGCAGGAGATCGGCGGCACCGTGACCGATGCGTCGACTGCGGTCGAGGCGGACTGCGACGTCTTCGCACCGTGCGCCATCGCCCGCGTCGTCACCGCAGAAAACGTCGGCCGCGTCCGAGCCAAGGTCATCGCCGGTGCGGCCAACGACACCTTGGACACGCCAGCGGTCGCCGATCTCCTGCGCGAGCGTGGCATTACCTTCGTCCCGGACTTCATCGCCAACGCCGGCGGCGTGCTGCAGGTCCACGCCGGCGAGGTCGGTTGGGACGAGGACGAGTTGATGCATCAGCTCGAGGCGATCGGCGACCGGGTCGCCTCCGTCTTGGCCGACGCCGACGAGCACGGCACCAGTTCGGTGACGGCCGCCCTCCGACGTGCCGATGTCCGTCTCGGGCGGCAGGATGCCTGACATGGACCTCCTGGCACAGACCCGCAACTACTACCGCAGCGTGGACGCCGACGACCTCGCTGGCGTCCTCGACTGGTTCGCAGAGGACGCCGTCTATCACCGGCCCGGCTACGCCCCGATGCGGGGCCGCGCAGAGTTACAGGCCTTCTACGGTGAGGCCCGCATGATCGACTCGGGCGCGCACACGCTGGACGAGGTCCTCATCGACGGAGATCGGGCCGCGGTCCGCGGCCGATTCGACGGCACCCTCAAGGATGGCTCGACGGTTTCCATGGGCTTTGCCGACTTCATCAGGTATGCCGCGGACGGTCGGGCCGCGGAGCGACGCAGCTACTTCGAGATTCCCGCCGTCTGAGTCCGTGCCTGGCCCCACCTCAACCTCAGGTCGAGGTTGACCGGCTGGTTCTCCAGCCGGACGAACCGTTAGTGTTTCGTTGATCGGCGGGAGGCCGACCACGAGGCAAGCGAGGCTGGAGAACTACGTGAACGGCAAGGCACACGCCACGCATGACCGCCTGCCCGGCACCGAGACCACGGGCGTCGGCCAGAACGGCCCGACGGGGCGACCACTTCCCGACTTCCCGGTCCCGGAGCCGCTAGGCAGCCATGGGCCCGCGCGCATCATCGCGATGTGCAACCAGAAGGGCGGCGTCGGCAAGACCACGTCGGCCATCAACCTGGGCGCCGCACTGGCGGAGTACGGCCGCCGGGTGCTGATGGTGGACTTCGATCCGCAGGGTGCGTTGTCGGTCGGGTTCGGCATTCGGACGAACGACCTCGACATCACCGTCTACAACCTGCTGGTTGAGCGCGGCCACGACGTCCGCGACGTCATCTTGGAGACCAGCACCCCCGGGATCGACATCCTGCCGGCCAACATCGACCTCTCCGCGGCCGAGGTGCAGCTCGTCGGCGAGGTGGCCCGCGAGCAGATCCTGGCGCGGGTGCTTCGGCCAGTCCTGGACGACTATGACGTCGTACTCATCGACTGCCAGCCCTCTCTGGGCCTCCTGACCGTCAATGCGCTCACCGCCGCGCACGGCGTGATCATCCCTTTGGAGTGCGAGTTCTTCGCGATGCGTGGGGTAGCGCTGCTGATCGAGACGATCGAGAAGATCACCGACCGCCTCAACCCGCGCCTGGAGATCGACGGCATCCTGGCGACCATGTACGACGGGCGCACCCTGCATTCTCGGGAGGTCGTCCGCAGCGTCGTCGACCACTTCCAGGACATCGTCTTCCACACCGTGATCAGCCGGACCATCAAGTTCCCGGACGCGACGCTGGCCGCCGAGCCGATCACCACCTACGCCACGACGCATGCCGGTGCCGAGGCCTACCGTCAGCTCGCCCGCGAGCTCATCTCGCGCGGCGGCGCACCCTGACCGTGGCCACGGCCGCACCGGAGGTCACGCCGGGGGGAGTCCTCAGCGGCAGTCGCGGCAGCTTCGAGGTCCACCTCGATGCCTTCTCCGGCCCGTTCGAGCTGCTCCTGGGCCTCATCGCCAAGCACAAGCTGGACGTGACGGAGATCTCGCTGGCCCAGGTCACCGACGAGTTCATCGCGCACCTGCGGACCGCGCAGGCGGCCAAGGTCGACTGGGACCTGTCGCAGGCAAGTGAGTTCGTGCTCATCGCAGCGACTCTCCTGGACCTGAAGGCTGCGCGCCTGCTGCCCAACGCGCGCGAGGACGACGAGGAAGACATGGCCCTCATCGAGGCTCGTGACCTGCTCTTCGCCAGGCTTCTTCAGTATCGCGCCTTCAAGCAGGTGGCCGACGAGCTCCGCCTGCGGATGGAGGGTGCCGGTCGTATCTACGTGCGCGACGTCGGGGTAGAGGACCGCTTCGCCTCCTTGCTGCCCGAGCTCATTCTCACCATCACACCTGAGCAGCTGGCCATGATCGCTGGCCGCGCGATGATCCCCAAGCCGCCGCCAGCGGTCGGCGTCTCCCATCTGCACGCTCCGCAGGTGTCCGTGCGGGAGCAGGCCTCGATCATCGTGGCTCGGCTGCGCACGCACGGCGCCACCAGTTTCCGCTCCCTGGTCGCCGATGCCGACACCACGTTGGTCATCGTGGCTCGCTTCCTCGCGCTCCTCGAACTCTTCCGCGACTCAGTCGTCGCGCTCGATCAGCAGGAGGCTCTCGGGGAGCTGGTCGTGCGGTGGACCGGACCACAGCAAGGAGACGTCGCGATCGGCGCGGAGTTTGACCACGATGACGAGCGCGATGAGGAAGGCCAGGAGAATCGTGTCCATGAGTGAGGAAACGAGCACCCTCGCGCAACCTGGTGCCGAGGAACACCAGGTCGCGTTCGACATTCACGCTTTCCCCGGCGGTGCGAGATCCGCGATCGAGGCCGTGCTGATGGTCGTCGACGAACCCGTCGCCGAGGAGGATCTAGCCACCGCGCTCGAGCTTGCCGTCGAAGACGTCGGGACCATCCTTGACACGCTTGCCCAGGAGTATGCCGAGTCTCAGCGTGGCTTCATGCTGCGCCGGCTGGGGGGCGGGTGGCGCATCTATACCCGTCCGGACTATGCCCCGGTGGTGGAGCGCTTCCTGCTCGGGGGAGCCCAGGCACGACTCACGCAAGCATCGTTGGAGACGCTAGCTGTCATCGCCTACCGACAACCGGTGAGCCGCGCCCGGATCGGCGCGATTCGCGGCGTCAACGTGGACGGCGTGGTGCGCACCCTGCTCGCACGTGGGATGGTGACCGAGGTCGGTCAGGAGCCCACGGCCGGTGCCGTCCTTTACGGCACGACCGACCTATTTCTCCAGCGTATGGGGCTGGACTCACTCGATGACCTGCCCGCGCTCGCGCCCTACCTGCCCTCGGCAGAGGTGCTCGAGGAGCTGGCCGGGGAAGGACTGGCATGAGTAATCGCAGCGATGGCGGACGCGCAGGAGCCGCAGGCTCGGGACAGGGCGGACGCGGGCGTCGCGGTGGCCCCGGCGGAAGCGACGGTGGCGGTCGGCCCCGCCCGGCCGCCCAGGGAGGCAGCGCGGGACCGCGGCGAGCCGGTGGGACCACACCGCCGCGCCGACGTGCGCAGTCGCCGACAACGCCGGCCAAGCCGGCACGGAGCCGGGGGTCGAGCACTGCGCCGCTGGATGTCCACGACCCCGAGGGGATCCGTCTTCAGAAGCTCCTGGCGGCAGCCGGCTTCGGCAGCCGTCGCGCGTGCGAGAAGTTGATCGAGGCGGGCCGGGTCGAGGTGGACGGACAGATCGTCACCGAGCTCGGTGTTCGGGTCGACCCGGCCAAGCAAACGGTCAACGTGGACGGGGACCGCGTCGTCGTCGACTCCTCCAAGGTTTACCTAGCGTTCAACAAGCCGCTCGGCGTCGTCTCCTCCATGCATGACGAAGAAGGCCGTCCCGACCTCAGCGAATACGTCGGTCATCTCTCCGACCGGCTCTTCCACGTCGGGCGGCTGGACGCGCAGACCGAGGGTCTGCTCTTGCTTACCAACGACGGCGACCTCGCACACCGGCTGCAGCACCCTTCCTACGGCGTGCCCAAGACGTATGTCGCACAGGTCGCTGGCCCCGTGGCCAGGGACGTGGGACGGACCCTGCGGGCCGGTGTCGAGCTGGAGGACGGGATAGCCAAGGCTGACTCTTTCAAACTCATCGACTCCATGCCTGGACGTGCGATCGTCGAGGTCGTCTTGCACGAGGGACGCAAGCACATCGTGCGCCGGATGATGGAAGCCGTGGGTTATCCGGTGCTGGCGCTAGCCCGTGTCGGCGTGGGCCCGATCCAGCTCGGCGACCTCCGCTCAGGACGCTATCGGGTGCTCACTTCGGAGGAGGTCGCCCGGCTCTATCGCTCCGGCGGTGAGTGACCCGCGGCCGGGTCGGCGTCAGCGTGGGCCATGGTCCGGCTCGTGGTCCGGCACGAGGGCCACCTGCGGCGCGAGATAGTCTGGTCGAGTGCACCGTAACCCCCTCACCATCGCGATCGACGGCCCGAGCGGCTCTGGAAAGTCCTCGGTGTCGAAGTCTGTCGCGCGTGAGTTGGGGCTGGCCTACCTGGACACCGGCGCGATGTACAGAGCACTGGCCTGGTGGGTCCTGGAGCGCGGGCTCGACCCGCAGGATCATGCCGTGATCGCGCAGGCAGCCCGGGACCTGCCGTTGGAGATCAGCACTGACCCGGGCGAGGCAACAGTGCGCGTGGACGGCACCGACATCACTACCGACATCCGCACCACGCGGATCAGCTCGCGTGTCTCGGCCGTGGCGTCCAATCTGGACGTGCGCGCTGAGCTCGCCAGTCGTCAGCGGGCCCTCATCACGCAGGCTCGGACAGAGCACGGCGGGATGGTGGCTGAGGGGCGAGACATCACGACCGTGGTCGCGCCGGATGCGGAGCACCGCATCCTGCTCACGGCCTCGGAGGAGGCTAGGCTGGCGCGCCGGGCTACCGAGCTGCACGGCAGCGCGGCGGCCGAAGCGTTAGACGCCACCAAAGATCAGATCATCCGTCGCGACCGCGACGACGCAGCAGTGAGTGCCTTCTTCGAGCCCGCGAAGGGCGTCGTCGGCGTGGATACCTCGGACCTGTCGTTCGAGCAGTCCGTGCAGGCCGTTCTCGACGTCGTGCGCGGCAAGGTCTCGACTCCCACCTCACCACTGCAGCGCACACTGCCTACCGAAAGAGATCGTGAGACATGAGCATCGCTCCAGATTCCAGCGAGAGGTTGGCCTCCTACGCCCACCCCGAGAAGCTGGTCACCACGGAGTGGCTGGCCGAGCACCTGGAGGATGACGGAATCGTCGTCCTCGAGTGCGACGAGGACGTCCTCCTCTACAGCACCGGCCATATCCCCGGCGCCCACAAGTTGGACTGGCACACCGACCTCAATGACCAGGTCACGCGCGACTACGTCGATGGTGAAAAGTTTGCCAAGGTGATGGGTGAGCGCGGCGTCGCCCGCGACACGACCGTGATCCTGTATGGCGACAAGTCCAACTGGTGGGCGGCCTACGCCCTGTGGGTGATGACCCTTTTCGGCCACGAGGACGTCCGATTGCTCGACGGCGGTCGCGCCGCCTGGATCGCGGAGGGCCGCGAAATGAGCACCTGGCGACCGACACCGACGCCGGTGGACTATCCGGTAGTCGAGCGGGACGACTCACAGTTCCGCGCTTTCCGGGACGAGGTGCTGACGCACATCGGCAAGCCGATGGTGGACGTCCGCTCCACGGGCGAGTTCACCGGCGAGCTGACGCACATGGCGGACTATCCGCAGGAGGGTGCCATGCGTGGTGGGCACATTCCCGGTGCCAGATCCGTGCCGTGGGGCCGCGCCGCCAACGAGGACGGCACCTTCAAGAGCCGGGCAGAACTGGAGGCGATCTACCTCGAGGAGCAAGGCCTGACGACCTCCGATGACGTCGTCGCCTACTGCCGCATCGGTGAGCGCTCCAGCCACACCTGGTTCGTGCTGACGCACCTGCTCGGCTTCGAGAAGGTGCGCAACTATGACGGCAGCTGGACCGAGTGGGGCAATGCCGTCGGCGTCCCCGTGGAGCGCTGAAAATATGGTCTCGACAGACGATCTGCCCAGCGGCCTGGCCGAGCTGGCAGAGGACTTCCATGCTGTCACCGCGCAAGAGCGGCTGGAGCTCCTCCTCGAGCTCAGCAACGACCTACCCTCCCTCCCTGAGCGTTACGTGGGCCAGCTCGACAAGCTCGAGCGGGTCGATGAATGCCAGTCTGCGCTCTTCTTGGTCGTCGAGGTCGAGGACAACGCGCAGCACACGGTGAACCTTTTCTTCGACGCCCCGCCGGAAGCCCCGACGACGCGTGGATTCGCCGGGATTCTGCACGTGGGACTCGACGGCCTCAGCGCTGACGAGGTCCTTGCTGTCCCTGAAGATATGCCTTTCCGTTTTGGGTTGGGCGAAGCCGTCTCACCGTTGCGCCTGCGTGGCATGGTGGGCATGTTGAGCAGGATCAAGCGACAGGTGCGCCTTCGCACCGAGGCGCTGGTCGCGAGAGGACAGGGATGAGCACGAACGACGAGGTCGAGGTCGAGTGGACCGGGGGAGCAGATCCTGACGCCGACGAGATCGGGGTAGACAGCGCGCAGGACGACCACCTTGTCGAGACCGCCCTTCGGGCTGGCCTGGACAACTTCGAGCTCTCCGAGGACGATCTCGCTCTGGTCGATGCCGGAGACCTGGACGAGGACGAGGACCACGAGGCGGACACACGCCCCGTCGTGGCCGTGATCGGTCGCCCCAACGTCGGCAAGTCCAGCCTCGTCAACCGCATCCTGGGCCGCCGCGAAGCGGTGGTCGAGGATGTTCCGGGCGTCACCCGGGACCGGGTGGCCTACGACGCCGACTGGTCCGGGCGCAAGTTCACCCTGGTAGACACCGGCGGCTGGGAGGTCGATGCGACCGGCATCCACCTGCGGGTGGCCGAGCAGGCCGAGGTCGCCATCGCGCTGGCGGACGTGGTGATGTTCGTCGTCGACGCCACAATCGGTGCGACCGACACCGACGAGCAGGTGGTCCGCCTGCTGCGCCGCGCCAAGAAGCCGGTCGTCCTGGTCGCCAACAAGGTCGACGACCAGCGGCAGGAGGCCGACGCGGCCGTGCTGTGGTCCCTTGGTCTCGGACAGCCTTGGCCCGTCTCCGCCCTGCATGGTCGTGGGTCGGGGGATGTCTTGGACGCCGTCCTGGACCTGTTGCCGGAGGTCTCGGGCGTCAGCGGTGCCTACGCGCGTGGCGGCCCCCGCCGGGTGGCGCTGGTCGGCCGCCCCAACGTCGGCAAGTCCTCGTTGCTCAACCGACTCGCAGGCGAAGAGCGCGTCGTGGTCGACCACGTGGCGGGCACTACCCGCGATCCGGTCGATGAGTTGATCACGCTCGGCGAGAAGGAATGGCGCTTCGTCGACACCGCCGGCATCCGCAGACGCGTGCACCAGACCAGGGGCGCCGACTACTACGCGTCGTTGCGCACCCAGACGGCGCTAGAGAAGGCGGAGGTCGCGGTCGTCCTGATTGACGTCTCCGAGCCTATCGCCGAGCAGGACATCCGGGTCATCCAGCAGGTCGTGGACGCGGGCCGTGCCCTCGTGATCGCCTACAACAAGTGGGACACCCTCGACGAGGAGCGCACCTACTACCTCGAGCGGGAGATCGAGCGCGAGCTGGTCCAGATCCAGTGGGCACCCCGCGTCAACATCTCGGCCACCACCGGACGGCACGTCGCCAAGCTGGAGCCGGCACTGGAGCGATCCCTTGCTTCCTGGGACCGTCGCATCTCCACGGGCAGGCTCAACGCCTTTCTCGGCGAGATCGTGGCAGCACATCCGCACCCGCTGCGGGGTGGCAAGCAGGCGCGCATCCTGTTCGCCACGCAGGCGGCGACGCGCCCGCCAAAGTTCGTCATCTTCGCCTCCGGCTTCATCGAGGCCGGCTACCGGCGCTTCCTGGAGCGCCGACTGCGCGAAGAGTTTGGCTTTGAGGGCACGCCGATCGAGATCTCCGTGCGGGTGCGCGAGAAGCGCGCACGCCGCTAGCCTGAGCGCGCCCGCAGGAGGAGCGCCTCAGGGCAGCGACCGGCACCTGCCTGTGGTCCGACACCAGGACGGTGGGGATTGGGAGGGAGCGACCAGCATGGGTTATCTTTTGTCGGTGCCCCAAGGGGCTCGTGGGTTGGTCGCGAGGGTCTCGTGACGGTCCGATAACTGAACAACGGGATGTGGCGCAGCTTGGTAGCGCACTTGACTGGGGGTCAAGG
>NZ_JAUNVI010000127.1 GCF_030537745.1 Ornithinimicrobium sp. | reverse complement strand
GTCATTCCGCTTCGGCCGTGTCTCGCACACGCACCCCGCGCGCATCGGCCGGACCACTGACCAACCGCTCCACGCCCAGGTAGACCGCATACAGGACCAGCAGTGCTGCGGTGACGTGCAGGAGCAGCGCGAGGGTGACGCCGACGACGACACCGGCCCTCCAGCATCGACCCCAGCTGAGCGCCACGGCGCTGGGGATCAGCACGGCGAAGAGGGCCCCGTGCAGCAGCTCGACCCACCACCGCCGGTCCCCCATCCACGGCACCACGGCGATCAGGTCGAAGAAGTCCAGGGTGGCCAGGGTGCCGATGACCGCGACCGTGCCCAGGAGCGCGACCAGTTGCGCCCGCTTGAGCAGCCGGTCGCTGACCCACATCGTCCGCATGGTGACAGCCGCAAACATCAGCCACGCCCGCACCCTGCCGGTGCCCAGACCGATCATCGCGATGCGGAAGATCCGATCCGCCTCGTGCCGGTCGACGCGGGGGCCCAGGTAGCCGTGCGAGCTGATCAGTGCGTCGTGCAGCACCGCGGCCGGCAGGAAGTCGCCGGATCGAGGCACCAGCCAGGTGAAAAGGTCTGGCACAGAAGCGAAGTCGGTGTCGAACGTGGCCAGGTCGGCCGGGACGATAAACGGCTCGTGGTAGTCATCGCTTCGGTAGCCGAACTGACGCAGCAGGGTGAAGTCCCGACCGTCCACGCTGCGCAGTTCTAGGCGGAGCACTCCGCCGGTCTCCACGTCATAGAACTCCTCCACCGAAGCCCACCTGCTCAGTCGTCGGTCGCGAAGGCGTCGGTGGCCCGGATCAGGGCGTCGAGGTTGCCCGGCTCGGAGAAGGCGTGGCCCGCATCCGGCACAACCACAAAACGCGCCTTGGGCAGCCCGGCGGCCAGCTCGAACGCGGTCCTCGCGGGCGTGCACATGTCCAGACGTCCTTGAACAATCACCGTCGGCAGGTGTGCGATCCGGGCCAGGTTGGCGGCCTCGAGCAGCGAGCCCTCGCGGAAAAAGCCGCCGTTGACGAAGTAGTGGTTCTCGATCCGGGCGAAGGCGACGGCCTGGTCAGGAACGATGGCCTTCTGGTAGGCGTCCTCGTCCGGCAGCACAGTGATCGCCCGCGACTCCCAGCCACTCCAGGCCTGCCCAGCCGGCACATGCACGGCTGGGTCGGGATCGAAGAGCAGATCGTGATAGGCCAGCTGGAACTGGTCGCGCCGCTCCGGAGCGACCGGTGCGACGAACTCCGCCCAATGGTCGGGATAGACGTTCTCCAAGTGTCCACGCTCATACATCCAGGCCAGCTCGGTCCGGCGCAGCGTGAAGATGCCTCGCAGGATCAGCTCGGTGACGCGCTCAGGGTGTGACTGGCCGTAGGCCAGCGCCAGACAGGAGCCCCACGAGCCGCCGAAGACCTGCCAGCGCGGGATCCCGAGGTGATTCCGGATCGCCTCCATGTCCGCGATGAGATGCCCCGTGGTGTTGGTTGCCCACACCGTGGGGGCAAGGGTCGTCGAGGCAGACGGCGTCGATCTCCCTGCCATCCGCTGGTCGAAGAGGACAATGCGGTAACGCTGCGGATCGAAAACGCGTCGCTGCTGTGGCGAGGTCCCGCTGCCCGGGCCCCCGTGCACGAAGATGACTGGCTTCCCGTCCGGGTTACCGGACTCTTCGACATACACCTCGTGGCCGTCCCCTACGGGCAGCATCACGGTGGCGTAGGGCTCGATCGGAGGATAGAAGGTGCGCAGTTCGGTCACGCCTCGACCTTAGTCGCGCTCGACTCAGGTGTGGCGAGGTGCGAGTTATGGCTTCGGTGTGTGGCCCGGAGGGGTGCGGCCAGGCCCGCTGGGGGCCGCGTGGGTGGGG
>NZ_JAUNVI010000069.1:6446-13370 GCF_030537745.1 Ornithinimicrobium sp. | reverse complement strand
GTGCGGGGGTCGGCTTCCTGCCCGGCGTGAATGGCGCGCGTGGAGAAGCCCTGGGCCTCGGGTGCAGACATGACAACCACCGTAGTTGGCGGCGTCGTTCATCCAATCGGCGGCGGCTGCGGGTCCTCACGGGGCGGCTCACGGGGCGCGAAGCGGTCGAGCATCGACTCGACCACCGTCCCCGCCGTGCGGGCGCTCGGCGTGTAGCCGAGCAGGACGGGCAGGAAGCAGTCGGAGCGCAGCGTCTTCATCGCCAGCTCACTGGTGGCTCGCACGGTGGCCGTCCGGCGAACCTGCCGGAGCAGAGCGATCTCCCCGAATCCCTGTCCCGGGCCCAGCGTCGCCACGAGCTGCCCGTCGCCGATCACCTCGACCTGGCCCGACTCGATCACGAAATAGCGGTCCGCCACATCCCCCTGGTCGAAGACGACCTGACCCCCGGCCACGTCAACCCGTTCCAGACCGCGAGCGAGCTGCTCGACGGCGGGCAGCGGAAGGAGGTGCAGCATGGGCAACCCGTGCAGCAGGGCGATGTCCTCGTCGCGGACCTGGATGGACTTGTCCATCCGTCGCAGGCTCCGCCATGCCGCCGCCGCGACAACCGGACACAGCAGACCGACGGTCACCAGCGCCGGACGGACGCCGGCCCCGCCGACCAGCAGCGAGGCGACGAGTGCGCCCACACCGATGGACAGGGCGACCAGGCTCTCCAGCACCCCGAACACCCGCGCGAGCACCTCGTCCGAGGCCAGTCTGGCCAGCAGCGTGAAGCCCGCCAGGTCGATGATCGAGTTGCCCACGCCGACGCAGGCCAGCAGGGCCAGCGCCGCGATCTGCTGCGGGAAGACGCCGATGAGGGTGACGGGCACCCCCCACAGGGCCACCCCGACCGCGAACCACGCGCCCAGCCGTTGCGTGCCGAGCAGCAACGACGAGCCGAGTGAACCCAGGACGGCACCCGCCCCGATGGCAGCGGTGAGCGTGCCGACGCCCGGCTCTCCAGTCCCCAGCAGCTCGATGGCCACCACCACCGTCAGGACGGTCAGCGCCCCTCGGGTGAAGGACTGCGCCGCTGCCAGGCTCATGATGATCGAGATGTCCCGGTCCCTGCGGACGGTTCTGATCCCTTCGACGGCTGACCCGAGCAGGGTCTGCGTGGGCGCCGCCGGCCGCGGAGGCGCGTCGTAGTCCAGCCGCAGCAGGAGCGACGCAGCCCACAGCGAGGCGCCCGCGGCCACCGCGAACACGACGCTCACCCCGGTGAACCCCAGCAGGACCGCCGCCAGCAACGGACCCACCAGGGTGGCCGCCGCGTCGAGCAGCCCCCGCACCACGTTGGCGCTGGCGAGCTCGTAGCCGGTATGGCACAGCGACGGGAGCAGGGCCGAGTGTGCGGGGCGGTAGAGCGTGGCGGCGACGGTGGACAGCACCGCGAGCGCATACACGACCGGCGTCGGTCCGCCGAGACCCACGATGAGCGCGGCGGCCGCGGTGAAGAGGCCGCGCGCGAGGGAGACGACGACCAGGACGCGCTCCCGGCGCCCCCTGTCCGCCAGCGGCGACAACAGGGGAGCGACGATCGCGGACGGGACCATGCGAAGGAGTCCCACCAGCCCGACGGCCGTAGCACCACCGTCCCGGTAGGCCACGATCCCCAGACCCACGGTGAAGGCCCACTCAGCGGTCCACGCTCCGAGAAAGCTGAGCTGGGCACGCCGGAGGTTGCCGTTCTTCGCGTTGCTGACGAACGCGTCCGCGGCGCTGCCCAGTCGGCCCCGGGCTCCGACGCCTGCCACCCGAGGCACGATACCGCTCCGCGCGGGTCCGCGACCTAGAATGGCCTGCATGTCCGCTCTCTCCCGCGACGATGTCGCGCATGTCGCCATGCTGGCGCGGATCCAGCTGTCCGAGGACGAGCTGGATCGTCTCGCCGGGCAACTGGATCAGATCGTCGGCTGGGTCGGCCAGGTCAACGAAGTCGCTGCCGCCGACGTGGCACCTATGTCGCACCCCCTGCCCCTGGTCAACATCACGCGCGCCGACGAGGTTCGCCCCAGCCTGAGCAGCGAGCAGGCCCTGTCCAATGCGCCCTCCGCGCAGGACGGACGCTTCGGCGTGCCGCGGATCCTGGACGAAGAGTAAGGCGAGGACCCCCTGATGAGTAGACCCACGGACCTGACCGGGATGACCGCTGTCGCGATGGCTGACGCCCTCGCGGACGGTCAGATCACCTCGGTCGAGCTGACCCAGGCACACCTCGACCGCATTGAGCGGCTCAACCCTGCCCTGAACGCCTTCCTCCTCGTCGACGCCGTCGGCGCCCTGGCCACGGCGGCCGACGTCGACGCGCGCCGGGCCGCTGGAGAGGACCTGCCCCGACTCGCGGGAGTCCCGATCGCCGTCAAAGACATTGCCTGCACCCAGGGTCTGGCCACCACCGCCGGGTCCAAGATGCTCGAACACTTCGTGCCGCCCTACGACGCGACCATCGTGACGCGCCTCAAGGACGCTGGCCTGCCGATCCTCGGCAAGACCAATATGGACGAGTTCGCCATGGGCTCCTCTACCGAGCACTCGGCGTTCGGGCCCACCCACAACCCGTGGGACCTCGAACGGATCCCCGGCGGGTCTGGGGGCGGCAGTTCGGCCGCGGTCGCGGCATACCTCGCTCCGCTGGCGATCGGCTCCGACACCGGCGGCTCGATCCGCCAGCCAGCATCCGTCACCGGCACTGTCGGCGCGAAGCCGACCTACGGCGGGATCAGCCGCTACGGCGTCATCGCCCTGGCGTCCTCACTGGACCAGATCGGCCCGTGCGCTCGCAACGTCGCGGACGCGGCGCTGCTGCACGAGGTCCTCGGCGGCCACGACCCGATGGACTCGACCTCGATCGATGCCCCCGTCCCGCCGATCGTCGCGGCATGTGACACGCGCGACCTCACCGGCGTCAAGATCGGCGTCGTCAAAGAGGTCGGCGAGGACGGCTTCCAGGCCGGGGTGCTGACCCGCTTCCACGAGGCGCTGGGCCACCTGCGCGACCTCGGCGCCGAGATCGTCGAGGTCTCCTGCCCGCACTTCGTCTACGCGATGCCGGCTTACTACCTGATCCTCCCCTCCGAGGCGAGCAGCAACCTGGCCCGCTACGACGCGATGCGTTACGGCCTGCGCGTCGACCCGGGGGGCAGCCCGAGCGCCGAGCAGGTCATGGCAGCCAGCCGCGACGCCGGCTTCGGGGAAGAGGTCAAGCGGCGCATCATCCTGGGCACCTACGCGCTGTCCAGCGGCTACTACGACGCCTACTACGGCCAGGCGCAGAAGGTGCGCACCCTCATCGCGGGGGACCTGGCGGCGGCGTTCGAGCAGGTGGACGTGCTCGTCAGCCCGACGACACCGACGACTGCCTTCAAGATCGGCGAGAAGATTGACGACCCGATGGCGATGTATCTGAACGACCTGACCACCATCCCGGCCAACATGGCAGGCATTCCCGGGATGTCGATCCCGTCCGGGGTGGCGGAGGAGGACGGGCTGCCGGTCGGCATCCAGATCCTGGCCCCCGCGATGGCCGACGACCGCATGTATGCCGTGGGCGCTGCCCTTGAGGCGCGGCTCGCGCAGGCCCAGGGCGGCCCGGTGCTGGACCACGCCCCCGAGATCGAGGTGAAGGCATGACCACCATGACCACTGAGGCGACCGTGCCCTTCGAGGAGTTGCTGACGCGCTACGAGCCGGCCCTCGGCCTCGAGGTGCACGTCGAGCTCAACACCGCGACCAAGATGTTCTGCGGTTGCGCGACCGGCTTCGGTCAAGAGCCCAACAGCCAGACCTGCCCCATCTGCCTGGGGATGCCGGGCGCGCTACCCGTCGTCAACGCCACGGCTGTCGAGTCGGCCATCCGGATCGGCCTCGCGCTCAACTGCTCCATCGCGCCCTGGTGCCGGTTTGCCCGGAAGAACTATTTCTATCCAGATATGCCGAAAAACTTCCAGACCTCGCAGTATGACGAGCCCATCGCCTTCGACGGGTGGCTGGACGTGGAGATCCCCGCCGAGGACGGTGAGGGCATGGCGACCTTCCGGGTGCAGATCGAGCGCGCCCACATGGAGGAGGACACCGGCAAGTCCACCCACGTCGGTGGCGCCACCGGTCGCATCCAGGGCGCGGACTACTCGCTGGTCGACTACAACCGGGCCGGCATCCCGCTCATCGAGATCGTCACTAGACCGTTGACCGGCGCGGGTGCGCGGGCTCCGGAGGTGGCCAAGGCCTATGTCTCGGCGCTGCGCGACCTCATGCGTGCCCTGGACGTCTCCGACGTCAAGATGGAGCAGGGGTCGATGCGCTGCGATGCCAATGTGTCGCTGATGCCGATCGGGTCCACCACGCTGGGCACCCGCACCGAGACCAAAAACGTCAACAGCCTCCGCTCGGTCGAGCGCGCCATCCGCTACGAGATGTCCCGCCACGCCGCGGTGCTGGACGGCGGCGGATCCATCCTGCAGGAGACCAGGCACTGGCACGAGGACACCGGCGTCACCACGTCCGGTCGCCCCAAGTCGGACGCCGACGACTACCGCTACTTCCCCGAGCCCGACCTGGTCCCGGTTGCCGCCTCGACAGAGCTGGTCGAGCGACTGCGGACGACCTTGCCGGAGAATCCTGCGCTGCGCCGCAAGCGGCTGCAGGAGGAGTGGAGCTTTACCGACCTGGAGATGCGCGACGTCATCAACGCCGGCGCCATCGAACTCATCGAGGAGACCGTGACCGCCGGCGCCACCCCGGCCGCCGCGCGTAAGTGGTGGACCGGCGACCTGGCTCGTCGGGCCAACAACGATGGCCTGCCCGTCACCGACCTTGGCGTCACCCCCGCCCACATCGCCGAGCTCCACCAGCTCATCCAGGCCGGCCGGCTCAACGACTCGATGGCCCGGCAGGTCTTGGAGGGCGTGGTCAGCGGCGAGGGCACGCCAACCCAGGTGGCGGACGCCCGTCGGCTCACGCTGGTCCAGGACGACGGCGCGCTGCAGGCTGCGGTCGACGCGGTCATCGCCGCCAACCCCGACGTCGTGGAGAAGATCCAGGGCGGCAAGGTGCAGGCGGCAGGTGCACTCATCGGCGCAGTGATGAAGGCGATGCGCGGCCAAGCCGACGCGGCCAAGGCTCGCGAGCTGATCCTGGAGACTCTGGGCGTCGAGGGCTGAACCCAGCCCGTCACTTGCGGTCGGCTAACGTGCCAGATATGCCGCGTGTCGCCATACCTGATGAGCTCACCGCCCACCTCGAGCCGGTCGACGGAGTGGAGATGCGGTTCTACGACCCGCGCGACCGGGAGTCCGTGCCCGGCGGCGGCGAGGACATCGACGTGCTGGTGCTGCCGACGATCGCGGGATCGTGGATCACCAAGATGGCGCTGGTCCCGGGTCTTCGTGCGGTGATCCTGTCCTCTGCGGGTTACGAGCACGCCCTTGCCTATCTGCCGCAGGGCGTGGTGCTGGCGAACGCCGTCGGCGTGCACGACACCGCGACCGCCGAGCTCGCGCTCATGCTCGCGCTCGCGGCGCAGCGCGACCTAGTCCGCGCCGTCCTGTCGCAGCAGGAGGGGGAGTGGGCGCGGCCGGCGCCGGGGCAGGGTCGGTCCTTGGCCGACTCCAGAGCACTGGTCCTTGGCTACGGCGGCATCGGCAAGGCGTTGGCCCGACGGCTGCTCGCCAGCGAGTGCCAGGTCGTGGCCGTCGCCAGTCAGCCGCGTGACGGTGACGATCTGGTCGACCAGGTCCACGGCATCGAGGAGCTGCCCGACCTGTTGCCCGAGGCCGACCTCCTCTTCATCAGCGTGCCTCTGCTCCCGGCGACCGCAGGGCTGGTCGGGGCGGAGACGCTCCGTGCCCTGCCCGATGACGCACTGGTCGTCAACGTGGCCCGCGGCGGCGTCGTCGACACGGACGCGCTGATTGCCGAATGCGCGAGCGGACGCCTGCGTGCGGCCCTCGACGTGACCGACCCCGAGCCGCTGCCAGCTGGTCACCCGTTGTGGACCACGCCAGGCGTCCTCATCACCCCGCACGTCGGCGGTGCCTCGCCAGCTTTCCTCCCGCGGATGGCGAGCTATGTCCGGACTCAACTCGCCTCCTACCGCGACACCGGCACCCTCCAGCACGTCGTCGCCCCCCGACCCCCCGCCCCCGCCGCCTGACACCCACCGCACCGCACGGTGTGGCAACGGTGCCCGTTCGGTGGGGGGAGGAGGCCGATAGGGTCGAGCCATGAGCCGCAGACTTGTCCTCATCCGGCACGCCAAGGCGCAAGGGGAACACCCTGGGGGAGACCACGAGCGGGAGCTCGCGGATCGGGGCGTCGCCGACGCCGCTGCCCTGGGCGGATGGCTAGAGGACCAGGATCTGCTCCCCGACCAGGTCGTCGTCTCCACCGCGGCGCGGGCGCGCACGACCCTGTCAGCCGCGCTCACCGACGGCGACGACGTCGAGATCTGGGAGGACCGCCGGGTCTATGACGGGGGAGTCCACGGCATCGCGGAGGCGATCCGCGAGACGCCCGACGAGGCGAGCGTGCTGTGGGTCGTGGGCCATGAGCCCACGATGTCGACCCTGGTGTGGGACCTAGCCGACGAGGACCAGCTGCAGGAGGACCTGCGCGATCAGCTCTCCCGTGGCTTCCCGACCGGGACGGCCGCCGTGCTCACTCTCGAGTCGGCCTGGGGCGACCTCGGGAGCGGCACCTGCCGGCTCGTGGCTCTGCAGACCGGCCGAGGCGAGCGGTCCGCGCACTGACACGCTCCGGCTGACCGAGATGGAGGGCGGTCGCGCCGGGAGCATGGGTGCGGCATTGCCATCGGGTTGGGCAGTGCCGGTGCGGGCGTCTAGAGTTGCCGACCGTGACTGCACCGGTGATCAACGCGCGGGGGCT
>NZ_JAUNVI010000069.1:0-6346 GCF_030537745.1 Ornithinimicrobium sp. | reverse complement strand
GCGGGCGTCTAGAGTTGCCGACCGTGACTGCACCGGTGATCAACGCGCGGGGGCTGCGCAAGACCTACAAGGACTTCGCCGCTGTCGACGGCATCGACTTCCACGTGCAGCCGGGGGAGTCTTTCGGTCTGCTCGGCCCCAACGGAGCGGGCAAGTCGACCACGATGCGGATGATCGGGGGCACCCTGGACCGCACGGGCGGCGACCTGGAGGTCCTCGGCCTCGACCCAGCCGACCACGGCCCCGAGGTCCGCGCCCACCTGGGGGTGATCCCGCAGCAGGACAACCTCGACGAGGAGCTGCGGGTCCGGGACAACATCATCATGTATGGCCGCTACTTCGGTCTGCCCCGCTCCTACCTCGGGCCCAAGGCTGACGAGCTGCTCGACTTCGCCCAGCTCCAGACCAAGGCAAAAGACAAGGTCGCCAGTCTCTCGGGAGGTATGAAGCGCCGGCTCACCATCGCGCGTGGCCTCGTCAACGAGCCCAAGATCCTGCTCCTGGACGAGCCGACGACCGGTCTGGACCCGCAGGCGCGGCACATCCTGTGGGATCGGCTCTTCCGGCTCAAGGAGGCGGGCACCACGTTGGTCGTCACGACCCACTTCATGGACGAGGCCGAGCAGCTGTGTGACCGCTTGATCGTCATGGACCATGGGCAGATCATGGCCGAAGGCTCGCCCCGGCAGCTGATCCGTGACTACTCCACCCGTGAGGTGGTCGAGCTTCGCTTCGGCTCCGACCGCAACGCCCAGGTCGTCTCGCAGCTGGAGGGGGTCGGTGCCCGCAACGAGGTGCTGCCGGACCGCGTGCTGATCTACACCGACGACGGCGAGGCCGCGCTGGATGAGGTGTCGCGCCGCGGCCTGCACCCCGTCACCTCGCTGGTGCGCCGTTCGTCGCTGGAGGACGTCTTCCTGCGACTGACCGGGAGGTCCCTCATTGACTGAGTCACCCAGCCTCTCGGGGCCAGGCGTCACGTCGACTACTGGGCAGCTCGACCCTCACCGGCTCGTGCAGTCCGGACGCGTGCCCGCTCATGCCGAGATGGCGCGCCGCGCCGCCCGATTCGGCATCTGGTACTACGCCGAGACGGTGCTACGCGGCATGCGCGCCTACGCGTGGCCGATCATGTTCTACGCCGTCGGCCAGCCGCTCCTCTACATGGTCGCGATGGGCATCGGGCTCGGGGCCCTCGTCGACTCCGGCGCGGGCTCGGTCGAAGGCGTGAGCTATCTGATGTTTGTCGCGCCCGCCCTGCTGATCTCCACCGCGGTCATGTCGGTCTCTGCTGAGATGACCTATCCGATCATGGCTGGCTTCAAGTGGCAGCGGCTCTACTACGGGCCGCTGGCCAGCGCGATCAGCCCCGGGCAGATCGCGCTGGGGCACTTGCTCGCGGTCGGGATCCGCTTCCTCATCCAGACGTTGATCTTCTGGCTGATCATGCTGGCCTTCGGCGCCGCCCCGAGCCCGTGGTCGTGGCTGATCGTGCCGATCGGGGTGCTGACCGCGACCTCCTTCGGCGCGCCGCTGCAGGCCTACGCCGCAACGGTGCAGGACGAAGGCTTCCAGTTCTCCTTCATCCAGCGGTTTGTGGTGATGCCGATGTTTCTCTTCGCCGGGACCTTCTTCCCGCTCTCGGCGATGCCGGCCTACCTGCACTGGATCGGCTGGATCTCGCCGGTGTGGCATGGCACCGAGCTCGCCCGCTGGGCGGCCTACGGCGCCGCCCTCACGCCCATGATGGCGGCCGTCCACCTGGCCTTCCTGCTCGCCACCACCGGTCTGGGGCTCGTCATGGGCGTGCGGGTCTACACGCGGAGGTTGCGGTCATGAGTGTGCCGAGCGCGCTCGCCGGGCTCTCCTCGGGCAACGTCGGTGCCGTCCTCGAGCGCGGCTTCAAGGTCATCCGCAACCAGAACTGGATGATCCTCGTCTCCGGCTTCTTCGAGCCCGTCCTCTACTTGTTGGCGATGGGCATCGGGATGAGCGGCCTAGTCGGCACGGTCGAGGGCCCCGGTGGCCAGCCCATCACCTACGCCGCCTATATCGCGCCCGCCCTGCTCGCTACCTCGGCGATGAACGGCGCGATCTACGACTCGACCTGGAATGTCTTCTTCAAGCTGCGCTTCGCCAACCTCTACCAGGCCATGCTGCAGACCAGCCTCGGTCCGCTCGACGTGGCGCTCGGGGAGATCATGATGGCGCTCTTCCGCGGCTTCATGTATGCCGTGGGCTTCCTCGGCGTGCTCGCGGCCATGGGGCTGGTGACGAGCTGGTGGTCGCTGCTGATGGTGCCGGTCGCGGTGCTCATCGCCTTTGGTTTCGCGGCGTTCGGGATGGGCGTGACCAGCTTCATGACGACCTTCCAGCAGATGGACGTCATCAACTTCGTGATGCTGCCGATGTTCTTGTTCTCCGCCACGCTCTACCCGATCAGCGTTTACCCCGAGGCGATCCAGTGGTTCGTGATGGCGACCCCGTTGTGGCACGCCGTCGAGCTGATGCGGCAGCTGTCGGTGGGGCACTTCACCGGGCTGACCTTGGTGCACGTCGCCTACTTCGTCGGTATGACGTGCCTCGGGCTGTGGTTGACGACGGTGCGGCTGCGGGCGCTCTTCCTGCGCTGACGGGGTGCGGCGGCCCCGTTAGGCTGGATGCGTGACCTCTGTCCTCGATCCCGCCTCCGCCGACCTGACTCTGCTTCAGGACAGGCAGGTGGCAGTCCTGGGTTTCGACGCGCTCGGCGCGGCTCATGCGCTGAACCTGCGCGACAGTGGCGTTGACGTCTGGGTGGCCGTTGCCCCCGACAGCAGGCTGGCGGCGCGCGCCGAGATGGAGGGGCTGTCGGTCAGCGCTCCGGAGGAAGCGGTCAGACGGTGCGACATCGTGCTCATCCCGACGCCGGAAGCAGTCGAGGCCGGTGACCCGGCAGTCGTGGCCCTCCAGAAGCTTCTCGATGAAGGCACCGAGCCTGGCGATCTGGTCATCGTCACCTCCGCAGCGATCGTCCAACAAGGTGGTCTCACCGTCCCACCGGGGGTCGATCTGGCGATGATCCGCTCGATCGGTGACGGGGACCGGGTCCGAGATGAGTACCTCGATGGACGGGGCTGCCCTGCCCTCGTCGCGGTGGCCAGGGACGGCAGTGGCGCCGCCGAGGCGACGCTGACGGCCTACGCGGCAGCCATGGGTGCCCTGCGCTCCGGTGCCATCGTCACCACGCTCGAGCACGACGCTGCGGCGACGGCGTATGCCGAGGAGCACGTCCACGCCCCGCTCCGGGAGACGGTCGAGGCCGCCTTCGAGGCCCTCGTCGCTGAGGGTGTGGAGGAGGAGGTCGCCTATCTGGCTGTGGTCCACGAGCTGAAGACCCGGATCGACCAGATCTACGAATCCGGCTTCGCCAGTCAGTACGGTCCCGGCGGCCAGCCGGAGCAGGACCCACCGGACACGGCTTCGAGCCGGCGATCTGCCGCGCAGGGCGCTCCGCTGATCGACCGGGTCGGCCGCCGGGTGCGCTCCATGATGAGCTGGATCCGTTGACGTCGCGTCACTGACCCACGGCCGCTCAGCGCGGACCGCCGGCGGATACGCTCAGGGCATGAGCACGACGACGACGTCATCCCACACACCGTTCGCGATCACCGAGCGCACCCAGCGTGCCTCGGCCGACGAGATCGCCACGGTTCTGGAGAACCCAGGCTTCGGCACCAACTTCAGCGAGCACATGGTGCTGATGGACTGGGACAGGGAGCAGGGGTGGCACGACGCGCGCGTCGTGCCTTATGGCCCGATCCCGCTCGACCCGTCGGCCGCGGTCTTCCACTACGGCCAGGAGATCTTCGAGGGGATGAAGGCCTACCGGCACGAGGACGGCACGGTGTGGACCTTCCGTCCCGAGCGCAACGCCGAACGGTTCAACAATTCCGCGCGTCGCTTGGCCCTTCCGGAGCTGCCGCCGGTCATCTTCCTCGATGCCATCAAGGAGCTCGTGACGATCGACCAGGCGTGGGTGCCCGAAGCCGGCTCGGGCGAGACCTCGCTCTACCTGCGGCCGTTCATGATCGCGACCGAGGAGGCGCTCGGGGTCCGGCCCACCAACAGGGCGCTCTTCGTGGTCATCGCCTCGCCGGCCGGCGCCTACTTCAAGGGTGGCCTCACGCCGATCAGCTTGTGGGTCAGCGAGCTTTATGTGCGCGCCTCGCCCGGTGGCACCGGCGCCGCCAAGTGCGGCGGCAACTACGCCGCTAGCCTGGCCTCGCAAGCCGAGGGCATCGAGCACGGCTGCGACCAGGTCGTCTTCCTGGACGCGATCGAGCACAAATTTGTCGAGGAGCTCGGCGGCATGAACATGTTCTTCGTCTATGGCGACGGTCGGTTGGTCACGCCGGAGCTCACCGGCACGATCCTGCCGGGCGTCACGCGGTCCTCGCTGGTGGAGCTGGCACGTGAACGCGGGATGATCGTGGAGGAGCGGCAGTTCACCATCGACGAGTGGCGCGAGGGCGTCGCGTCCGGACTGATCACTGAGGTTTTCGCCTGCGGGACGGCAGCGGTTATTTCGCCGGTCGGCCGGCTGGCCTGGAACGGCGGCGAGGTCGCAATGCCGGACTCGCACGAGGTCACCATGTCGCTGCGCGAGGAGCTGCTGGACATCCAGTACGGTCGCGGCGAGGACGCGCACGGCTGGCTCTACCAACTGGTCTGACCAGCGCGCCGCGAGCGAGCAGCACGCGCTGTCCCCAGGGCTGCTCCGCGGAGCAGCCCGGGTCTGTCGGTGCCGCGCTCTAGCGTGGACCACAAGAGTCAGGGAGGGGCCCGGCTCACGTGGGGGGAGGACCAGGACGTGGACGTAGACGAGGTTGTGGACCAGACGCGGCAGGAGCTGCCGTCCCCGGACGAGCTCAGTGAGCTGGGCGACCAGATCGCCCAGCTCGCGGGGCAGATCGCAGCCGCCACTGCCAGGTTTCTCGCGCTGCTTGGCCAGTTCGACGAGCATGGCGGCTGGGGCGTGCCAGGGATCCGCAGCCTGCCGCACTGGCTCTCATGGCGCACCGGTATGAGTCTGCGCACCGCACGGGACCACGTCCGGGTCGCCCGTTCGCTGCGTTCGCTGCCGCGCACCGCCGAGGCCTTCGCCAAGGGTGAGCTGTCCTACTCAAAGGTGCGTGCAGTGAGCCGCGTCGCCACCGGAGAGACCGAGTCTGAGCTGGTCGTCATCGCCAAGAACGCCCCGGCCGCGCACGTCGAGCGCCTCACCGCCGGACTCCGCAAGGTGGCAGCCGGGCTGAAGAAAGAGGAGGAGCGACGCAACCGCCCCGACCCACAACCTGGTCAGCCGCCGTTGCCGTCAGACCCGCCGCCGCAGTCGCTGCAGTGGCGCTGGGACGAGGAGAGCGGGGACCTGGTGGTCTGGGGCCGGTTCGGGCCGGCCGACGGCGCGAGGTTGCTCGCCGCACTGACCCGGGCCGAGCTGGAGAGGGTCCGCACTATCGCCCATGACGCGGACCCCACCGACGAGTCCGGGGCAGAGCAGATCGACCGGACCGCGCCAGCGCCACTGCAGGCCGGGCCCGCGCTGCTGGCCCTCGCCGAGATCGGGCTGAGCGTCCAGGACGCCCCAGAGATGGCGTCCGCCGCCGAGGTGATCTTCATCCACCAGCAGGACCAGGCCCGGCCGAAGGGCTGCTCCGAGGGGCAGCCCGGGGTCGTGGCTGCCGACGACGGACCGGCGCTCGACGACGCCACCGCCGAGGAGGTGCTCTGCGGGGCCGACAGCCGGTGCCTCCTGCGCGGCCAACGGGGTGCCGTGCTGGCGTTCGGCCGCCGCCGTCGCCGGTTCTCGACGGCGCAGCTGAAGGCGTTGAGGCTTCGTGACCGCTGCTGCCAGACACCGGGATGCGCGCGCACCAGGTTCCTCCACGCCCACCACGTCGTGTACTGGGCTCATGGCGGGGCTACCGACCTCGACAACGCCGTGCTGCTCTGCGGCTCCTGCCACCGTGCAGTCCACCTCGGGCGGCTCGCTGTCCGGTCACTGGGCCCACAGCAGTTCGAGTTCGTCGACCCCCTAACCGGGAAGGTTCTGCTCCTCTCTCCGCCACTGTTCGGGCGGGCCGACCGCATCCTGGCGGATCGCAGTATCACGCCGCGCACCGTCACCGGCGGCTGGGCGGGCGAGCCGCTCCACCTGAGCCTGGCCACCACCATGCTGATCACCCAGTGGCGCAACAGCGGGACGGTCCTTGGGCCGGACCGCGACTCGACACCGCCGTGGGAGGACTTAAGCCGTCCCGCGTGGGAGAGGGCGGATCATCATTGTGGAGGAGGGGCCTGGTGG
>NZ_JAUNVI010000068.1 GCF_030537745.1 Ornithinimicrobium sp. | reverse complement strand
GCCAGGGACCGAGGGTCAGTTGCGTCGCGGTCGCCGCTACTCCGTCGCCCGGCGCCTCGCCGGCCTGCTGGCCGAATACCACCAGCAACGACCGGCGATGACTGCGGGCTGGCGCGAAGGCGGCGCTGGGGACGGCATCGACGACCTCGGCGATGACCTCGAGCATCAGCTCGATGGTGACCTGCAGTGGCAGCCCGAGTTGTGGCGCCGGGTGCTCGACCTGGTCGACGCCGAGCCGCCGGACGTCCGGCACGACCGCGTGGTCCGGGCGCTACGCGAGGACGGGGCGGACCGGCAGCACCTCGGTAGCAACCTGTTCCTGCCTGGGCGGCTGTCCCTCTTCGGGCACACGCGGATCGCGCGCAGCGAGGTGGAGGTGCTCTCGGCGCTGGGTGAGCACCTCGACGTGCACCTGTGGCTGCCGCAAGCCTCGCCGCGGGCCTGGGCAGCGCTCGCGGAGATCGCTGCCTCCGGTCCCGTGCCTCGCGACCAAGACCTCACCGGGACGCTGGTGCAGCACCCGCTCCTCGGGAGCCTGGGGCGCGACGCTCGAGAGTTGCAGCGCACGCTCGCCCTGGTCGGTGGCGTGGACCGACCGATGGGCAGACTGCTCGCCGGGATGGGCGCAGAGACGCACCCGGGCATCGGCACGGGAGAGAGCGACTCGAGCACCGTCAGCATGCTGGCGATGCTGCAGGCGGACATCGCGGCGGACCACCCCCCGACGGACGCGGAGCGGCTCGACCGGCTCGTGCCGGCCACCGACCGCAGCATCCAGGTGCACGCCTGCCACGGCCAGATGCGCCAGGTCGCGGTGCTGCGCGACGTGCTCACCGACCTCCTCGAGGCCGACCCGACCCTGGAGCCACGCGACATCCTCGTGATGTGCCCCGACATCGAGACCTACGCCCCGCTGGTCCACGCGAGCTTCGGACTGGGCGAGATCGTCGGCGGCAGCACCCGCGCCCACCCAGCCCACGGGCTGCGGGTGCGGCTCGCGGACCGCGCGCCACTGCATACCAACCCGTTGGTTGCCCTGACCGCCCGGCTGGTCGAGCTGGCCGGGGCACGCGTGACCGCCGACCAGGTGCTCGACCTCCTGCGCTCCCCGGTGGTCCGCCACCGTTGGGGCCTGGACGAGGACGCCCTTGAGCGGTTGACCGACTGGGCCGACGCCACCACCGTCCGGTGGGGGCTGGACGCGCAGCACCGGGCGCAGGGCTATGCGCTGCACAACCTTGCGCAGAACACCTGGGCCGCCGGGGTGGACCGGCTGCTCGTCGGCGCCGCCGTCGACGGGGAGGACCTCACTCACCTGGGCCAGGTGCTCGCGCTCGACGACCTCGACAGCGGCGACCTCGACCTGGTCGGTCGGCTGGCCGAGCTGCTCGACCGGCTGCGCGACACCCTCCTGGCCCTGCGCGACGCGGACACCGTCGAGGACTGGGTCACCGCGCTCGACCAAGGCGTGCAGCGCCTGGCCGACGTCCCCCTCGCCGACGCCTGGCAGCTCACCCAGCTGCAGCGCCAGCTAGACGGGGTCCGCGCCGCCGCCGCGACGCGCGGCTCGATCTCGCTCACGCTCTCCGACGTGCGCGCCCTGCTGCACGACCACGGCGGTGGGCGGCCCACACGCTCCGGCTTCCGCACCGGCTCGCTCACCGTGTGCACGATGGTGCCGATGCGCTCCGTGCCGCACCGCGTCGTCTGCCTCCTCGGCCTGGACGACGGGACCTTCCCCCGGTCCACCACGCCCGACGGCGACAATGTCCTGGCCCGACGGCCGGTGACGGGCGAGCGCGACCCCCGCACCGAGGACCGTCAGCTGTTCCTGGACGCGGTGATGTCGGCTGGTGAGACGTTGATCGTGACCTACACCGGCTTCGACGTGCACAGCGGCCAAGAGCGCCCACCTGCGGTGCCCCTCGGGGAGCTGCTCGACACGGTCCGGGCCACCGCCACCGGCGACGGCGTGGACCGGATCCTCACCCGGCACCCCCTGCAGCCCTTCGACCCGCGCAACCTGGGCGCCACGCCGGCCGGCACCACGGCGCTGCTGCCCCACGACCTGCCCTTCAGCCACGACCCCGCCGCGATCGACGGAGCACTGGCCCGCGAGCACGCGACCGCCGGCCCGGTGCCGCTGGCCTCCCAGACGCTGGGCCCCTTTCCCCGCGAGGACGTCGCCCTCGATGACCTGGTGCGCTTCTTCGACAACCCGGCCCGCGCCTACCTGCGCTCGCGCCTGGGACTGCTGCTGCCCGAGGACCCCAGCCTGCGCGCGGACGGGATCCCCGTCGAGCTGGACGGACTGCAGCGCTGGCAGATCGGTGAACGCATGCTCCAGTCGGTGCTGGACGGCGCGCTGGCGACGGCGACCGTGGAGGCCGAGCTGTGGCGCGGCGAGCTGCCGCCCGACGACTTGGGCGCGACGATCATGGACGAGCTCTGCACCCAGGTGCAGACGATGGCCGAGGCAGTATGGCGCACCACCCACCAGGGCGGGTGGGGCCAGCCGCTGGAGCGTTCCAGCGTCGACATCGACGTGGCTCTGCCCGGCGGGCGGCACCTGGTCGGCACGGTCGGCGACCTCATCGTCGACCAGCCGCTGCGGGTCACTTCCTCCAGCCTCAAGGCCAAGCACCGGATGCAGGCCTGGCTGCGGGCCCTGGCCCTGGCCGGGTCCGGGCGGGGCGCCCACTCGCACGTCATCGCCAAATACTCCTGGGGTCGGGGCGACAAGGGGCCGGTGCACCTGAGCTACGCACCGCCGTCGCCGCAGGACGCGGCCCGCATCCTCGGCGAGCTCGCGGACCTGCGCGACCGTGGCCTGCAGGAGGTGCTCCCCCTGCCCACGGAGACGTCGTGGACGTGGGCCGACCAGTACCGTCGCGTCGGCCGGGAGAGCTCGGCCCACGCCAAGGCCTCGCATGCTGGGTGGGTCTCAGATCGATACCCCAAGGAGCAGGACGACCCCTCCTGGCTCCGAGTGCTCGGCCGCCAGATCCCGCTCGATGAGCTCGCTGGCGCGCCGATGGACGACGAGCGGTGGGCCGAGGGTGTGCAGAGCCGGCTCGGCCAGCTGGCGCTGCGCGCGTGGGGCCCGTTGATGGACGCCGAGTGGATGGGTAGGCCCTGACGTGGACGACTTCTCGATCAAGGGCGACCTGCCCAGCGGCACCGTGCTCCTGGAGGCGAGCGCCGGCACCGGCAAGACCTGGACCATCGCGGCGCTGGTGACCCGTTTTGTTGCCGAGGACGTGACGCCGCTGCGGGGGATGCTGGTCGTGACCTTCAGCCGCGCCGCCAGCCAGGAGTTGCGGGCCCGGGTGCGCGAGCAGCTGCTCGCCGCTGAGCGCGCACTCGCGCGGAAGATCGCCGGTCAGGGCAGCACGGAGGTAGACGCCAAGCCCGATGAGCTGCTGGACCTGCTTATGGACTGCGACCCCGAGGAGCTGGTGCGACGTCACGGCCGGCTGCGGGAGGCCCTCACCGACTTCGATGCGGCCACCATCGCCACCGTTCACCAGTTCTGCCAGCAGGTGCTCAGGAGCCTGGGCACCGCGGGTGCCACCGACGCGGGCGCGCAGCTGGTCGAGGATCTGGACGAGCTGCTGGTCGAGGTGGTCGACGACCTCTACCTACGCGCCTTCCGGGCCAACCCGCCCGCGTTCAACCGCACCGAGGCCCTGGAGATCGCGCGGGCCGTCGTCAACGACGTCTATGCCCAGGTGCGTCCGGCCACCGGCGACCCCAAGAGCGGTCCGGTCCGGCGCGCGCGCTTCGCCGAGGCGGTGCGCACCGAGCTGGACCTGCGCAAGCGCCGCCTACAGGTCATGCACTACAACGACCTGCTCACCCAGCTCGACACCGCCCTTGAGGAGGAAGACTCCCCGGCCCGGGACCGGATGCGCCGGCGCTGGCAGGTCGTGCTCATCGACGAGTTCCAGGACACCGACCCGATCCAGTGGTCGGTGCTGGAGCGGGCCTTCGCCGGTCACTGCACGGCGATGGTGCTGATCGGCGACCCCAAGCAGGCGATCTACGGCTTCCGCGGCGGCGACGTGGTGACCTACCTCGCGGCTGCGGCCACGGCCCAACAGCGCCAGACGCTGCCCCTCAACTACCGATCCGACCCGGGCGTGGTGACCGCGCTTGGCCACCTGCTCGGGGGCGCTGCGCTGGGCGATGACGACATCGTCGTGCACCCGGTCGCTCCCGCGCTCGAAGACACCAAGCTGCACGGAGCACCCCACTCTGCGCCGGTGCGACTGCGGCAGGTGCTCGCCGAGGAACACCTGCACGGCGCGGACACCATCGGTGCGGTCCGCGACCACGTCTACCCCGACCTCGCCCTGGACATCGCCGCGCTGCTGGCCTCCGGCGCGACCTTCGACGGTGCGCCGATCGCCGCGCACCACGTGGCGGTGCTCGCCCACAAAGGCACCGACCTGCGGCTCGCGGAGGAGGCGCTGCGCCACCTCGGGGTCCCCGCAGTCATGGCCGGCGGCACCTCCGTGCTGGCGACGCCCGCGGCCCAGGACTGGCTGGCCCTGCTGGAGGCGATGGTCGCACCGCACCGTTCTGGGCTCACCCGCGCTGCCGCGCTCACCGACCTGCTCGGCTACATGTCAGTCGACCTGGACACCCGGGGCGAGGAGATCGACGACGAGCTGGCCGGACTGGCGCGCGACCTCGCCGCCGTCCACGGCCGGCAGGGCATCGCGGCGGTGATGGAGCAGCTGATGGTCCGCGGACTGGCCCCCCGCGTGCTCGGCCGGGTCGGCGGCGAGCGCGGCTTCACCGACCTCACCCACCTCTCCGAGCTGCTGCACGAAGCTGGCCGCAAGGACGACCTCGGCCTCACCGCGCTCCTGGACTGGCTGCGCACCCAGATGGCGCAGGACGTGCCCACCTCGGTCTCCACCCTCACCCGTCGGCTCGACAGCGACGCCGCGGCGGTGCAGCTGATGACCATCCACGGCAGCAAGGGCCTGCAATTCCCGGTGGTCTACCTACCGGCCCTGTCCGACCGTTTCGTCCACTCCGTCCCAAAGATCCCCCGCGGGCACGAAGCGCCGCCGGAGCGCAGCCGTTTCCTCGACGTCGGTGGCCCCGACGGCCCGACCTGGGCCGACTCCGTCCGCCTGTCCAAGGAAGAGGATTCCGGCGAGTCGTTGCGCATGCTCTACGTCGCGATGACCCGGGCCCAGTCGCAGGTCATCACCTGGTGGGCACCGACCCAGCGCAACACGGCCCGCTCCCCGCTGCACCGCATCCTCTTCGGCCGACAACCCGGCGAGGCGAGCGTCCCCGACACCGCCCGGGTCCCCAACGACGCGGGGGCCACCCAGACCTTGCAGGCCTGGGCCGACGCCCAAGCGATCTCCCTCGAGCGGGCCGACCACGCACCGGCGGCGGACGTGCCACCCGCGCCTGACACCGCCACGCTGTCCCTGGCCCCATGGACCCGGAGCGTCGACCACGAGTGGCGGCGCACCTCATACACCGGCCTGTCCTCCCCGCGCGAGGACGCCGGTGCACTGACTGGCGGCGTGAGCAGCGAGCCGGAGGTGACGCCGCGCGAGGACGAGCCCGACACCGTCGACCCCGTCCTGGAGGCGGCCCCGCTGCTGCCGGGCCTGGAGGCCACCGTCCCCGGGTCGGACCTCCCTTCCCCGATGGCCGACCTGCCGGTCGGGGCGACCTTCGGCTCGCTCGTGCATGCGGTCCTCGAGCACACCGACCCCGATGCTGCGCACGGATTGGCGACCGAGCTCGCGGAGCACGTTGCCGAGCAGTCGCTCTGGTGGCCGGTGCACGACCTCGACCAGGGGGCGCTGACGGACGCGCTCGTGGCCGTGCACGACACCCCGCTCGGGCCGCTCGCGGGCGGGACGACCCTTCGCAACATCCCGCTGTCGGACCGGCTGTGCGAGCTCGACTTCGAGCTGCCGCTCGGCGGCGGGGACCTGCGCCGCACCCCCGCCGGCGAGGCCGCGCTCCTGGGCGACCTCGCCCCGCTGCTGCAGGCGCACCTGCCCGACGGCGACCCCGTCCGGGCCTGGGCAGATGTGCTGCAGAGCAGTCCAGAGCTGGCCGCGCAGCACCTGCGCGGCTATCTCACCGGTTCGGTCGACGTCGTGCTGCGCACCGGTGGGCGTTATCTGGTCGTCGACTACAAGACCAACTGGCTCGGCCGCGCCGAGGAGCCGCTGACCGCCGCGGACTACCGACCCGAGAAGCTGGACGAGGCGATGGGTCAGTCCTCCTACCCGCTGCAGGCGCTCCTGTATGCCGTGGTGGCGCACCGCTTCCTGCGCTGGCGGCTGCGCGACTACGACCCTCGCAAGCACCTCGGTGGCGTGCTCTACCTCTATGTGCGCGGCATGTGCGGGGAGCAGACCCCGATCGTCGACGGCCACCCTTGCGGGGTCTTCTCCTGGCGACCGCCGATCGACCTGGTGATCGCCGTGTCCGACCTGCTCGATGGCTCCCGGGAGGACGTCGCATGACCGTCTTCGACCTCTTCGAGCCCACCGACGAGCACGACCGCCGCCTCGCGCAGACCACGGAGGGGCTGCTCGGCAGCTTCAATGCCGCTCGGGTCATCACGGCCGCCGACGTGCACATCGCCCGCGCCCTGGCCCGCGCCACCCGCGAGCAGGACGAGGCCGCGGTGCTCGCGGCCGCGCTGGCCAGCCGGGCCGTCCGGTCCGGGTCGGTGGCGATCAGCCTGCCGATGCTGGCCACCGACGGCGCAGCGGCGCTGCCCGACCTGGCGTGGCCCGAAGCCAAGGCGTGGCAGGACCAGGTTGCCGGCTCCAAGCTGGTCGGGCAGGGCGCTCTCGTGCTCGACCAGGGCCTGGTCTACCTCCAGCGCTACCACCACCAGGAGGTCCAGGTCGTCGACGACCTGCGCGCGCGGGCGGCGTTAGCGGCCCCCGAGGTGGACGAGGAGGTGCTCGCCTCCGGGCTGGAGCGCATCTTCCCTGGCCAGGGGTATGCCGAGCAGCGCGTCGCCGCCCGCACGCTCGCCGGAGCGCGGACCGCCGTGCTCACCGGCGGCCCCGGCACCGGGAAGACGACGACCGTCGCGGGCGTCCTCGCCCTCTTGGCCGAGCAGGCAGCCGCCGCCGGCGAACGTCCGTTGCGGGTCGGCCTAGCCGCCCCCACCGGCAAGGCCGCGGCCCGGGTCAAGACCGCCGTGTCCGAGGCGCTGGCCGGGATCCTCGCGCGCACGAGCGACCAGCAGACCCGCACAGTCATCGAGCCGCTCGGCGAGGTCGAGGCGATGACCCTGCACCGGCTGCTCGGGTGGAGCCCGGCCAGCCGCAGCCGGTTCCGGCACCACCGGGCCAACCGCCTGCCCCACGACGTGGTCCTCGTGGATGAGGCCTCGATGATCTCCCTGACCCACATGGCCCGGCTGCTCGAGGCGCTGCGCCCCACCGCCCGGCTGATCCTGGTCGGTGACGCCGACCAGCTGGTGTCCGTCGACGCTGGCGCGGTGCTGGCTGACCTGGTCGCCGGCGCCGAGCTGGCGCGCGCCGACGCGCCGCTGGTGGTCACCCGGCTGCGCACGGTGCACCGTTTCGGAGAGACGATCGGGGCGCTGGCCGACGCGCTACGCCGGGGCGAGGCCGACGACGTGGTGGCGGCCCTCTCGGCGGGCTCCGCCGAAGTCGAGTGGGTGCGCGAGGGGGAGGCCACCACATACCTGCGGGGCCTGCTGACCGGGCACGCCCGTGAGGTGCTCACCGCTGCCCGCAACGGCGACGCCCCGGCCGCGCTCGAGGCCCTCGGGCGGCACCGTCTCCTGTGCGCGCACCGCGCCGGCCCTCAGGGGGTCTCGACGTGGAACCGGCTCACCGAGACCTGGCTGCGCGAGGAGGCTGGGCTGAGCTCCTACGACCAGATGTATGTCGGCCGGCCGTTGCTCGTGACCGCCAACGACTATGTGACCGGCGTGCTCAACGGCGACACCGGCGTGGTCGTCGCCTCGCAGAAGCCGGACGGCACCCCGGTGCGGATGGCCGTCATCGAGAGCCCCGGGGGCGCGCAGCGATTTGCGCCGAGCCGGCTCGGCGACGTCGAGACGATGCACGCGATGACGATCCACAAGGCGCAGGGCAGCCAGGCGGCCGAGATCACGGTGCTGCTGCCGGAGGCCGACTCCCCCCTGCTGACGCGCGAGCTGTTCTACACCGCAGTGACCCGCGCGCAGGCCAAGGTGCGCCTCGTGGCCCCCGAGGCGGTGGTCCGCGCCGCGGTCGCGCGTCGGGTCGTCCGCGCCAGCGGGCTGCGGCAGCGTCTGGGCGGCATGGCCGCGCCAGCCGCGACTGACGCGCACTGACGCGGACTGACGCCGACCGCCCGGACTGGCAACAACGACCGCCCGGTGGGGGTCACGCGGCCGCCAGCCCTTCGGCTGGGCTGACGCGGGTGGCCCGGCGGGCCGGGAGCACACTGGCCAGGATTCCGGCGACCAGGGCGACGGCGACGATGAGGGCGACGCGGGTCCACGGGATGGCCAGGTCGAGCGGGGTGCCTACGGGGAGCAGCGTCTGGATGCCGAGAGCGGCGTAGCCGACACCCAGCACCAACCCCAGACCGGCGCTGACCAGCGCGAGCAGCACCCCCTCGGTGAGCAGCATCGTGCGCATCTGACGGCGGGTCAGGCCAAGGGCTCGCAGGAGGGCGTGCTCACGGTGCCGCTCGATGATCGACAGCGACAGGGTGTTGGCGATCCCGATGACGGCGATCACCACGGCCACCCCGAGCAACGCGGTCGTGACCAGCACCAGGACATCGAGGATCCGGGCGATCGCAGCCCGCTCGGCCGCGGATCCGTCCACCGCAAGCCCGGTCTCCTCGGCGATCTCTGTGATCCCGGAGTAGGTCTTGCCCACGTCGGCCTTGTCATCGAGCCGGATCAGCGCGGCACCCTGCCGCACCTGGTCACCGTCGAGCGCCAGCAGGTCATCTACATGCAGCGCCAGCCGACTCTGGCCAAGCCCGATCGCGGCCACGGTCAGCTCCTTACTGGTCACCGAGCCGCTCACCAGGACGGTGTCGCCTTCCTCGAACCCCTGGATCGACATATCCATGTCGGACAAGCCGACCATCCCGGGCTTGATCTGGTCGACGAGCGCCTGACTGCGGATGACCTGGTCAGCCGTGGCTGGGTCGAGCCCGACCGCCTGCGACTCGGCCCAACTTTCGCCCAGGGTCAGGTAGGCGGTGTCCACCGGAAGGGTAGCGGCTACCCCCTTAACGCCAGCCAGCTGTCCGGGGATCGTCGCGCCCAGCTGGGTGGGCACGGCAATGTCCCGCACGGGTTCTGGATCATCCGCGTCCGGCTCCGCCGCGAGTTGCGGAGCCGTCGAGACCACGAGGTCGATCGCGTACTCCTTGTCGATCTCGCCCAGCGCGGTCTTCTCTCCGGAGGCCGCGCCGACGGAAGTCATCGTGATGAGGGTGACCCCGACGATCAGCGCGGCGCTGGTTGCAGCCGCTCGACCTGGGTTGCGGACCGCGTTGTCGACCGCCAGACGTCCCGGCACCCCCACTGCGCGTGCCCCCAGACCGAGGGCACGGACCGCGAGCGGGACGACGAGGATGGCGCCGACCAGCACCCCGACAAAGCTGACCAGGCCCCCGCCGATGCCGGTGAGGATGTCGCGGTGCGAGGCGGCATACAGCATTAGTGCGGTGCCTCCGGCCATGAGCAGCACCGCGAAAAGCAGCCGCACGGCGCCGATCGTGGCGCGCTCGCTGGAGGATCCGAGCGGGCGGAGCGCCGCCAATGCCGGGACGCGGGTCGCTCGGACGGCGGGCCAGAACGAGGCGAGCAGCGTCACGATAGTGCCCACCAGGACAGGGAGCAGCAGGGCGCTCGGGCCGACCTTGAGGCTGTCGCCCAGCGGGATGCCCAGGTCCGTGCGCTGCGCCAGCGCGAGCAACCCGCGCGCCGACAGCAGGCCGAGCGCGACACCGAGCACCGAGGCGACCACGCCGAGGGCGAGCGCCTCCAGGAGGACCAACCGCCGGACCTGGCTCTTGGTGGCGCCGACGCAGCGGAGCAGGGCGAGCTCGCCCGTGCGCTGCGCCAGGGTGATAGTGAAGGTGTTGGCGATGACGATGGCCGCGGTCGCCAGCGCCACGGCCCCGAAGCCAAGCAGGACCCCGGCCAGCACATTCGTCTCTCCGGTCAGCTCGGAGACGCGATCCTCCGCAGCCTGCGGACCGGTCTGGATCGTCACGCCGGGCACGGCGTCGGCGAGCGCGGCAAGGGTCGTGTCGATGGACGCTGCGTCCGTCAGGTCGACCTGGAGCGACCGGTAAGTCAGGCTCGGGTCCACCAGCCGCAAGGTGGCGTCGCTGGCCAGGAAGCCTGGGCCGAAGGAGACCGGGCTGTTCGTCCCGGGATCGATGACCCCGACGACGTCGAGCGTCACCGACCGCGCCCCGCCCTCCTCCCCGGTGGGGATGGCCAGCCGGAGCTCGCTGCCGGTGCCGGTGCCGTCGCCGGCCAGCTCCTTGGTGGCCAGCGCCTCCCCGGGGGCGGTCGGCAGCCGGCCCTCGATGAGGGTGGTGCCTGCGCTGGGCAGGTTGGCGCCGAGCACATAGTCGTCCGGACCGAGGTCGGCGAAGACCACCGCCTCACCCAGGACCGAGCGGACCCCTTCGACAGCTGCCACCGCATCAAAGCTGGAGCTGTCCAGCGGTTCCCCCTCCAGGTTCGTCAGCACGAAGTCGGCGCCACGCAGCTGGCCGCCGACCGCCTCTTCCAGTCCGGCCTTGGCGGTGAGCAATGCCGCGAGGCTGGTGGTGAGGAAGGCGACACCGATGATGATGGCTACCGCGGCGGAGAGCAGTCTCCGACTCCGAGAGCGCAGTCCGGCGGTCATCCACGAACGCTTCATCGTCAGGCCCTTCCAAGGTCGCGCACGGCGGCCAGCACCGCGTCGGTGTCCGGGTCGAGGATCTCCCCGGCCAGCTGGCCGTCGGCGAGCAGCAGGACCCGGTCGGCGACGGTGGCCGCGTTGGCGTCGTGGGTGACCATGACCACGGTCTGACCCCACTCGTCCACGGACCGTCGCAGCAGGGCCAGGACCTCGGCCCCGGTGGTCGAGTCGAGCGCACCCGTGGGCTCGTCCGCAAAGATCACCGCGGGCCTGGTGACGAGAGCCCGCGCGAGGGCGACCCGCTGCTGCTGGCCGCCGGAGAGCTCACCAGGACGGTGTCCGAGCCGGTCGCTCAACCCCAGACCGTCGATGATCTCCCGCTCCCACACCGGATCGGCGCCCCGGCCGGCGAGGTCGAGGGGAAGCCGGATATTTGCTCCGGCGGTGAGGGTCGGGAGCAGGTTGAAGGCCTGAAAGACGAAGCCGACCTGGCGTCGACGCAGCAGCGTGAGCGCCTTGTCCGACAGCCCGGTCAGCTCGGTGTCGCCCAGGAAGACCCTCCCCGAGGTCGCCGCGTCGAGCCCGGCGAGCAGGTGCATGAGGGTGGACTTGCCCGAGCCGCTCGGTCCCATGATCGCCGTGAACTGGCGGGCCTCGATCCCCACCGACACACCGTCGAGGGCACGCACTGCGGTGTCCCCGGTCCCATAGGTCTTGGTCAGGTCAATCGCGCTGGCCGCCAAAGTCGCGGTCCGGGTCGGTGAGGAAGTCGTCATACCGATGACGTTAGAGAGCCTGCGTCGCCCCGGACATCCACCGCAAGGCCCTCACCTGCGTGCCCACTATCCACCCACGGTATGACGTGCCTCCGGCGCCGCCGAGTCGAACCTTTTCGATCCTCCATGGGGCGCGCGGAAGGAGCATGATGAAGACGGAGGTGATGTCCGTGCTCCTGGCCGCATGGTGGGGACTGGTCGGTGGCCTCGCGCTGCTGATCGGCGCGTTGCTGGGGCTGCTGGGCCGCTCCTCACTGCGCACGATCGGGCTGGTGATGGGTTTTGGCTCCGGCGTGCTGATCAGCGCGGTCGCCTTCGACCTGACCCTGGAGTCGTTCCAGGATGCGGGCCACTGGCCGACCGTGGCCGGCCTCGCCTGCGGGGCGCTCACCTTCTTTGCCGGTGACTGGTGGATCGACGCCAAGGGTGGCAACCGGCGTAAAAGCCCCACGCAGCAGACCAACTCCAACGCCGGTGGTGGGATGGCGCTGGTGCTCGGCGCCCTGCTGGACGGCATCCCGGAGTCCGCGGCGATCGGCGCCAGCCTGCTCGGTGGGAGCTCGGTGAGCGTGGCGATGGTGGCCGCCGTCTTCCTGTCCAATATCCCCGAGTCGATGTCCGCCACCACCGGGCTGAAGCAGGCCGGCCGGAGCACCCGCTACGTGCTGGGGCTGTGGAGCGCCGTCTGCATCGTCTCGGCGGCGGCGGCGGCCTTCGGCTATCTCCTCCTCGGCTCAGCCTCGCCAGGGGTGGTCGGCTTCGTTCAGAGCTTTGCCGCCGGCGCCATCATCACCATGCTCGGCGACACGATGGTGCCCGAGGCGACCGAGCACGCTGGCAAACTGGTCGGCCTGATGATCGTCGCCGGCTTTACGGTGGCCTTCATGCTGAGCCACCTCTGAACCACCTCTGAGTTGGCGGCCCGATCTACTCCGGACGGCCGACCAGTCCCGTCTCATAGGCGGTGATCACCATCTGGACCCGGTCGCGCAACTCGAGCTTGTGCAGCACCCGACCGAGGTGCGTCTTGACCGTCGCCTCCGCGAGAAAGAGCTCTGCGGCGATCTCGGCGTTGGTCAGCCCGCGCCCGACGGCCGTCAGGACCTCGTGCTCCCGTGCCGTCAGCGGGGCCAGCCGCGCCAGCTGAGCGCGCCGCTCCACGGCAGCCGCGCTCTCGCCGCCGGCGTCGGGCAGCTCGGGGACGAAGCGCTCCAGCAGGCGCCTAGTCGTCGAGGGCGCCATCGCCGCGTCTCCGGCGTGCACCGCCCGGATCGCGGCCAGCAGCTCCGCCGGCCCCGCGTCCTTGAGCAAAAAGCCGGAGGCTCCCGCCTTGAGCGCAGCGAAGACGTATTCGTCCAGGTCGAAGGTCGTCAGGATCAACACCCGGGAAGAGGTCCCGGACTCCTGCAGTCGACGGGTCGCCTCGACGCCATTGAGCCGCGGCATCCGGATGTCCATCAGCACCACGTCCGGACGGGTCGCGGCGACCCCCTCCAGCGCTGCCTGACCGTCCCCTGCCTCGCCGACGACCGTCATATCGCGCTGGGCGTCCAACACCATACGGAAGCCCGCGCGCACGAGCTCCTGGTCGTCGACCACAAACAGGCGGATCGGCCCCTCGGGCGAGATGCTCATCACTGGTCTCCTACGGGGTTCGCCGGGCGGGTCGAGCGTTGGGCAGGCGGGGGACGTTGGGCGGAACGTGCGTGTTGATCA
>NZ_JAUNVI010000067.1 GCF_030537745.1 Ornithinimicrobium sp. | reverse complement strand
GAGTCGTGATGTCACGATCATGTTCGTCCTGCGCAGCGCGAGATCAGCCCACCTAGACCCCGATGTCGATGCGCCGCGCAGTGCGTGAGAGAGCCGAACTCGTCCATCGTTGCGATGATGTCCCCGCTCGCGTCCCGCGAGGCGCGTAGGAGACCGAGCCGAACAACTGGAGCAGGGTCCCGTCGCCGCGGAGCTCACCGGCCGGCGGCGCAACCCGCCGAGCATCCGTCCTCCGTGCACGGATCGGCGGTCGGTTGGACCACCCGTCTGGGCACCTCATACGCTTGACGGATGACCGATGGCCCCCTGTCCGAGATGCGCAAGAAGGTGGCGGAGCTCTCGCCGGAGGAGCTCCGGGCGGTGCTGACCGACATCCTCGGGGGCGGGTTGCTCGACGCAGCCCCCGAGCCGCCCACGCCGCTCCTGCCGACGGTCCATGAGCCCCCGGCCGAGACGAGGGCGCTCACGGTGCGAGTCGACGTCGACGAGACCCGACCGCCGGTGTGGCGGCGGCTGGTGCTGCGCGGTGACCTGACTCTGGAGGAGGTCCACGCGGTCGTGCAGGCGGCCTTCGGGTGGCAGGACTACCACCTGCACCGGTTCTGGCCGGGGCCGGCCAGGCAGATCTGGCGCGGACCCTACTTCCTCACGCAGTACGACCTCGACGAGGGAGAGGAGGGAATCCTGGAGTCTGAGGTGCGGCTCGACCAAGTGCTGCGCGGCGACGGTGACCGGCTGTTCTACACCTATGACTTCGGCGACGACTGGACCCACACCATCAAGCTCGAGTCGTCCGACGCACTGGATCCCTCGGCGCCGCGGGCGGTGTGCACCGGCGGTCGGAGGGCAGGGCCCGTGGAGGACTGCGGTGGCCCGCCCGGGCACAACCAGCTCGTCGACGCCTTCCTCTCCGGGCCGGGTCTGTCCGGGATGGAGGAGGAGCTGCGGGAGTGGCTCCCGCCGGGATGGGACCCCACCGAGCTGGATCTGGACGAGGTCGGCCTGCGGTTGTCGACGATCGGCCTGAGCGCGGAGGCGCTGTTGGCTGTCCTGGGCGCGACAGAATCCGGGGGCCTGGACTTCCCGGAGGCGCTGGACGCGCTGCTGGCCCTCGCGCCGTCGGAGGTCGTCGTGGAGCTGGCGCGGCTGTGTCAGCGGGCCCGGACAGAGCACGGGGCCGAGCTGACACCGGGGGACCGTGCGGCGATCAGTCGGCCCTACCGCCTCATGGTCGAGCTGGCCGAGGAGGAGGGAATCCCGCTGACAGGCGCCGGTTGGATGAAGCCGGCCTACGTCGAGCGCATCTACCGAGAGCTGGGGCTGGACGAGGACTGGATCGGCAAGGGGAACCGTGAGGACCAGACGCAACCGGTCGCGCGTCTACGGGCGATGTGCCAGCAGCTCGGCCTGCTGCGCAAACACCAGGCGCGCCTGGTGCGCACCCCGCTGGCGCGGACGCTGCGGACAGACGAAGAGTACGTCGCCGCCGTCGCCGCCCGCCTGCTCCGCGACCGCGACCCCTACCGGCAGTCGGCCATGGCCCTCTTCGCCCTGCTGACCGCCGCATCGGGCGGGCCGCAGGCCAACCACGCCGGTGAGGTCGCGCGGATCATGACGGACTGCGGTCTGCGGACCTCCCCGACCGGAGTCGACCGTAGGCACGCCTTGGAGATGGTGCGATCGGTGTGGCTCACCCTGCGCGACGCGTCCGGGCGGACGTCCCGCCAGCGGGACGAGTCAGGTCTCCCCGGGGATCACCGCGCTGTCGCCATCGCGCGGGCCTCGCTCTGGGCGGAGACGTAGGGACACGCAGCGAGTCGTGATCCACGACTCAGGTCAGTGTGCAAGACGAGGACCCGGCCCCGCCCTGCACAGCTGAGCTCCTCTCTGGTCAGGACGAGTGGAAGACCATCTTCCCGCCGACCCAGGTGGATCGCACCGACACCTCTGCCAGTTGTGCGGGGTCAACGGCGAAAGGATCCTGGTCCAGCTCGACCCAGTCGGCCAGCATGCCGGGGGCGAGGGTGCCCTTGCGGTCCTCCTCGCCGGTCGCGTATGCCGCCCCCGTCGTGTAAAGGTGCACGGCTTCCTCGACGCTGATGCGCTGGCTCAGACCGATCGGCTGCCCGTCGGGGGTGCGCCGCTCTACGCAACTCGCGAAGGCGACGAGCGGCTCGAACGGTCCGCAAGGGTAGTCACTGGAGCCAGCCACCGGCACGCCAGCATCCAGCAGCGTCCGATGCGCAAACATCCGCTCCAGCCGCTCGTGACCGTAGTAGCCCACCAGCTTTCCCCCATGGAAACGGGCATAGGAGCCGAAGGGGACCACGACCAGGCCCAGATCCCGGATCCTGCGGACGATGTCCTCGTCGATGATGCTGCAGTGCTCGATCCGGTGGCGTCCGGGGGGCGCACCGTGCTGACGGGCGCTCTCGTGGGCGTCCAGGAGCAGGCGGATCGCACGGTCACCGTTGGCGTGGACCGCCAGCACCGTGCCATGGGCGGTGACCTTCGCCACCAGATCGGCCAGTGCCTGCGTGTCCACCACCTGCATGCCGTGGTCGTCGGTGCCTTCAAAAGGCTCATCGACCAAGCAGTTGCCGCCGGCACAGGCACCGTCCACGAAGGCCTTGACGCCCGCGAGGCGGAGCCACTCATCGCCCAGCCCGTCCATCACGCCAGCCGCGACCATGGCGTCGAAATGCGGATGGGCCACCACCGCCGACACCCGCATGGTGAGCCGACCTTCGCGTCGCGCCGCCTGGAGTAGCTCCAGGTCCTCCGGTCCGCACAGGGCATCACACATGGAGGTAATGCCGGCCGCGTGAAACATCTGCAGCGCACGTTCCAGGCCCTCGATCCGGGCTGCCTGGGGGGAGGCCGGCAGCACGGTGCGGCCGCCGCGAGCCAAGGAGGAGTAGGCCAGGTCGAACAACGCCTGCTCATAGACCACGCCGGTCAACTGACCATTGGCGTCCCGCCCCAGTGAGCCTCCGGGCGGATCTGGCGTCTCCGCGCTGAGGCCAGCTGCCTCCAGGCCGGCGGAGTTGAGCACCCCCCAGTGTGCGGCGACATGGATGAGCAGGACTGGTCGGTCCGGCACGAACGAGTCGAGCGCGGCCCGGTCCAGGACCTCTCCGTCGCTGCTCTTCTCGTGGTCGTATCGGCTGCCGCGCACCCACTCCCCGGGCGGAGTGTTGAGGGCAGCCTCCTGCAGTCTCGCGACCAACGCCTGCTGGCTCGGGACGAGATCGGGGGAGAGATCCACGTGGAGCAGGTTCTCGGCCGTCATGGTGGGGTGCGCGTGCGCATCGTTGAACCCAGGCAGCACCGTGCCCTCGAGCACGACCTCGTCGGTGCAGCCCGGGTGCTCGCGTAGCTGCGCAGCGGAGCCGGTGGCGAGCACCCGCCCGCCGCTGACGAGCATCGCCTCCACCGGGGGGCCATCCAGCGTGTAGATGGACGTGGCGCGGACCAGTGTGACGGGTGTGTGCCTATACATCTCTGGGATCCTAGCCCGCGCTGTATCTGCATGATATTTGCCCCGTTCCGTGACGGTTGGGGCTAATGTTGCAGAAAACAAGCGACCTCCAGGACATTTCCGCGATCAAACGACACGGCAACACCACGACAACGACAATCATTGGAGACATGGTGGCTTTCCTCGATACCTACCCCGAGCTTCGTTCATCCCTGCATGAGCTCTACGTGCACCTGCACCAACACCCCGAACTGTCCATGCAGGAGCACGAGACCGCAGCCCTGATCGAGGAACGGATGACCGGCCTCGGGTATGAGGTGTTTCGCTGCGGGGGGACAGGCGTCGTCGCGGTGCTGAAAAACGGTGATGGTCCCGTGGTCGGGTTCCGAGCAGACACCGACGGGCTGCCGCTGTTGGAGGACACCGGCCTGACCTACGCTTCGTCTGCGCGAGGGACGATGCCGGACGGCGCTGACGTGCCGGTCATGCACGCGTGCGGACACGACACGCACATCACCGCCGCCATCGGGGCGGCGACGCTGCTCGTCCAGGACCAGGAGGCATGGGCCGGGACAGTGGTCTTCATCTTCCAACCGGGGGAGGAGACCGCTGACGGTGCGGTGGGGATGCTAGCGGACGGGTTGTGGGATCGGGCGCCCCACCCGGAGGTGATCTACGGGCAGCACGTCTGGCCAGGCGTCGCCGGCACGATTGACATCAGCAGCGGCCCGGCGATGTCCTACTCCGATGCGTGGAAGGTCACGGTCAAGGGCCGCGGCGGGCACGGGTCGCAGCCGGAGAACACCATCGATCCCGTTGTGCTCGCGGCACACATGGTCGTGCGGATCCAGAGCCTGATCAGCCGGGAGGTCCCCGCGCAGAAGGCCGCGGTGATCACGATCGCGACCTTCCACGCCGGCCTGAAGGAAAACATCATCCCGCCGATCGCGGAGTTCACGCTCAACATGCGCAACCTGGATGCAAAGGTGCGGGAGCAGTTGCTCACGGCACTGCGGCGCGTCATCAATGGTGAGGCGATGGCCAGCGGAGCGCCGGAGCCGGAGATCGAGGAGATCTATACCTTCCCGCTGCTGACCAACGACCCGCGAGAAACAGCGAGGGTCATCGACGTGCTGCGCGACGCGCTGGGCGAGGACAACGTCCTTCACAAGCCAGCCGTGATGGGCAGCGAGGACTTCGGCGCGTTGCCCGACGCGCTGGGTGTCCCCGGCGTTTACTGGTTCTTCGGAGGTATGCCGCAAGATCTCGTCGACTCCGATGAACCGACTCCGACCAATCACTCGCCCCATTTTGCCCCCATGATCGAGCCGACGCTCAGCGTCGGGACCCAAGCGGCCTACCAAACCTTAATGACGAGGTTCAATCTCGACCGCTCACGGTGACCAGCCGTGACTTTCACAACCACGACAAGAAGGAGAGACTGGTGTCAAGAGCAAAGTTCAAGATGATCTATATCACCGTGTGCGCGGTGCTGTTCCTGCCGACGATCTTCCCGCTGTTCGCCCTGGGCAACCGTGCAGAGCCAATCGTCGTCGGTCTCCCCTTCAGCTTCTTCTGGGTGCTGCTATGGGTTGTTCTGGTGGGTATCTCAGTGGTCGCCCTCTACTTCTTCGATCCGGACAACAAGGTCTCCCGCACAAGCACGAGCGAGGCGCGATAATGGCTAACTGGCAAATCGCCCTGTTCATGATGATCGGCTACCTGGTCATCGCACTGGCCATCGGAGTGATGGCGGGTCGCGGACGCGGCGGTGACCTCACGGAGTACGTGGTCGCGGGTCGAGGCCTCGGCTTTGTGGTGACCGCTTTCCTGATGGGAGGCGCCGTCTTCAGCGCCTTTTCCTTCCTCGGTGCGCCAGGGTGGGCCTATGACCGCGGAGCTCCAGCGTTCTACATCATCACCTACACCGCGTTCGGCATCCTGCCGTGGTATCTGATCGGCCCCAAAATCGGCGCGATCGGACGTCGCTTCAACCTCTACACCATGTCGGGTTTCCTGCATAAGCGTTATGGCACCAAGGTGCTGCCCATGCTGGTCGCGTTGATCGCTTTGCTGGCCTTTATCCAATACCTGGCTACCCAGATGAAGGGGATGGCCTACATCTTCAACATCATGACGGACGGGCGCGTCCCGTTCTGGCTGGGGGCGCTCGTGGCCTACGGCATCGTCGTGCTCTACGTCGCGACCGGTGGACTCCGCGCCGCCGCCTGGTCGGACGTCTTCCAGGGCGGGTTGATGGTCATCGTCTCGTGGGCGGTGGGATTTGCCGTCGTGCGTGAAGTGCATGGCAACTCCACCTCCATGTTTAAGGAGATCATCGCCGATAACGCCGGCTTCCTGCAGATCGGTAGCGAAGGATCCACGATGTCGCCGGTGGGTTACACGACGATCATCTTGGTGTCGCTGATCGGCATCCTGATGTGGCCCCACCTCTTCACCAAGTCCTACTCCTCACCGGCCAAGGTCATCAAGCAGACGGTCCTGGTCTACCCGTTGTTCGCCCTCTTCCTCGTACCCCTCCTGCTGGCTGGGTTCGCGGCGATCAAGGCTGTCCAGACTGGGACAGTGAGCCCGGACGAGGTGCTGCCCTACATGATCACCAACGTGCTTGATATGCCGGGCTGGCTCTATGGCCTGGTGGGAGCGGGCGCCCTCGCTGCCGCCATGTCGTCGGCAGATGCGATGACGCACAGTGCCGCGCTCGAGGTCACTGATGGCCTGGTCCACAAGATCAAGACCGACATGACGGACCAGTCGACGCTGCGCTTCATCCGCATTGCGGTGGTCGTCATCGGTGCCGGCGCGTATGCCGTGACGATCTTTGGAGGCCAAGGGCTGATCGCGCTCCTGCTTGGGGCGTATGGATCGATCGTGCAGTTCGCCCCCGGCGTCTACGGTGCGCTCTATTGGCGCCGAGCCACGGCCCCCGCCGTGATCGCGGGCTTGGTCAGTGGGGCCTTGGTGAACTACTACTTCCAGTTTGCTGCGGAGTCGACACCGTTGGGCATCAACGCTGGGATCATGGGCTTGATGGTGAACATCGTCATTTTTGTGGCGGTCACCTTCATGACCCCGCAGTCGCGGGTGGAAGAGGCTGACGCGTATGTCGACGCCAACGCGTACGACGTCGACGACAGCGTGGTGGCCATCGACGAGAGCGTCGCTGCCACCGACTGAAGCGGTGATCGACTACTCCACCTTGCCCGACGGTCTGCCGTGCCCACGAGATGACGGCGCGGCAGACCATCTGGCGGGCAACCGCATACCCTCGCTGGTGCTGCCCACCAGTGCCGGTGACACGGTGGATGTCGGCGACTTGGGTGAGGGCAGGACGGTCATCTACCTCTACCCACTCACCGGAAGACCGGGGGTGGACCTGCCCCGCGGGTGGGACTCCATCCCCGGCGCGAGGGGCTGCTCGTCCCAGGCCTGTGACTTCCGCGACCATTTCGCAGAGTTGCTCGATGCTGGCGTCAGCGGGGTCTACGGCCTGTCCAGCCAGGACCCTGGCTATCAAGCTGAGGTGGTGCGCAGGCTCGGTGTGCCGTTCGCCATGATCTCGGACGAGCAGTTCCGGTTGGCGCAGGCCCTCACGCTCCCAACGTTTGGGGCGCAAGGGCACCCGCGCCTCTACCGGCGCCTCACCCTGGTGGTCCATGACGGGTGCATCGAGCACGCGTTCTATCCGGTCTTCCCGCCCAACGCCCACGCCCAGCAGGTCCTGGGCTGGCTCAGCGAGAACCCCGTCAAAGATCCCTGACCGCTTACTCCACGTGTGCGTCGGTCAGGGTGAGAGCCTCATCGAGCACGTCCAGGCCGAAGCGAAGGTCCTCGTCGCTGATGTTGAGCGGGGGGACGATGTGCACCCGGTTGAAGTTGACGAAGGGCAGGATGCCACCGGCCTTGAGCGCGTTGGTGAGCTCGGCCATCGCGGGCGAACTGCCGCCGTAGGGGGCCATCGGCTCCTTGGTCTGCCTGTTCTTGACGAGCTCGACCGCCCAGAAGCAGCCGAGGCCGCGCACGTCGCCCACGCTGGGGTGACGCTCGGCGATCTCACGCAGGCGCGGTCCGATGATCTCGGCGCCCAGGCGGGCAGCGTTGTCGACCATGCCTTCCTCACGCATCGCGGTGATCGTCGCGACGGCCGCGGCGCAGGCGAGCGGGTGACCCGAGTAGGTCAGGCCGCCGGGGTAGACGCGCTCGTCGAAGGTGGCCGCGATCTCCTGGTTGAGCACGACCCCGCCGAGGGGCACATAGCCGGAGTTGACGCCCTTGGCGAAGGTGATGAGGTCCGGGGTGAGGTCCCAGTGGTCGATGGCCAGCCAGGCGCCCGCGCGGCCGAAGCCCGCCATCACCTCGTCAGCGATGAAGACGATGCCGTACTTGCTGGTCAGCTCCCGCACGCCAGCGAGGTAGCCGGCCGGTGGCACGTAGATGCCGGCCGTGCCCGGGATCGTCTCCAGGATGAGCGCCGCGATGTTTTGCGCCCCCTCCAGGACGATGAGGTCCTCCAGGTGGCGCAGCGCGCGCTCGGTCTCCTCCTCTTCGGTGGTGGAGCCGAAGTAGCTCCGGTAGGGGTAGGCCGGCATGAAGTGCACGACGCCCTCAGCGGAGTAGTCGTTGTTGAACCGCCGCGGGTCGCCGGTCACGTTGACCGCGAGCTGGGTGCCTCCGTGATAGCTGCGGTATGCCGACAGCACCTTGGTCCGACCGGTGTGTAGCCGCGCCATGCGGATCGCGTGCTCGTTGGCGTCGGCCCCACCATTGGTGAAAAAGACCTTGTCCAGGCCTTCGGGCATCAGCTCGGTGATGAGCCGGGCCGCCTCCGAGCGCGTGTCGTTGACGTACTGCGGGGCAATGGTGCACAGCTGGCCCGCCTGTCGTTGGATAGCGGCCACCACGGTTGGGTGCTGGTGGCCGATATTGGTGTTGACCAACTGTGAGGAGAGGTCGAGCAGCCGGTTGCCCTCTCCGTCCCACACGTAGGAGCCGGAGGCGGCCAGCACCGTCATCGGCTGGAACAGCGCCTGTGCCTGCCAGGAGTGGAAGACGTGGCTGCGGTCGAGCTCATAGGCGCGCCGCCCGTTCTCGATATCGGTGCGCGAGACGGCGGTCGTATCGACGGTCATGGTTGTCGTTTCCTCTCGTTCTGGAGCTGTCTCAGGCGTTGGTCGGGAAGCCGAGCTGGAGTCCGGCGTGGCTGGGGTCGAGCCAGCGGGAGGTGATCACCTTGCCGCGGGTGAAGAAGTGCACGCCCTCCATTCCGTGGGCGTGCGTGTCACCGAACAGGCTGTTCTTCCAGCCGCCGAAGGAGTAGTAGGACATCGGGACCGGGATCGGGACATTGACGCCGATCATGCCCACCTGCACCTCGTTCGCGAACCTGCGGGCGGCGCCGCCGTCGTTGGTGAAGATCGCAGTGCCGTTGCCGTAGGGGTTGGAGTTGATCAGGTCCACTCCCTCGGTGTAGCTGTTGACCCTGACCACGGAGAGCACCGGTCCAAAGATCTCGTCGGTGTAGACCGTCATCTCCGGCTTGACCTGGTCCAGGAGCGTGGGGTGCAGGAAGAAACCGGAGTTGTCGCTGTCGGTCTGCGCGGTGCGGCCGTCGACGACCATCTCGGCACCGGCTTCTTCACCCGCGTCGATATAGCCGGCGACCTTGTCGCGGTGCGCAGCGGTGATGAGCGGCCCCATGTCGGTGTCGCCGGTGCCGTCGCCCACGCGCAGGCTCCTGGCGCGCTCGGCGATCTTGGACACCAGCTCATCGGCGATCGAGTCCACCGCGACGACGGCGGAGATGGCCATGCAGCGCTCGCCCGCGGCCCCATAACCGGCGCTGACTGCGGCGTCAGCAGCCAGGTCAAGGTCGGCGTCCGGCAGCACCAGCATGTGGTTCTTGGCGCCCCCGAGGGCCTGGACGCGCTTGCCCGTGCCCGTGGCTTGCTCGTAGACGTACTTGGCGATCGGGGTGGACCCGACGAAGGACACGGACGAGACCTGTGGGTCGGTCAGCAGGGTGTCCACTGCCTCCTTGTCACCATGCACGACGTTGAACACGCCGTCAGGCAGGCCCGCCTCCGTCCACAGCTCCGCGAGCCAGTTTGCCGCGGAGGGGTCCTTCTCGGAAGGCTTGAGGACGACGGTGTTGCCGGCGGCGATGGCGACCGGGAAGAACCACATGGGGACCATGGCAGGGAAGTTGAACGGCGCAATGATCGCGCTGACACCCAGGGGCTGCCGCACGGAGTGCACGTCGATATCGGTAGAAGCATTCTCGGTGAAGCCACCCTTGAGGAGGTGTGGCATGCCGCACGCGAACTCGACGACCTCCTGGCCGCGGCTCACCTCGCCCAGTGCGTCACTGAGGATCTTGCCGTGCTCTTCGGTGATGATCGCGGCGAGCTCGGGCTTGCGCTCGTTGAGCAGCTCGCGGAAGCGGAAGACGATGTTGCTCCGCTTGGCCAGGGAGGTGTCGCGCCAGCCGGGGAAGGCTTGGGCTGCGGCGCTGATGGCCTCGCGCACCTGGTCGGCCGAGGCTAGGGCCACCCGGCGCACCACCTTGCCGGTGGCGGGGTTGAAGACCTCTCCGAGGCGGGCGTCCTCGGGCGCGGCGACGCTCTGGCCGTTGATCCAGTGTCCTACGGTCTGCATCCGAATCTCCTGTGCATGCTGGGGGCGGGGGGCCGGGCCCAGTGGACCGGTCATGCTGACCAGTCTGCTGGAGGCGGGTGAGCGGCGCCAGTGACAGAGTGTCGCCTCTTCACCGTCAGAGGGTGACAGACTGTCAGGATGGAAGTGGTGGTGAAGGCGGATCTCGGCTGGGAGGAGCCAATCACGGTCCGCTCCCTGCTGGAGCTCGACGAGGTCCGCTTCGGTCGGCCCGAGATCGTCAACGGTGGGGACAGCCTGGATCGCCCGGTGCGCTGGGTGCACGTCGCCGACTCCGAAGGCGTGGGCGCGCTCATCGAGGGAGGGGAGCTCGTGCTCAGCACCGCGGCTGGCTTCCGGGGCTCCAGGGTGCGGGTGCGGCGTTTTCTGGAGGACCTGGAGAGGGGAGGCGCCGCGGCAGCACTCATCGAGCTGGTCGACAAGCAGGGCTCGCCGGACGAGCAAGCGGTCGCCGTCTTGGTCGAGGCCGCGGCGGGCCTGGCGCTGCCGGTCGTGGTGGTGCGTCGCCGCATCAAGTTCGTCAGGGTCACCCAGGCAGCGCATCGGCTGCTCATCGGGGAGCAGCTGGCTCGCCTGGAACAGTCCCGGCGTGTCCACGAGGTCTTCACCCAGCTCAACCTCGAGTCTGCGGACGAGCAGCGCATCGTGGACACCACCGCGCGCCTGCTCGGGGGGGCCGTGGTCCTGGAGGACGTCGCACACCGGGTGCTGCTCCTGGCTGGGGGCGACGGCGGGAAGGACGGGCTGCTGGCGGGCTGGTCAGCGCGGGGATCTGAGGACGCTCAGGTCCCGGTCGGGGCGGGAGGACGGGTATGGGGAAGGCTCGTCGCGCCCGGCGTCGGGTCCGACGACGCGCAGGTGACGCAGGTGCTGGAGCGGGCGGGGCAGGCGTTGACGCTGGCCCGGATGGCGGCCCGGGACGAGGAGGACCTGCTGCACCGGGCCCGCGCTGGCTTCCTCCAGGCGCTCATGGCGGCCGACCTCACCGAAGAGGAGGCGCGCGCCCGAGCGCGAGCCCTGGGCCTTTCCGACGCCAAGGCCTACGTCCCCGTCGCAGTGCGCATGACGCCGCAGCCAGGTGAGGACCTCACGCACCTGCAACTCCGGGAGCGAGTGCTCATGGAGGAGTTCCTCGCGGCCGCCCGTCCGCTCGTGGGCAGCGTCATCACGGCCGGCTTGCGGACAGGCTCGTTCGCGCTCCTGGTGGGGCTGCAGCGACAGGGCGACGTCGACGGGGTGCTGACACGCGTCGTGCACAGGGTCAAGAAGGAGCTGGAGCAGCAGCTCAGATCGGGCCGACTGTCGGAGGCTGACCTGGCGTGGACCGTGGGTGCGGGTCCGGCACAGGGCAGCCTCACCGCAGGGGCAGCCGGTCTGCAGGAAGCCGCACAGGTCGCCCGGACCGCGGCCGAGCTGGAGATCCGTGCCCAGCCCTTCTACCGCTTGTCCGACGTGCGGCTGCGAGGTCTGGTGGCGCTGCTGGCCGACGACCCCCGGGTCCGCACGTTCGCCGAGGCAGAGCTGGGGGCGCTGCTGGAGGGCCGCCCCGCCTGGGGCCTGGACCTGCTCGACCTCTATCTGCGTCACGGCGGCAACAAGAGCGCGGTGGCACGTGCGGCTCACCTGAGCAGGCAGTCGCTCTATGCGCGGCTGGAGCGGCTGGAGTCGGCGCTCGGGGTTTCCCTTGACGATCCGGAGTCGCGGACCGCCTTGCACGTCGCCCTGCTCTGGGCGCGGCTGCGGCAAAGCCCATGACCCAGGGGGCGAGCCTGGGTCGAGGGCACTCAGCCTTCGTCGGTGACGAATTGGCCGTTGAGCATCTCCAGGACCACGGCCTTCAGTGCCGCGAGCCCCTTGATCATGTCCTCGTCCGTGGAGAACTCGCGCTCACAGTGTGAGACTCCGTCGATGCTGGGGATGAACATCATCACCGCGGGCACCATGGTGTTCAGGGCCACGGAGTCGTGCCCCGCCATCGTCTGAATGCGTCGAGAGGAAAACCCCTGCTGCGCCAAGACACGCTCAGCGAGTTCGACACCAGCGGGCGGGAAGTGGCGGCTGGGTCGGATGTCGAAGTCTTTGACATTGATGACGAGGTTGTCGCGAGCGGCGAGGGCCGAGATCTTGCTCAGCAACGTCTGGCGAGCCTCCTGCACGATCTCCGGGCTGTCGGATCGGAGGTCGGCGACCAGGTGGACGCGACGCGCGACGACGATCGGGGAGTTGGGCTCGACGACGAGCTGGCCGACAGAGGAGACGAGGGCCTCCTCCGGGAAGTCATCGGTGACCTGACGCACCATGAGCACGACCTCCGAGGCGCCCACCAGGGCGTCCCGACGGTCGGCCATCGCGGTGGCGCCCGTGTGCGACTGCTCGCCCAGCACCTCGATGTCGAGCTTCTGGGTGTACCAACTACGGTCCACGACGCCCAGGTCGATTCCCTCACGCTCCAGGATCCGCCCCTGCTCGATGTGGATCTCGGCATAACCGACGGCTGCTGGACCGTCGTCGGTGCCCAGGAAGCCGATGTCGGCCAGCGCCTTGCGCACGGAGACGCCGCCGAGGTCCTCGACGTCGAGCATCTCCTCAAGGTCGAAAAGACCGGCGAAGACCGAGCTGCCCATCACGCTGGGCGCGAAGCGTGCCCCCTCCTCGTTAAACCAGTTGACGACGGCCAGGTTGAAACGTGGTGCTTCCCGCGTCCCTGCGGCGATCTCCTGATCGATCTGGTCGGCGACATGCATGCCCGCGATGACCCCGTAGGACCCGTCGAAGCGACCACCCAGCGGTTGGGTGTCCAGGTGCGACCCCACGAGCACGAAAGGAGCGCCCTCCCGCCATTCATAGAGACCGAACAGATTGCCGATCTCATCGATCAGGACCCGGCGGTCACGGTCGCGGAACCAGCCGGCGAACCAGAGCCGGACCTCGCCGTCCAGGCTGGTGGCCGCCTGACGGTCAACGCCGTTGTTGGCCGTGGCGCCGATCGTCGCGGCGTGGTGGAAGTCGGTCAGGAAGGCCTGGCTCATCGAACATTCCTCTCGTCGGTGGCAGCGCCGGCTGGCGACGCTGCTGGTCTAGTGGGCCTGAACGGACAGCCAGACCCACTCGTGAACAGGGCGATGGAGTGGATGTGATGCTACTCGTTGGTGACCCCCACCGGGGTTGATGCCCAGCCCGGGAGCCGGTGCCGGTCACCACCTCATACAATCGCCGCACCACATACCGAAGGGGGACCCGAGTGCCAAAAGAGGACACCGGCGCGCACGGCCGCCAGACGTTGTCGGTGGAGGCGATCCTGGACTCGGCTACCTCCCTCCTGGAGGACGGGCGGCAGGAGTTCAGCCTCCGGGAGCTGGGTGCGGCGCTCGGCGTGCACAACACGGCGTT
>NZ_JAUNVI010000066.1 GCF_030537745.1 Ornithinimicrobium sp. | reverse complement strand
AACCCTCAACCCCCTGTTTACAAGACAGGTGCGCTACCAATTGCGCCACGCCAGCACACGCCCGAGCCGGACGGCCTGACGAGTCTAGGCCAGACCAGGCGATCCGCCGCTCATCCACCAAGCACCGCCACCAAGCCCGCCGAGGAGCCGCAGTGGCGCCCGCTCAGGACGTCTTGGTCAGGATGCCCGCGGAGATCCAGCCGTCACGGTCGGCCAACTTGACCCAGCCGTTGCTGTTGAGCGTCCCCGTGACCGCGGTGCCGTGCGCGGCCCCGCCGATGACGGAGTAGTTTGTGCCCGGGCCGGACCGGATGTTGGCGCCCAGGGTCGCTGACACCTTCCAGGTGTCTGCCACCGTCGGGGTCGTGCCGCCCGGCGCGGTCGTCGTGAGGGTGGCTTGCGCGATCCAACGGCCCTCCTGGATCTTGACCCAGCCGTTGCTCAGGGAGCCGGTGATCTTGGTGCCCTGCGCAGCGCCGCCGACGACGCTGTAGTTGGTGCCGGGGCCGGAGCGGATGTTGGCCCCGACGCTCGAGGCGACCCACCAGGTGCCCCCCGTGCTCGGCGGGGTCGGTGCCGGAGTGGGTGCCGGGGCACTCGTGGTCAGGGTGGCGCCGCTGATGTAGCGGCCGTCGGAGATCTTGACCCAGCCGTTGCTCATCGTGCCGGTGATCTTGGTGCCGGTCGCTGCGGACCCGACGACGGCATACGACGTGCTCGGCCCCGAGCGGATGTTGGCCCCCGGCGTCGCGGAGACATACCAGGTGCCACTCGTGCCGGGCGTCGGTGCCGGCTGGTCCTGGCCGGGGTAGGGCGCGAGGCCGTTGGACATCGTCAGACCAGCGCGGACCGAGCAGACCGGCCAGGCACCGGGACCCTGCACCTTCAGCACCCGCTGGCCGATGGTGATCTGCTGGACCTTGGTCGCCTGGTGGGCGTAGGGCGCAAACTCCTGACCACCGAAGCTCGTCCACGTCGGGTGCCAGAACTGCAGCCCTCCATAGAAGCCGTTGCCGGTGTTGATAGCCCAGTTGCCGCTGGACTCGCAGTCGGCGACGCGGTCCCACACGTTGGCCTCCGCGGCCGCCGCCGGCTGGGCCGCCGGCCCGAAGGTGGCCAGCGACGCGGCACCAGCCAGGGCTGCGGTGCCCACTCGTCGCAGGCCGGAGCCTCGACGGGTGCGGTGGAGGGCAGATGAGGACATCTGTCAGGTCCTTTCGGCAGCGGGACGACGATCAGGCACCCCACCGCTCATGATGCTGCAGGGACGCGTGTGGTGTCTGGGACAAGCCCGCTCACGCTAGTGGATGCCGCCACGACACGGAAGCAGATGTGACCAGACTCACTGGTCGAGGAGCACGCGGGGCAAAGCCTCAGAGCCCGAACGGCAGCCACTGCCTCGGATCGAAGTCCGGCCCCATCGGCCACCACGACACGGCCCCACCGTCCAGATAGCTCCACACCGCGAGCGCCGCACCCCCGACGACGCACAAGGTGATGACCGCCACGGTGGCCGCGCCTTGCGGCACCACGCTGCGCAGCACCGTCCTCGAGCCGCGACGCAGCGAGGTCGACCCGAGTCCCCACCAGCCGACCCACGCGCCGATCAGCGAGCCGATCCCAATGGCCAGCGGATGGTCGGGACGGACGGGGAGCATCACCTCAGAGGTCGTGACGGCACCGGAGACGACGAACGCCACCAGCGCGGCCAGCCCCAGCGGCAGGATCAGGGAGAGCACCGAGCCCAGGGCCGCGACGACGAGGTGCCACGGGCTGGCCAGCACCAGCACCGGCACGTCGCTACGTCGACGTCCGGCCACATGACGCCGCAGGACCAGCCCGGTCAGGCTGCGATCCACCGTCCGGGTGAGGATCTCCCACACCGCATAAAGGCCCCACGCCAGCAGGGGCGCAGTGGTCGCCAACCCGACGAAGGCCACCAGCAGCCCGACCAGAGTGCCGCGTCGGGCGCTCCGCCCGATCCTGGGGTCGGGGCCGCCCGGCTCGCCGGGCTGCCGGGGCACCACACTGCCCTCGGGGTATGGCGAGACCTCACCAGCCGGTCCACCCACCTCCGCGAAGGGGGCCGGGGAGGGATCGCGCGCGGACACCCCGGGGCCATGCCACTGTGGGTGACCGGACTGCCCAGCCTGCGCTGGCCGATCGCTCTGCCCAGCCTGTGCTGGCCGACCGGCCTCCCAAGCCCGCACTGGCCGACCGGCCTCCCCCGGCTGCCCCGTCGGCACAGCCTGCACTGCTGGCGCGACCATCGTCCGGTCGAGTCCGCGCTGCGGCGCCACGGTCGTCCGGTCAGGGTCGGGGCCGTGCATCCAGACGGGCAGGGCGCCGGTGACATCCTCGCGGCGGGCATAGCGTTCCAGACCGTCCAGCACCTGCGTCTCCGTCGGTCGGCGCAACGGATCAGGGTCGAGCGCCGCCGTGAGCAACGGCACGAGCATCGGGTCGACACCTTCGAGCTGCAGACGTCCCCGCAGGACCCTGTCGAGCACGACGGTGAGCGGTCCCCGGCCAAAGGGAGGCTGGCCGCTGACGGCATACGCCAGAGTCGCCGCCCAGCCCCACCAATCGGTGGCTTCGCTGACCTGCCCGCCCTCGACGACCTCCGGCGACAGATAGCCCGGAGTTCCCATGACCATGCCAGTCATCGTCAGGCGCACGTCGTCGGCAACCTGGGCGATGCCAAAGTCGATCACGACCGGATCGCCGCCGTCGCCGACCATGAGCACATTGCCGGGTTTGAGATCGCGGTGCACGATCCCGGCCCCGTGGATCGCGTGCAGCGCCTCCCCCAGCCCACGGCCGAGCCGCAGCAATGCCTCCCCGCGGATCGGGCCGCGGTCGGCGACCACCTGGTCCAACGGACGTCCGGGGACGTATTCAGTGACGATGTAGGGCGCCGGCCCGTCGACGTCGGCGTCGATCACGGACGCGATCCGAGGGTGGTGGACGCGGGCCAGCGTGTGCACCTCACGGCGCAGCCGCGCCCGCGCGTGCTCGTCGTGGGCGATGTGCTCACGGAGCACCTTGATCGCGACTTCCCGGCCGTTGCTGGAGGTGGCGCGCCAGACGACGCCCATGCCACCCTCCCCCAGCCGCTCACCCAGCTCATAGTCGCCGAGTCGGCGCGGCACGACCACCGGCACCGGACGCGTCGCGTCTGTGCTGGTGGTGCGGGACGGTTCGGTGGTCACGGACTCCACGGTATGCGGTCTCCTGCTAGGGGTCACCTAGGTGCGCGCGGGCGCGCCCGGGTGCACCCGCCTAGGCTGGTGGTCAGGACAACGATCAAGGGACAGACATGGTTTCCTCCACGACGACCTTCGACTTCGTCATCGCCGCCAACCGCCTTCCCGTCGACCGGCACGTCGCACCGGACGGCACCACGACGTGGCAGACCAGCCCCGGCGGGCTGGTGACCGCCATGGAGTCCGTCATGCGCGACCGCGAGGCGGCCTGGGTCGGGTGGGCGGGCTTCCCCGGCGAGGCGCCCGAGCCTTTTGACGACGGCGCCCTGCGACTGCATCCGGTGCCGCTGTCCGCGCAGGAGTTGACCGACTTCTACGAGGGTTTTTCCAACGACACGCTCTGGCCGCTCTACCACGACGTCATCGTGCCGCCGAGCTTTCACCGGACGTGGTGGCACGCCTACCGCCTGGTCAACGACCGCTTCGCCGACGCGATCGCCGAGGTCGCGGCCCCGGGCGCCACCGTGTGGGTGCACGACTATCAGCTCCAGCTGGTCCCTGCCCTCCTTCGGGAGCGGCGGCCCGACCTGCGGATCGGCTGGTTCAACCACATCCCGTTCCCGCCGGTCGAGCTCTTCGCCCAGCTCCCGTGGCGAGCCCAGATCCTGCGCGGCCTCCTCGGCGCCGACTTTCTCGGCTTCCAGCGCCCCGACGACGCCCGCAACTTCATGCGCTCGTGCCGCTCCGCGCTGGGCGCCACCGTCCGGGGTGACGTCGTCCAGTGGCAAGGCTCCGACGACGACCTGCTGGGTGCAGCGCCACGACAGGCGCGTGCTGCCTCGGTGCCGATCTCCATCGACGCCGCGGGTTTTCGCGAGCTCGCTATGACGCCAGCGGTGCGGGAGCGTGCGGTGGCGATCCGCGAGTCCCTCGGCAACCCCGAGATCGTGCTGCTGGGCGTGGATCGCCTCGACTACACGAAGGGGATCCGGCACCGGCTGCGTGCCATCGGTGAGCTTTTCGCCGACGGAGAGATCGCTCCGCCAGACGTCACCTTCGTGCAGGTGGCCACGCCGAGCCGTGAGCGCGTGGAGGCCTACCGCACCCTGCGTGAGCAGATCGAGGGCACCGTCGGGCGCATCAACGGCGACTTCTCCCACCTGGGCGACACCGCAGTCCACTACCTGCATCAGTCCTACCCGCGCGAGGAGATGGCGGCGCTCTTCCAAGCCGCGGACGTCATGCTGGTCACGCCGTTGCGCGACGGCATGAACCTCGTCGCCAAGGAGTACGTCACCGCACGCCACGACGGTGGTGGCGCGCTGGTGCTCAGCGAGTTCACCGGGGCGGCCGAGGAACTGCGCAACGCCTACCTCTGCAATCCCCACGACATCACCGGGCTGAAGAACACCATCTTGCGGGCCATCCGTGACGATCCCGCCAAGAAGCGGCGGCGGATGTCCTCGATGCGCCGCCGGGTCAGCACCAATGACGTGCAGGCGTGGGCAGATGCTTTCCTACGCGCGCTCGCGGCCGCACCGGGAAAGCCGACCCAACGGCGCCACCGTCAGGAGGGACAGTCATGACCGCCTCCCCCACCTCCGGCCTCACGTCCGCGGTCGAGGCCTTCGCGGCGCTCCCCACCGTGCTGGTCGCCACCGACTTCGACGGCGCGCTGGCACCCTTGGTGCTCGATCCGATGGACTCGCGTCCGGTCCAGGGAGGTATGGAGACGCTCACCGCGCTGGCTGACCTCCCAGGCACCGTGGTCGCCCTGGTCTCTGGGCGGGCCATCGGGCCGCTGCGCCAACTCTCCGGCGCCCAGGACCCCTTGCTCCTCATCGGCTCGCACGGCGTCGAGGACTCCAGGCGTCCGGACGGGCTGGCGCTGACGCCCGCGCAGCGAGACCTGCTGGCGACGCTGGACACCGAGGCTGCCGACCTGGTCGCAGCCCACCCCGGGGCGCGCGTCGAGGAGAAGCCTGCCGGGCGCGTCATCCACACTCGCGGCCTGGCACCCGAGGTCAGCGCCGCCGCCCTGGCGCAGGCCACCGCCCTGGGCGATCGGCATACCGACCTGGTCGTGACCCCCGGCAAGGAGGTCGTCGAGCTGGCTGTCGCGCACGTCGGCAAGGGCGCAGCGCTGGTCGCGCTCGCGCAGGACCTGGGTGTCGACGCGGTCTTCTACGCCGGCGACGATGTCACCGACGAGCACGGCTTTGTCGCCCTGACCGACGACCCCGACCGCGAGCGCGCCGCGCGACGACTCACCGTGCGGGTCGGCGACGGGGACACCCAGGCGCAGTTCCGGGTGGCCGACGAGCCGGGCCTGGTCCGGGTGCTGCAGGCCCTCCTGGAGAGCCGGCGAGCGACCTAACTGGTCGTGTGCCTGGTCGGGTTCCTGGTCGGGGTCGTGGGCACGTGAAAGTCGTGCAATACCGCAACTCGCACGTGCCCACAAAGACGGACGGGGCCACCCCTCAGCGCGCGGGGGCCTTGGTCGTGGAGCGACGCAGGATGAGCTCGGGGGCGAAAATGTACTCCCGGTGCTCGACCACCTCCCCGGCAATCTCGGCCAGCACCGCGGTGACGGCGGCGTGCGCCAGGCCCTGCACGTCCATCCGGACCGTGGTGAGCCCGGGGTCGACGAACCCCATGAAGGGCACGTCGTCTCCACCGATGACGGAGAGGTCCTCCGGCACCCGCAAGCCCAGCTGGGTGGCCTGTCGCAACATCCCGAGCGCCATCACGTCCGAGCCGGCGATGATCGCGGTCGCACCCGACGCGACGAGCTGCTTGGCCCCGGCCGCACCGCCCTCGACAGAGAAGATCGTCGTGCAGATGAGGCTGTCCAGGTCGACCTGCGGGCCGTCGCTCATCGCGGAGCGAAAGCCCTCGATCCGCCGTTGGACGGGGACATAGCGGGCCGGCCCCGTCGCGAAGCCGATCTTGGTGTGACCGAGATTGCGCAGGTGCCGCACGGCGATCTGCATCCCGGCCTTGTCGTCGTGGCTGGCAAAAGTGGCGTCGATGCCCGTGCGGAAGCCGTTAACCAGGGCTATCGGAAGACCACGCTCACGCAGCGCGACATAGCGCTCGATGCCCGCGCTGGTGTCGGCATGGAGTCCGCTGACGAAGATGATCCCGGAGACGCCGCGGGCCAGCAGCATCTGGACGTATTCGTCCTCGTGCACCCCGCCGGGCGTCTGGGTGCACAGCACCGGCGTGAAGTTGGCACCCGCCAGCTGGGTCTCCACGGTCTGCGCAAACATCGGGAAGACCGGGTTGGTCAGCTCGGGAAGCACCAGCCCGATCAGGCCTGCGCTGCTGCGGCGCAGCCGGCTGGGACGCTCGTAACCGAGGACATCGAGCGCGGTCAGCACCAACTGCCTGGTCCCGGTCGCCACGCCCGGCTTGTCGTTGAGGACCCGGCTGACCGTGGCCTCGCTGACCCCGGCGTAGTTCGCCAGGTCTGCAAGTCGTCCGCGCGGCGCCGCCATTACTTCACTGAGCCGGTGGTGAGCCCACCGATCAGTTGCTTCTGCAGGCTCAGGTAGACCAGCACCGGCGGGATCGAGGCGATGAGCGCGCCTGCTGAGAACATGCCGAAGTACTTGTTCTTGTCGGCCAGGTTGAGGGAGTAGAGACCGACGCCGAGGGTGCGCACGTCCTGGTCGAGCAAGAAGATGCTGGCCAGCATGAACTCTCCCCACAGGCCGACGAAGGCGAGGATGCCGACGGTGGCCAGGATGGGGGTCACCAGGCGCAGGGTCATCGTGAAGAAGATCCGGGCGTGGCTGGCTCCATCCATCTTGGCAGCCTCGTCCAGCTCTGCGGGGATAGTGTCGAAATAGCCCTTGAGCAGCCAGACGTTGGCGCCCATCGCACCGCCGAGGTAGACCAGGAGCAGCCCGCCGAGGGTGTTCAGGCCGATGCTCGGCAGCGAGTTGCCCAGGTTGAGGAACATCAAATAGAGGGCGGGGAAGGCGAGCAGCGCCGGGAACATCTGGGCGAGCAGCAGGGCCATCAGGCCGGGCCGGCGACCCATCCAACGCAAGCGCGAAAACGCGTAGGCGGCCGCCGCAGCGATGAACACCGTGAAGATGGTCCCGAGACCGGCGATGAGCAGGGAGTTCTTGAACCAGGTCCAGTAGGGGAAGGTCGTCGACGCGAAGAGATCGTTGAAGTTCTTGGTGGAGAACTGCCTGGGTATGGGGTCGCTCGCGTTGAGCGTGCCGGCCGGGTTCAGGGCTGCCGAGACGATGAACATCACCGGGAAGAGCGCCCAGATGACCACGATGATCGCGAGCAGGTGGCGCCACCAGACGCCGGTCTTGGGACGGGACACGCTGGACTGCGTGGGCGCCTTGCGGGCCGGATCTGGCGTGGCCGGGCCGGTAGCGGCCAGGCCGCCCTCGAGTTGCGGCTGCTGCGTCATGGTTAGTTCACGTCCTCAAGAGCGGCGGACTGGCGGAAGCCGATATAGCTGATCACTCCGACGAGCATGAAGATCACGATGCTGACGGCCGAGGCCAGACCGATGTTTGGAGTGCCCGCCTCCAGCGCCAGTCGGTAGGCGAAGTTGATCAGCAGGTCGGTGTTGCCGATCAAGCTGTTGGCCTTGTCGAAGGGGCCACCGCCGGTGACCAGGTAGACCAGCGTGAAGTTGTTGAAGTTGAAGGCATAGCTGGCCACCAACAGCGGTCCGACCGCCACCAGCAGCAGCGGAGTGATGACCGACCACAGGGTCCGGATCGGGCCCGCGCCGTCGACCGCCGCGGCCTCCTTGACGTCCTGAGGGATGGACTGCAGGGCGCCGGTGCAGATGAGGAACATGTAAGGGAAGCCGAGCCACAGGTTCGTGATGATCAACGCCAGGCGGGCCGCCCAGGGATCACCGAGCCAGTCGATGTTGAGCCCGGTCAGGTTGTTGATCAGCCCGAACTGCTGGTTGAACATCGAGGCCCAGATGATGCCAGTCACGAAGATCGGCAGTGCGTAGGGCAGCACCATGAGCGAGCGGTAGAAGCCCTTGCCCTTGAGCCGGGGATCGTTAAACAGGAGCGCGAGCAACATACCGAGCGCAAAGGTGCTCACCACGGTGATGAGCGGGAACGCGAGATTCCACAGGAAGATCTTCAGGAAGCCGGTGCGGAAGCCAGGGTCGGTGAAGATGGTGGTGAAGTTGTCGAAGCCGACGTTTTCCTTCCACCCTGCGGTCAGTTGCTGGCCCTGCCCGTCCTCCGGGACGAAGTTGGCGTGCTTGGCGACGTAACGCTTGCCCTCGACGGTGGTCATCGTGTCGGTGGCCGCGTCGTAGGAGATGGTCGGTCGGCCGACGAAGGCCTGGGTGGTGGTGGCTACCTTGATCCCCGCGCCCTGGTCACCGACCGGGACAGCAAAGGTGGTCAGCTCCTGGCCGCGCTTGTTGGCCTCCATCAGATTGAGCACCCGATAGCCAGGCGCCGCCTCGATGGTGCCGTTGCTGCGCAGCGCCACGCCCTCGGCAGGCAGCGGCTTCAGGCCCTTCTCGGTGCCGACGAAGACCTGGGTGCCGTCCGGCAGCACGTTGCCGGCATCGGTCGCCGCGCTCTCGCCCGTCGACTCGAGCTCCGCGGCCCCGCCCTCGGCGCTGGTGCTCAGCAGGAGGGTCAGCTCACCCGTCTCGATCGGCGCATCCTTTGGCACTGCGACCGACATCCCGTAGCGCGGGGCGTCCGGCGACTGCCGCACCGACTGCGCCTGGATGGCGTCGATCGCCTCTTCCTTGGTCAGCGTGTGCCCGTCGCCGTAGTTGGTGAAGGCGGTCCCGACGGTGTAGATGATCGGCCACATCTGGAAGAGCAGCAGCAGGATCAGGCCCGGCAGCAGGTACTTCATCGGGATGAAGTGGCGCGTGGAGTAGACGACGAGCACCGCCATCGCGATGAAGGCGATCACAATAACCACCAGCCAGGCACCGCTGGCGATCGCGAGCTGGGCCGCCCAGCCCAGTCCGAGGACAGTCAGGCCGATGACGGCCCACTTGACCACGTGGACCCACAGTGGCGTCCTGAACGTCTCACCGCCGGACACATCGGTCGGCGGCGGCGTGAGGGTCGAGGACATCGGCGTCTCTCCGGGTTGGGCGCAGGGGCCAGGTGGCCCGGGTGGGTGGGACGATCCAGGTATGGCGCACGACGAGCCGTCGTACGCCATACCGGACCTCTCCCCGGGGCGGGCGGGATGCGCCCGCCCCGGGAAGGATCAGCGGGTCACTGCTTGAGCGCTGCCTCGACCTCGGACTGCGCGGTCTTGAGGCGGTCCGCGGCGGCATCGCCAGAGACGATGTCAGCCTCAGCCTTGCCCAACGGGCCCCAGACCGAGTTCATCTGCGGGATGTTGGGCATCGGGGTGCCGCCAGCGGCGGCCTCGCCCCAGGCCTGGATGTCGGCGTTGTCCTTGGCGACCTGCTCATAGGCCGCCGTGAGGGCCGGCGGGCGGTCGCCTGCCTCGAAGAGCGAGATCTGGACCTCGGGCTTGGAGACGAACTCCTGCACGAAGGTCTGGGCGATCTGCGGGTTCTTGCTCTTGGCGGAGACGTAGAAGGTCTGAACTCCCAGGAACGGGGTGGTTTCGCCACCGTCCTCAAAGTCCGGGATGGGCTCGATCGCGTAGTCGATGCCCGCGTCCTTGATCTGCTGGATCGCCCACGGACCAGAGACCATGAAGGCCGCCTTGCCCTCGGTGAACAGCGGGATCACGTTGGAGCCGTCCTGGTTGGTGGACAGCGCCTTCTCCTTGGCGAGCCAGCTGATCTTCTCGCCACCCTTGATGCTCTCAGGGGAGTCGATGATCACCTTGGTGCCGTCGAAGCCGCCCGCGTCCAGGAGCGGGAAGATGCCGCCGCCGTAGGCCGCGAGGTAGGGGTAGAGGGAGTAGGCGTTGCCTTCCTTGCCCACTTCCTGCGTCATGATCAGCTCGGTCTTGCCGTCTTCGACAAGCTTCTTGCCCTGGGCGACGAGGTCCTCCATTGAGGCCGGCGTCTCCGGCGCGAGCGCGGTGTTGCGGATGAGCGCGATGGACTCCACGGCGTAGGGGACGCCGTAGGTCTGGCCTTCGTAGGTCACGGCCTCGATCGACTCGGGGTTGAAGCCGGACTGGACGTCCGCGGCCATCTGCACCGGGGCCACGACGTTGTTCTGGACGAGCTCGCCCAGCCAGTCGTGCGCGCCGACGGCAATGTCCGGACCGGCGTCGGCGCCGACGGAGTCCTTGAACTGCTCACGCAGCTTCTCGTTGGCCACGACCTGGATCTTGACCGGCACGCCGGTCTCTGCCTCGAACTCCTTGGCGTGCTTCTGCAGGGCAGCGGCGCGCAGGTCGTCGGCCCAGATGACGAGGCTGCTGCCGTCGCTGGCGGCCGGAGCAGCCTCTCCGGACGTCGCGGAGCTGTCGTCGGCTGGTGCCGCGGAGCTCTCCTGCGCAGCGTCGCCCGTCTCCGACATGGTGTCGGTCGTCATCGGAGCGGCTGGGGTGTCAGTCGTGCCTCCGCCGCAGGCGGTGAGCAGCAGGGCGGCCACCCCGCTGACAGCAATGGCGCCGGTGGTGCGCTTCATGAGTTCTCCTTCGAACCGTGGTGTGCCCGGGGACGTGCGAGTGTCGCCTCGCCCGCGCTGACGCACAGCAGGATGGAGCCGCACGTCGTGGTGGTGAAAGCTCAGTATGCAGATTCTCTCAGGTTTCTGCAAGATCTTGCAGAGCGGCGCGACCGATCTGCTAGCGTGACCTTGTCACCGGCAGCGTCGCCCTGATCCATGTTGTCTTGTGGTCCCAGCGCGCGCCTTCGGTGGCTGGCTCCACGGCGTCGCCGCGGGGTTCCTTTACAACGGATCGTCCGGCACGTACCTGCCGGTGAAGGAAGGCATCACCATGGCAACTGTGACCTTTGACCAGGCCACCCGCGTCTACCCAGGGTCAGACAGCCCCGCGGTGGACGCCCTCAGCATCGACATCGAAGACGGCGAGTTCCTCGTCTTCGTCGGCCCGTCCGGCTGCGGCAAGTCGACCTCCCTCCGCATGCTCGCGGGCCTGGAAGAGGTGAACGGCGGTCGCATCCTCATCGGCGACCGCGATGTCACCAACCTGCCGCCCAAGGACCGCGACGTGGCGATGGTCTTCCAGAACTACGCCCTCTACCCGCACATGACCGTGGCCGACAACATGGGCTTCGCCCTCAAGATCGCCGGCAAGTCCAAGGCCGACATCCGCACGCGCGTGGAGGAGGCCGCCAAGATCCTCGACCTGTCGGATTACCTCGAGCGCAAGCCGAAGGCGCTCTCTGGCGGTCAGCGTCAGCGCGTCGCTATGGGACGCGCCATCGTGCGCCAGCCGCAGGTCTTCCTGATGGATGAGCCGCTGTCGAACTTGGACGCCAAGCTGCGCGTGCAGACCCGCACCCAGATCGCGTCACTGCAGCGCCGCCTCGGCGTCACCACGGTCTACGTCACCCACGACCAAGTGGAGGCCATGACGATGGGTGACCGCGTCGCGGTCCTCAAGGACGGCATCCTGCAGCAGTGCGACGCCCCGCGGCACATGTATGACCACCCGGTCAACGTCTTCGTCGCCGGTTTCATCGGCTCGCCCGCCATGAACCTAATGACGGTGCCGGTGACCGATGGCGGCGTCCGCCTGGGCGACTACACCCACCCCGTCGATCGCGCCATCCTCGCCAAGGCCTCCGGCAACGAGGTCGTCATCGGCGTCCGTCCCGAAGACCTGGAGCTCAACGACTCCGGTCGCGGTCTGCCGATCGAGGTCGCCGTCGTCGAAGAACTCGGTGCGGACGCCTACATCTACGGCCAGCTGCCCGGCTCGGAGGCCATCGACAAGCCGTTCATCGCGCGCGTCGACGGCCGCACCCCGCCGCGGAAGGGCGAGGTCATTCACTTCCAGCCCAACGGCGACCACCTCCACATCTTCAACTCCCAGACTGGCGAGCGCATCAGCGGCTGACTCTCCACGTCATACCGGCGAAGGCCGCCTGCCGACCCGGCAGGCGGCCTTGGTCGTGCGGCGGTCGGAAGGCGGCCACGCTGCATACGACGGAGGCTGGACCGACCTAGGCTGGGGTCATGCCGCTCGACTTCACCACGATCCGTCCAGATCCAGCGATGCTGGACCTGCCGTGGGACGTCCCGCTGGAGGAATGGCCGCCAGAGCACCTGGCGGCCTTGCCCCGCGGCATCTCCCGCCACGTCGTCCGCTTCGTCAAGCTATCTGGGCACGTCATCGCGGTCAAGGAGATCAGCGAGCCGCTGGCACGGCGGGAGTTTCAGACCCTGCGCAACCTGCGCCGCCTCGGCCAGCCGACCGTGCAGCCGCTGGCCGTCGTCTCCGGTCGCGTGGCCAGCGACGGATCACCACTGGATGCTTGCTTGGTCACCCGGCACCTGAGGTTCTCCCTGCCCTACCGTGCGGTCTTCTCCCAGCGGCTGCGCCCCGACACTGCTCGCCGCACCCTCGACGCGCTCGCTGTCCTGCTCGTCCGCCTGCACCTGGCCGGCTGCTTCTGGGGAGATGTGTCCCTGTCCAACACCCTCTTCCGCCGGGATGCCGGCGACTTCGCGGCCTATCTCGTCGATGCCGAGACCGCCGAGTTGCACCCGCAACTTTCCCCCGGGCAGCGCGAGCACGACCTCTTCATCGCCCATGGCAACATCGCCGGAGAGCTGATGGACCTCGAGGCCGGCGGGCGTCTGGCCGAGGGCGAGGACCCTGTCGAGATCGCCGACCTCCTGATGCATCGCTATGACCTGCTGTGGGACGAGCTCACCGGAGAGGAGCGGTTTGAGCGCGGTGACCGCTGGAAGGTTGAGGAACGGATCCGCCGGCTCAACAACCTCGGCTTCGACGTCGGTGAACTAGAGATGAGCACTGACCTGGACGGCACCCACATCCGCATTGAGCCCAAGGTCGTCGACGCCGGACACCACTCGCGTCGTCTCATGCGGCTGACCGGCCTTGACGTCGAGGAAAACCAGGCCCGTCGCCTGCTCAACGACCTCGACTCCTATCGTGCCGCCACCGACCGGCAGGGCGACGACGAGGAGCTGGTCGCCCACGACTGGCTTTCCCGGGTCTACGAGCCGATGACGCGCACCGTCCCCCGCGAGCTGCGCGCCAAGCTCGAGCCCGCCGAGCTTTTTCACGAGATCCTCGAGCACCGGTGGTATCTGTCCGAGCGCGCCGGCCACGACATGAATATCGATGACGCCGTCCGAGACTATGTCGCGACCGTGCTGCCCAGCCGGCCCGACGAGGTGGCCGTAGTCGGTGTCGACACCGAGGAGATCCCGATCCACGCTGTGCTGGAGGCGGTTGACCGCCTCGCTGCCCAGCACCCGATCGACTGACCGCTATGGAGAAGTGGCGTCGGGCTGCGTGAAAGTCCCCCAGGCGGATAGGTTGCAGCCGCGTCCCGACCGTCCGTCCGGAGTGGCAGGGCCGCCCGTCCGGAGTGGCAGGAACGCCCGCC
>NZ_JAUNVI010000065.1 GCF_030537745.1 Ornithinimicrobium sp. | reverse complement strand
TCACCGACTTCGTGGTGATGGTCGACCAGACCTCGCACATGTTCATCACCGGCCCGGACGTCATCAAGACAGTCACTGGCGAGGACGTGACCTTCGAGGACCTGGGCGGTGCCCGCACCCACAACACGATCTCGGGCGTGGCCCATTACATGGGTGCCGACGAGGACGACGCGATCGACTACGTCAAGGAGCTGCTGGGCTTCCTGCCGCAGAACAACCTCGAGGATCCGCCGGCCTTCGAGGTCGAGATCGTGGACGAGACCACTGAAGAGGACGCGGAGCTGGACACTCTCGTCCCCGACTCATCGACGATGCCCTACGACATCAAGACGGCCATCGAGACGGTCCTGGATGAGGGCGAGTTCCTCGAGGTGCAGCCGCTCTTTGCACCCAACATCGTGGTCGGCTTCGGCCGCGTCGAGGGCCGCTCGGTCGGTGTCGTGGCCAACCAGCCGATGCACCTGGCCGGCACCCTCGACATCGACGCGTCGGAGAAGGCCGCGCGTTTCGTGCGCACCTGCGATGCCTTCAACATCCCGATCCTGACTTTCGTCGACGTGCCGGGTTTCCTTCCCGGCACCGACCAGGAGTTCGGCGGCATCATCCGCAGGGGCGCCAAACTGCTCTACGCCTACGCGGACGCGACCGTGCCGCTGATCACCGTCATCACCCGCAAGGCCTATGGCGGCGCCTACGACGTCATGGGCTCCAAGCACCTCGGTGCCGACGTCAACCTAGCCTGGCCGACCGCGCAGATCGCGGTGATGGGCGCCCAGGGAGCGGCCAACATCCTCTACCGCAAGCAGTTGCAGGCGGTCGCAGAGGCAGGTGGTGATGTCGACGCCGAGCGGGCGCGGCGGATCCAGGAATATGAAGACACCCTCGCCAACCCCTATGTCGCCGCCGAACGCGGATATGTCGATGCCGTCATCGAACCCTCGCGCACCCGGGTCGAAGTGGCCCGCGCGCTGCGCCACCTGCGCTCCAAGCGGTCCTCGCGCGCACCGCGCAAGCACGGGAACATCCCGCTGTGAGCGACGAAGCCCCGATGCTGGTGCCGACGCCCGTCCTTCGGGTGGTGCGCGGCAACCCCTCCGCCGCTCAGCTCGCGGCGCTGACCGTGGTGTTGTCCGCCGCCGGTGGCGGCGAAGTGAGCGGGGACGGCCCTCGTCGACGCACGCTGTGGACCGCGAAGTCTCGCTACGCTCGGCCGCGGCCCGCGGTCGGCCCTGGCGGTTGGCGGGCCTCCGCGCTGCCCCGCTGACCAGCGACTACCTCGCCGCGAGGCGAGCGCGGAGCCGGTCCTGATACATCTGTGGAAGACATTGTGCTGCAACGACTCTCGCGGCAGCCTCGTCATCTCCCATCGCCGAGGCAAAGGCCACCATCATGGTGATGTCGTGCGGTGGAGGAGGCAGCACCTCGATCTGGTCCCCCGCCCGGATCACTCCCGGTGTGATCACTCGCAGGTAGATGCCGCACCGTCCGTGCGCGGCGAACGTCTTCGTCCATCCGGGCACCGCCATGTGGATAGCGAAGGTGTGGCAGGGCGTGCGCGGGACCGAGACCTCCAGGACGACGTCCTCCTCCGGCGCCTGGACCAACCGGTCCTGGGGGTGAAAGACCAACCGTTGGTTGATCAGTAGCCCGGCCTCGAGGTCGAGCCCCTCGATCGTGAGGTTTTCCCCGAGCTGGCCGTCCCGCAGCGCGCGACCCAGCTCGCCCTCCCAGTGCTCGACCTGCGACCGGCTCAGCGCGTAGACCGCCTTGTTGGCGCCACCATGGTGCAAGGTGTCGCCGACCAGGTCACCGACGACCCCACCGCCATCACCGTAGTGCGGTCCAGGCTCAAAGACCTCGAGCTGTGGCACCGGCCATTTGTCGATCCCGGTGTCCCGCCTCGACCGACCGCCGGCGGGTTTGGGTCGGGCGACGTTGGTCGAACGGACGCGCGCGAGTGGCTCGCTCATCGGTTCCCTCCGGGCTCGGGGCGTGCCGCGGGGGCCCGCTCGATTGCTGGCAGGATGGACGGTCCACGGTGGCAGGCAGACCTCGAGCCCTGGTGCGGGTTCAACCCATCGCTCGGCACCACGCCAGGGTATGCCGAGCATCGAGGTAGCCATGGCGATGCGGTAAGTTGCGGGGCGTGATCGAGCCCCTGAAGAGCAGCCGCCAGCAGACCGAGATCGACCGCCTCGCCGAGGCCCACCTGGATGCCTCCCTCGCGCTGAGCCCGTTGCAGGCGACCTACCTGGGCATACCAGGACAGGACGACAAGATCGACGACCTGTCGATCCAGGGGCTGCGGGCGCAGCGTGACCTGTGCTCCACCACCCTGGAGCAACTCGATCGCCTCACCCCTGTCGACGACGTCGACAAGGTCACCGTCGCCGCGCTCGGTGAGCGTCTGCGCCTGCAGCGCGACGAGCTGGACCTGGTGCTCGACGGCGATGCCCCGGTGGATCTCAACGTCATCGCGTCCGCGCCGCAGACGCTCCGCGACATCTTCGACATCATGGGCAAAGACACCACGGAGCAGTGGGACCACATCAACGCCCGCCTCGAAGCGGTCCCGACCGCGATGCAGCAATACCTCAGCGCCTTGACGTGGTCCGCTGAGCAGGGCCAGGTCGTTCCGCAGCGGCAGGTGAGCCAGGTCGCCGAGCAGTGCCGCGACCAGGCGGGTGCGCAGGCCAGCACCTTCGATGCCCTGCTGGAGGAGGCCACCGACCAGCCGCAGGAGATCCGTTCCCGCCTGGCCACGGCGATCACCGGTGCGAAAGACGCTTATGGCGAGCTCGCGTCATACCTGACGGACGAGCTAGCCGCAAAGGCACCCGAGTCGGACGCCAGTGGCCGCGAGCTCTACAGCCTGCGCTCCCGCAGCTTCCTCGGCGCCACGATCGATCTCGAGGAGACCTACGCCTGGGGTCAGCAGGAGCTGGCCCGCATCACCGCGATGATGGCGGAGACCGCCGAGCAGATCAGGCCTGGCGCCACGGTCAAGGAGGCCGTCGCGATCCTCGACGAGGACCCCCGCTATCAGCTCGAGGGCACCGACGCGCTGCGCGAGTGGATGCAGGTCAAGGCGGACGAGGCGATCGCTCGTCTCACCGACACACAGTTCGACATCCCTGAGCCGGTGCGCACCATCGAGTGCATGATCGCCCCGAGCCAGACTGGCGTCATCTATTACACGAGCCCCTCCGAAGACTTCACCCGGCCCGGCCGCATGTGGTGGTCCGTGCCCAAGGGCGTGAGTCGCTTCTCCACGTGGCGTGAGCTCACGACCGTCTACCACGAGGGTGTCCCCGGCCACCATCTGCAGATCGGGCAGACCGTCTACCGTTCCGAGCTGCTCAACCGCTGGCGTCGGCTCGCCTCGTGGACGTCCGGCCACGGCGAGGGCTGGGCCCTCTACAGCGAGTGGCTGATGGCCGACCTCGGCTACATGGACGACCCGGGTGACCGGATGGGGCTGCTGGACGCCCAGTCGCTGCGGGCGGCCCGCGTCGTCATCGACATCGGCGTGCACTGCGGCTTCGAAGCTCCGGCCGAGGTCGGCGGTGGCGAGTGGACCTATGACAAGGCCTGGGAGTTCCTCAACAACCACGTCAACATGGATGAGGGCTTCGTCCGGTTCGAGCTCGACCGCTATCTGGGCTGGCCGGGCCAGGCCCCCGCCTACAAGATCGGCGAGCGGCTCTGGCTCGAGTTGCGCGACGAGGTCCAGCGCCGCGAGGGCGACGACTTCGACCTCAAGGCCTTCCACCGGCGTGCGCTCGACATCGGTGGCGTCGGCCTCGACACGCTGCGCGCGGCGGTGCTGCGCGAGCTCTGACCGGACGGTCGGCGCTGCCACACCGGACGGTCGGCGCTGCCACACCAGCCTGTCGGCAATGCGGCCGGATCTGCGGCTTACCCGCCGATGGTGCGGGAGAGGACGTCGGCACTAATGAGGATGCGGACTTCGCGCGGATCATCGGTGAGCACCTTCAGGAAACCCGACGGGGTCTCGAGCACGTAGCCGTCGATCGTCTCCTGCTCGGTCTCGATCTGCTCCCGGATGAGCCAGGGGGTGTCGATCAGGACGGCAAACAGGAGCGCGGCGATAATGGACAGCACTCCGGTCGCGCGGAGCAGGCCGACGATCATGCGGTGCCCCACCCCGTGACTCCAGCCGGCGCGCATGAGCGCCAGCAGCGCGCCGATGACCACGACGCCGGTGGGGAGCCACCACACGTGGATGGTAGTGGTCAGTGCGACCAGTGCGGCAGTGAGGAACGCGACGAACAGTGCCCGCCCGACCTGCAGCCGCCGGTGCGTCATGGTCGACCACACGAGGTCCACCCCGGCCAAGGGCATCAGCAACATCACGGCGATCGCGGTGATCGTGGGACGGGCAAACAGGGTTCCTAGGACGACCCCGATGGCATCGCCAAAATTCATCGAATCCGCGATGTCTCCAGCGACAAACCAGTCCCAGTGGGCGATGGCCATGATCCGCAGGAGCAGGAACAGCACGACCGTCCCACCGGCGATCCCGGCACCCAGCGCGACCTGCGAGCCGGACTCTTCCGGTGCGGCACGGGCAGAGTCTGCGCGGCCCGCGACCCTCGGGGCATCGGGACCATCGGGGACTGTCATCGCGGCCTCCGCCTGTGCACGTCATCGGACCCGGTCAGGCTAGTCCACCCGAGGTGGTGCAGCGCGCAACCAACGCACCTCACCCAACTACGCTGGCACCGTGATTGCCCTGGTCCTCGCCTCCGCCTCCCCCGCCCGCCGCAGCACGCTGCGCAACGCAGGCGTCGACCCTGAGGTGATGGTCTCGGGGGTCGATGAGGATGCCGAGCTCGCCCAGGCGCAGGCCCGGTATGGCGAGCTGTCGCCGGCAGACGTCGCCCTCACCCTGGCGAGGGCCAAGTGCGAGGCCGTAGTCCAGGCCCAGGCGCCGGACGCGCTGGTGCTGGGCTGTGACTCCGTGCTGGAGCTCGACGGGCAGATCTACGGCAAGCCGATAGAGCCCGCCGTCGCGATCGAGCGCTGGCGGCTCATGCGTGGCCAGGTGGGCATACTCCATACCGGCCACTGGATCGTCGACAACCGCGAGCGCATCGAGCACCCGGGCGACACGTCGGGCGGCACCGGCGCGACCCTCGGCGCGACGGCGTCGACCACTGTGCACTTCGCGGACCTGACCGATGAGGAGATCGATGCCTACGTCGCTACCGGCGAGCCTCTCCAGGTAGCGGGGGCCTTCACCGTCGACGGGCTCGGCGGACCCTATGTCACCAGCATCGACGGCGATTACCACGCAGTGGTCGGCGTCAGCCTCCCGCTCGTGCGCGAGCTGCTGCTCCAGCTGGACGTGCCCTGGCACTCGTTGCGGTCCTGACCTTCGACACCGCCGACCCGGTGGCCATCACCGCGCGCAACCCCCCGGGTCAGCATCGCTCGCCGGGCCCTGTCACTATGGCAGGAAAGGGTCAATCAGGAGGGTCTCATGGCAGGTAGCACGCCCCGCACCGTGGCGGTCGTCGGAGCAGGCATGGTGGGTTTGGCGACCGCGTGGTTCCTTCAGGAGCGCGGCGTCGCCGTCACCGTCATCGACCGGGCCGATGTCGCCGCCGGTGCCTCCTGGGGAAACGCAGGGTGGCTGACCCCAGCCATCGCGACACCGCTGCCCGAGCCGGCTGTGCTGGCCTACGGGATCCGGGCGGTCCTGACCCCGAACTCCCCCCTCTACGTCAAGCCAGCCCCGGACCTGCAGCTGGCGCGCTTCGTCGCGGGATTCACCCGGCACAGCACTCCTGACCGCTGGCGGCGCGCGATGCAGGCCCTGATCCCCGTCAACAACCGCTCGTTGGAGGCGTTCGACCACCTCACCTCCAACGGGGTCGCGGCGCAGACCCACGAGGCGACTCAGTTTATCGCTGGGTATAGCGACGTGGCGCAGGTCAAGACGATGCTCGATGAGTTCAAGCAGATCGAGGCCGCCGGCGGCCACGTCGAGCACGAGCTCATCGGCGGCGACGAGGCACGCCGTCGCGAGCCCGCGATCTCCGACGGCGTCGAGGCGGCGCTGATGATCCGGGGTCAGCGCTTCCTCAACCCAGTCACCTTCGTGCACGCGCTGGCCGATGCGGTCCGCGAGCGGGGCGGCCAGATCATCACCGACGCCACCGTGACCGACGTGCAGGACCGCGGCAACTCCGTCCGGGTCGAGACCACCGGCGGGGGTGGTGGCACCTACGACGCGGCGGTCGTGGCGACCGGCGCCTGGCTAGGGGACCTCGTCCGGCAGTATGGCGTGCACATGGTGGTGCAGGCGGGACGCGGCTACTCCTTCAGCGTCCAGACCGAGCACATGCCTTCAGGTCCCATCTACTTCCCCGAGTCCCGCGTGGCGATCACGCCCCTGGGTGACCGTCTCCGCGTGGCCGGGATGATGGAGTTCCGTCGTCCAGACGAGGCCCTCGATCCGCGCCGGATCTCCGCGATCGTGGAGTCGACCCGGCCGATGTTGCGCGGCGCCGACCTGGACGACCGCAGCGAGGAGTGGGTCGGGTCCCGGCCTTGCACCCCTGATGGTCTACCCCTCGTGGGACGCACTGACTCCGGACGCGTCTTCGTCGCCGGTGGTCACGGCATGTGGGGCATCACGCTCGGTCCGATCACCGGTGAGCTGCTCGCTCAGCAGATCGTCACCGGCACGGTGCCCTCCGAGCTGGCACCATTCAACCCGCGCCGCAAACTCAACTGGACCCCCCACCGGCTTCGTCGCGACTGACTGGCTCCCGGACCAGCCCTGATCAGGCGTCGTAGTCGATGACCACAGTGTCGGTCACCGGATGTGACTGGCACATGAGCGCGTAGCCACGCTCGACCTCGTCCGGCTCCAGGGCATAGTTGCGATCCATCGTCACCTCTCCGGAGACGACGCGGGCCCGGCAGGTGCCGCAGATGCCACCGGTGCAGGAGAAGGGTGCGTCGGGTCGCTCTAGGAGCGTCGCGGCCAGGATCGTCTGGCCCTTGCTGCGCATCGGGATCGTCGTGGTGCGGCCGTCGAGGGTGACCGTGGCCACGGCCGCCGGCGGTGCCCCAGGCTCAACCTCTACCTCTTCGGTGAGGATCGGGGTGCCGGCGTCATCGACGTGGAAGATCTCGTAGTGCACGTGTTCGGCGTCGACGTCGCGTTCGGCCAGCACCGAGCGGACCATCTCCACCATGTCCAAGGGCCCGCACAGATACCACTCGTCGACCTCGTCCTCAGGGACGAACGTCGCGAGGAAGTCCTCGAACTTGTCACGGTCGATCCGGCCGGTAAACAGCTCGACGTCCTGAGCCTCGCGGGAGAGCACGTTGATGAGGGTGAAGCGTCCAGGGAAGCGGTTCTTGAGGTCCATCAGTTCTTCGAGGAACATGATGGAGTCGGTGCGGCGGTTGCCGAAGATCAGCGTGACCTGCGACTCTGGCTCTTCCTCCAGCGCGGTGGCCAGCAGCGAGAGCACAGGGGTGATGCCCGAGCCTGCGGCGATGCCGACGTGATGCTTGCGCGCGGTGGGCACGGTCGGGCAGACAAAGGAGCCGATCGGGCTCATCACTTCCAGGGTGTCACCGGCCGCGACCTGGGAGTTGAGCCAGGTGGACATCCGTCCGTGGCGGATGCGTGAGGACGCCACCCTCACCTCGCCGCGACGTTGCGCCTCGCCCTTGGAGATGCAGCACGAATAGGAACGGCGCACCTCCTCCCCGTCCAGCATGGCCTTGACCGTCAGGTGCTGGCCCGGCTCGAAGACGAAGTCGTCGCGCAGGCCTTCGGGCACGGCGAAGGAGATCGCCACCGCGTCCTCGGTCAACCGGTCGACGCTACGGACCGTGAGGTCGTGGAAGATTGCCCGCCGGCGGATCGGCTGCTTGATCAAACTCACTTCTGCTCCTGCTCCTAAGTAGTGCTCGTGGGCCTGGTCCTCTGGGTCGAACCCTGGATCGAGGGCGTCGCGACTAGATCGTCTTGAACTCGTCGAAGGGCTCGCGACAGCTGCGGCATCGCCGCAGCGCCTTGCAGGCGGTGGACCCGAAGCGGGCGATCTCTTCGGTCTCCGCGGAGCCGCACAGGGGGCAGGTCACCTGTCGGGTTTGGAGCCGCAGGCTCACAGGGCCCGAGTGGTGCGCCCGTTCTCCCGTGGGGGGTGCGATTCCGAACCGGCGCAGCGCCTCTCGACCCTGCTGGCTCATCCAGTCGGTGGTCCACGCGGGCCAGAGCCGGGTGACAACATCGACGGGCACGCCAGCGCGTCGGCCGACCGCCCGGACGTCATCTTCCATGACCTGCATCGCGGGGCAACCGGAGTAGGTCGGGGTGAGGACCACGCGCAGCCCGTCACCGACTCGCTCGACCTCGCGGATGACGCCGAGGTCGTCGATGGTGATGACCGGGATCTCCGGATCGAGCACCGCCCGCACCTGCGCTTCGACCTCGGTGAGGAGGTCGTTGCGGCTGCGCATCGCCATACCCGCACCCATCTCGATCACCAAGTGGCGCCGGGGTGGCTGCGCGCGATGTGCTGCATCTCCGCGATGAGAAAACCCATCGCCTCGGAGTGCACACCCTCGCGGCCACCGCGGGCGTTCCAACGGGGGGCGTCCGGCATCGTCAGCGTCGCCTCGTCAAGGACCGTGGAGACATACGTGTTGACCGCATCGGCCAAAGGCGAGGGCAGCACGCCGACGCCTGCTTGCACCGCCCAATGCGCGGCCGAGTAGTCCTCGCCGAGCTCACCGACATAGGGGTGGACGCTCTCCAGCCCGGCTTGCATCCGGTCGTGACTGGTCTGCGTCCCATCACCTAGTCGCAGCACCCACTGGGTGGCGTGGTCACGGTGGTAGTCAACCTCCTTGACCGCCTTCTGCGCGATCGCGGCCAGCTGCTCGTCGGCCGAGCTGCCCAGGGCCGTCCACAGCTCATACTGATAGCTCGCGAACCAGAGCATCCGCGCCATCTCGTGGCCGAAGTCGGCCTTGGGCGCCTCGACGAGGTGCACATTGCGAAACTCCCGCTCGTCACGCAGCATCGCGAACGCGTTCTCGTCGCGACCGCGGCCCTCGACCTCACCGGCATGCGTGAGCAACGAGCGCGCCTGCCCGAGCAGGTCCAGCGCCACATTGCCCAGCGCCATGTCCTCCTCGATCTGGGGCGCGCGGGTAATCCAGGAGCCCAGCCGTTGGGCATAGATGAGAGCGTCATCGCCAAGGCTGAGCAGGTATGCGGTGTGCTGCTCGGTCGGCGAGAGCTCCGGCGGCGTGCGCGGCGCCGCAACCACGACATCGGCGTACTTCGAGCCGCTCACAGGTACTCCACGTCCTCGGGCACCTCGTAGAACGTCGGGTGCCGGTAGACCTTGTCAGCGGCCGGGTCGAAAAAGCTGTCCCGCTCCGCAGGACTGGAGGCGGTGATGTCCTCGGACTGGACCACCCAGAGTGAGACGCCCTCCTGTCGACGGGTGTAGACGTCGCGGGCGTTGCGCAGTGCCATTTCTGCGTCCGGCGCGTGCAGCGAGCCCGCGTGCACGTGCGCCAGGCCCCTCTTGGCCCGGACGAAGACCTCCCACAGTGGCCAGTTGGCGCTCATGCCACCGCTCCGGCGCTCTCGCGGGCGGCGACCTTGTCGGCATACGCGACGGCTGCCTCCCGCACCCAGGCACCGTCCTCGTGCGACCCGACCCGCAGGGCCATGCGCTGGGCGTTGCACGGGCCGTCACCCTTGATCACGCGCCAGAACTCGTCCCAGTCGATCTCGCCGAAGTCCCAGTGGCCCCGCTCCTCGTCCCAGCGCAGGTCCGGGTCGGGCAGGGTGATACCGAGCTTGATCGCCTGCGGCACGGTCATGTCGACGAACTTCTGCCGCAGGTCGTCGTTGGAAAACCGTTTGATGCCCCATGCCATGTTCTGCGCGGTGTGCCCGTCCGTCGCGGCATCACCGCTGTCCGGGGGGCCGAACATCATCAGCGCGGGCCACCACCAGCGGTTCGCGGCGTCCTGCAGCATCGCCTGCTGCTCGACCGTGCCCTTGGACAGCGTCCACAAGATCTCATAACCCTGCCGCTGGTGGAAGGACTCTTCCTTGCACACCCTGATCATGGCGCGCGCGTAGGGGCCGTAGGAGCACCGGCACAGCGGGACCTGGTTCATGATCGCGGCGCCGTCGACCAGCCAGCCGATCGTCCCCATGTCGGCCCACGTGAGGGTCGGGTAGTTGAAGATCGAGGAGTACTTCTGCTTGCCGTTATGCAGCTTGTCGAGCAACTCGGAACGGTCCACGCCGAGCGTCTCTGCGGCGGAGTAGAGGTAGAGCCCGTGGCCGGCCTCGTCCTGCACCTTGGCCATCAGGATCGCCTTGCGGCGCAGGCTCGGGGCGCGGGTGATGAAGTTGCCCTCGGGCTGCATCCCGATGATCTCGGAGTGCGCGTGCTGGGCGATCTGGCGGATGAGCGTGGCGCGGTAGCCGTCAGGCATGGCGTCGCGCGGCTCTATCCTGGAGTCGTCGGCGATCAGGCCGTCGAAATATTCCTGGAGCGCGTCGGTGTAGTCCGGCGTCTCCGTGGCGTTCAGTGGAGTGTCGGATCCGGGGCCGAAGTCGTTGCCATACATTGCCTCATCATGCCAGAGTTCCCTGAGTTTGTGACACACTCTCGTCGACGCGCATCAAAATCGTCATACACCTTGCTGGGCGGGGCCAGGAGGATGGGCGCCGGCAGCGGCATGGGAAACTGACCCTGCCATGGCTACCGACCACCACGCCCACGACCACTCCCACCACGACCCGCACCAGCACGGCCACGACCACACGCAGGGATCCCCCATGCCGATGGCCGACGCTGCCGTACGCACCGCTCGCCCCACCGACGCTCCGGCCGTCGGCCTCACCCAGGCCTACCTGTGGCAGCACGAGTTTGCCGACCTGCTGCCCCGCGAGCTGCTCGACCAGTTCACTGGACCGACCTTCGGGAACGCGTGGCGTCGAGGCCTCGAATCACCCCCGTCAGTGCGCCATCGGCTGCTCGTGGCGACCGCCGGTCCGCAGGTGGTCGGCTACGTCTCGATCGGTCCCGCGGAGGAGGAACCCGGCCTGTCCCCTGACACGACCGGCACCATCCTGGACGGCGGCGTGCACCCGGAGGCGCGTCGAGCCGGCCACGGCTCCCGGCTGCTCAACGCCGCGATCGACACCCTCCGGGCAAGCACGGACGGCCTGGCGGCGGTCACCCTGTGGGTGCTCGCCGACGCGGAGTCGACCCAGGCCTTCCTCCGCGCCTCAGGATTCACCCCCGACGGCGCGTGGCGCGACCGCGTGCTCGACGAGGAGGGCCGCACCGCCCGCGAGGTCCGGCTGGTGGCGGACCTGTGACGTGACGGCAGAGAAGGGACACCTGACCTGGTGGCGGGAGCCGGCCGCCCGGCAGGGGTTGGCGGTGGGCATGGTCGGTCTCTACGGGGTCAGCGCGGGCGCCCTGGGGGTGGCCGCGGGGTTGTCGGTGTGGCAGACGATGCTGACCTCGCTGCTCCTCTTCAGCGGCGGGTCGCAGTTCGCCTTCTACGGCGTCATCGGCACCGGCGGCGCCGCCCTGGCCGCCGTCGCGACCTCGACGCTCCTCGGCCTGCGCAACGGGTTCTATGGTCTGGAGCTGTCGCGCGTGCTGGCACCGACCGGCTGGCTGCGTCCAGTGACCGCCCAGCTGACGATCGATGAGACGACAGCGGTCGCACTCGCGCAGGACACCGAGACCGAGTCCCGGATCGGCTTCTACGTCACGGGCGTGACCCTCTTCATCGTGTGGAACGCGACCTCCCTGCTTGGCGCCCTCGCCGGCGCCGCGATGGGCGATCCCAAGGCCTACGGCCTCGACGCCGCCGCGGCCGCCGCCTTCGTCGCGCTGGTGTGGCCCCGACTCTTCGGCCGCGCCCAGTCCGGGCGCACCGGGCCGATCGCCACCGCTGCCCTCGCGATGATCCTCACCCTGGTCTCCGCGCCCTTCACCCCCACCGGTGTCGAGGTCCTGGTCGGCGCTTCTGCCGCCCTGCTCATCGGGCTGCGCGACCACTCACGTCCTAGGCCCATCCGCCCGGTCACACCCGACGGCGACGCGCTCGCGAGATATGCAGCCACGCACGGACACGGAGGGGCGCACGACTCCGGCTCCGACCAGGAGACCCGATGACCCTGTGGATCGCCGTCGTCGCCGCCTGCCTGCTCTCGTTCGTGATCAAGTGGACCGGCTATCTCGTGCCGCAGCGAATCCTCGAGGTCCCGTGGATCGACCGGGTGGTGCCCCTGCTCACCGTGGCGCTGCTGTCGTCGCTGATCATCACCCAGGGCTTCCTGGCCGGGGACGGCATCCCGACGCTCGATGCGCGTGCCGGTGGGATCGTGGCCGCGATCGTGCTGCTCGTCCTCCGAGCGCCCTTTATCGTCGTCGTCGCGACGGCGGCGGTGGTCGCCGCGCTCCTTCGAGCGTGGACGTGAGCGCCAAGAGCAGCAGCCTGGCCGATCGCATCGTCGCTGTCGACCTCGCCCGCGCGCTGGCCCTCTTTGGGATGTTTGCCGCCCACCTCATCACGCCTGTGGACGCCGGCGGGCCGGGTGGGGTCGATCTGACCTTCCAGGTCGTTGCGGGCCGCTCGTCCGCGCTGTTCGCCGTGCTCGCCGGGGTCGGGATCGCGCTGAGCACCCGTCGCGCAGAGCAGGATCCTCGCGCTCACCGGACCCGCCTCGTGGTGCGAGCCCTCCTGATTGCGCTGCTCGGGCTCTGGCTGGGCCACTTCAACTCAGGTCTCGCCGTGATCCTGACCTTCTACGGGCTGCTCTTCGCCTGCGCTCTGCCGGTCCTGACCTGGCGCGCCCGTCCGCTCGCGCTGCTGGCCGTGGCGTGGGGGGTGCTCTCCCCGGTCGTCAGCCTGCTCATGCGCCGCGAGCTCTCACCGAGCCCCAAGATCGTGCCCTCCTTTCTCAGCCTGGCCGAGCCGGTCACGCTCCTGCAGGAGCTCTTCGTGACGGGCTACTACCCCGTGCTCACCTGGGCGACCTACCTTTTCGCGGGTATGGCGATCGGCCGGGTCGACCTCCGGCGTTCCCTCACCGGGCCGCGCCTCGCGCTCGCGGGCGCATGGGCCACGGCCCTCACCCTGGCGGTCTCTTCGTGGGTGAGCTCGATGCCCTCCGCGCGGTCCGCCCTGCTGGCCGATCCGCACAGCCCCGCGGGGTCCTGGGCCGCGCTGACCACCCAGCTCCGGCGCGGGCTTCACGGCACGCATCCCGAGCACTCGTGGTGGTGGCTGGGGGTGTGGTCACCGCACAGCGGCAGCATCGTCGACCTGGCCCACACGGTCGGCACCTCGATGCTCGTCCTGGGGCTGGCCCTGTGGGTAGTCCGGCTCGTCCCCGCTGCTCCATGGCGGATCCTGGCTGGGGCCGGGGCGATGACGCTCACGCTCTACACCGTGCACGTCCTCGTCGTCGCCAGCCCCCTGGGCCTGCGCGGCGGGACCATGCTGCTTGTCCACTCCCTCGCCGCAGCGGGGATCGGGGCGATGTTCGCCGCGATCCCCGCGCGTGGGCCACTGGAGGCGGCCGTGCGCGCCGCGACCCTGCTCGTCCCGCTCGGGCGTCGTTAGCTGCCGCGGAGACCAGCGACCACACTGCTCTCGGCCACCCAGCCAACGGCGACACGGCTCGCGGATATGGCCCTGAGAGTCGCAAGCGGCCCCGGAGATGTTCTCCGGGGCCGCTTGCGTCGCCCTGACTGAGAAGTCAGCGCTGGGGTGTCATCCCTCAGGCGTCAGCACCATCTGAGGAGGCGTTCTCCGCCTGCTCACCGTT
>NZ_JAUNVI010000064.1 GCF_030537745.1 Ornithinimicrobium sp. | reverse complement strand
CCTGCTGCCCTGTCCTGCTGCCCAGCGCAGCACGGCGGCCTCAACGGCGGCGGCCGGTCCCAAAGATCGAGCGGGTGAGCTCACGGCCGATGACGGTGCCCGCGGAGCGGAGCATCGACTTGAACGCGGTGGAGCCCACGACCTGCTCCACGACGCCCTTGTCCTCGCTCGCCCGGCTGCGACTGGCGCCGCCGGCCGGCTCTTTGGCCGCCGTCGTCTCCGTGGCCGCCGACGCCGCCGCTGCTTCCTGCGCCGCCGTGAACTTTGCGGCGAGCACCTCGTAGGCCGACTCGCGATCAAGCGCCTCGGCATACTTTGTGTGCAGGGGCGAGGCGGCGACCACGCGGTCCACCACGTCCTGATCGGAGGGTCCGATGCGACCCTGCGGCGCCCGGAGCATCGTCCAGGCCACCGGGGTCGGGGCGCCCTTCTCGGACAGCACGGTGACGATCGCCTCCCCGGTGCCGAGGGAGGTCAGCACCTCGCCAAGGTCGTAAGCGCTGACGGGGTAGGTCGACACCGTCGCCTTGAGCGCCTTGGCGTCGTTGGGGGTGTGCGCGCGCAACGCATGCTGCACCCGGTTGCCGAGCTGGGCGAGCACCGAGTCCGGCATATCGGTCGGGGTCTGGGTGACGAAGAAGACGCCGACCCCCTTGGAGCGGATGAGTCGGACGGCTTGCTCGACGGAGTTGAGGAAGGCTGAGGAGGCGTCGTCGAAGAGCAGGTGCGCCTCGTCGAAGAAGAAGACCAGCTTGGGCTTGTCCGGGTTGCCGACCTCGGGCAGGTCCTGGAAGAGATCGGCGAGCAGCCACATCAAGAAGGTGGAGAAGATGACCGGCTGCTGCTGCACGCCGGGCAGCTCCAGGCAGGTGATGATGCCCTTGCCCTCGCTCGTGGTGCGCATCAGGTCAGCGGTGTCAAACTCCGTCTCGCCGAAGAACACGTCGCCCCCGGCTGCCGACAGCGCAACGATCTCGCGCAGCAGCACGCCGGCCGTCGACTTGGCCAGCCCGCCGAGGTCCTTCAGGTCGTCCTTGCCCTCGTCGGAGACCAGGTGGGAGATCACCGACCGAAGGTCCTTGAGGTCGAGCAGGGCTAGACCCTGCTGGTCGGCCCAGTGGAAGACGAGCCCGAGACTGCTCTCCTGGGTCTTGTTGAGCCGCAGCACCTTGGATAGCAGGATCGGGCCGAACGCCGTCACCGTGGCACGCACCGGGGTCCCCGCACCCCGCCCCCCGAGGTTGAGCAACTCGACCGGGTAGGCGGTGCCCTCCCACTCCTGAGCGAGGGCCCCCATCCGCTCGTCGACCTTGTCGCCACCGCTGGCGGGCGTCGCGAGGCCGGTCAGGTCGCCCTTGATGTCGGCGAGGAAGACCGGCACCCCCGCATCAGAAAGCTGCTCGGCGAGGACCTGAAGGGTGACGGTCTTGCCGGTGCCGGTCGCGCCGGCGACCAGACCGTGGCGATTCATCGAGGCCAGCGGCAGTCGCACGACCGCCTCCGGCACCACCGCCCCTCCGTCGTCGGCCCTGGCGGCTCCCAGGACGATGCTCGGCTCGGTGAAGGCATAGCCTTCGCGGATCAGGTCGATCTGGGTGTCGCCACTCTGCTCGCTCACGACACTGACAATAGACTGCGCCGCATGATCTTCAAGGGCGTGGGCGACGCCAGGCCCTACCCTGCGCACGGGGTGTCGGACTGGGCGCATCTGCCTCCGCGCATGCTGCGCCTGGACGATCTCATCACTACGCGGGCCGAGCTGGACCTGCACGTCCTGCTGTCTCTCGACTCGACGTTCTACGGCGACATCTTTTGTCACGTCGTGAAGTGGCAGGATCAGCTCTACCTCGAGGACGGTCTGCACCGCGCTCTGCGAGCTGCCCTTCAGGGTCGCCCTGTGGTCCACGGGCGTGTCCTGGACCTTGACACGCCCAGCGCTCGTTAACCTCGACGGGGCGAAAGGAGTCCTCCTGTGGGATATGTGCGCACCGCCGGTATGTCGACGGCTCAACGTCGAGCGCGTCGTCGCGCCGCTCTGGTGATCGCTTCCCTGCTGATCGGGCTCCTCCTCGTCTTCGCCGTGGCGCTGGCGGCCATGCAGGGGTGGATCACGCTGTCCGGCGGTGGCGCCGCTGATGACGTCCAACAGACAACCTCGGCTCCGGCGCCCACGGTCAAGGCCTCCGATGTGGTCGTCAACGTGTTCAACGCCACCGACACCGCTGGTCTGGCCAGTCGCGCGGCGGACGGCCTGCGGGCTCGCGGCTTCGCGGTCGACGCGGTCGGCAACGACAGCGTCGAGCTTGAGGGCGTCGGCGTCATTCGTCACGGCCCCACCGGGCTGGAGGGTGCCACGCTCCTGAAGGACTCCCTGCCCAAGGGAATCACGCTCGTGGCCGACGACCGGGAGAGCACCGTCGTCGACCTGGTGCTCGGCACGAAGTGGGAGGACCTCCCGACCGCGGAGGACGCCACCAGCACCGGAAAGGACTGACCATGCCCGAGCTGCTGCACGAGGTCGAGCTCTCCCGCCGCATCGCTGCGCCGCCGGCCGCGGTGTGGGAGGTGCTGACCGACCTCGACCGCGCCCAGGAGCGCCTCTCGCAGATCACCGACTTGCAGATCATCACGGACGGGCCATACGCGCTGGGCACCCGTTGGCGCGAGACCCGCAGGATGATGGGCGCCTCGGAGACGCAAGAGCTCGTCGTCGTCGACAACGACCCGCTGCGACGGACCGTCACTGATGCCATCGACGGCAACACCCGCTACCGCACGACGTCGATCCTGGAGTCCCTCGACGGGTCCTCCAGCACGCTGCTGACCCTGCGTTTCCGTGCCGACGTCGCGGATCCGACCCGGCTGCGGCGGCTCGCCGTGAAGGTTGTCGGCCCGTTGGGTCTGAAGCTGACCGAAAAGTCCATGCGCATCGAGTTGGACGACATCGCCGCCTCGGCCGAGGCCCTGCACCGCGCCTGAAGTTTCGCCGCACCCACGCTTGGTGAGGCGCACAATGACGGTATGTCGACGTCCCCAGCCTCCCCACCGGAGTCGGCCTTCCTCTCTGTCTCCAGCGCCAAGGGCCGCGGCACCTTGATTGCGGTGACCCTGGGCTCGGGCATCGCCATCCTGGACGGGTCCGTGGTCAACGTCGCCCTCAAGGTCATCGGCACCGAGCTGGACGCCTCCCTCGCCCAGCTCCAATGGGTGGTCAACGGCTACATGCTCGCGTTGGCGTCCCTGGTCCTGGTAGGCGGAGCGTTGAGCGACCGATGGGGGCGCAAACGGGTCTATCTGGTGGGGATGGGCTGGTTCCTGGTCGGCTCGATCGCCTGCGCTTTCGCCCAGTCCCCGGACCAGTTGATCGCGATGCGCGTCGTGCAGGGGGTGGGAGCCGCGATGCTCACCCCTGGCGCGCTCGCGATCATCCAGTCCTCCTACGCTCCCCAGGACCGCGGCGCGGCGATCGGCACCTGGGCCGGGATGTCCGGGATCGCGGCCGCCATCGGCCCGTTCGTCGGCGGCTGGATCGTCGACAACGCCAGCTGGCGGTGGATCTTCGCGATCAACGTCCCGCTCTGCCTCGCGGTGATCGGGCTGGCCTGGTGGGCTGCCCCGGAGTCCCGCGCCCCCGCCGCCGGCCGCTTCGACCGGATCGGCGCGGCGCTGGCCGTCCTCGGCCTGGGGGCCTTGACCTTCGCCGTGACCGACGCGACCTCAGGACGGACCCGGCTGCTCGTGGTCGTCAGCGGCATCGCGATCGCAGCGATCATCGCCTTCCTCCTGGTTGAGCGGCGCGCCCCCAACCCCCTGCTGCCCCTGTCGCTCTTCCGGTCGCGCATCTTCTCGGCCGCCAATGCGATGACCTTCCTGGTCTACGGCGCCTTGGGCGTGGTCTTCTTCGTGCTCGTCCTGCAGCTTCAGGTGGCTGCCGGCTGGTCGGCCCTGGCCGCCGGCCTGACGAGCCTGCCGCTCACGATCGCGCTGATGCTTTTCTCACCCTCTGCCGGCAAGCTGGCCACCCGCATCGGTCCACGGGTGCCGATGACCTTTGGTCCGCTGGCCTGCGCGGTCGGGGTGCTGCTCCTCCTGGGGGCTGGGGCGGGCACCCGCTGGTATGACGTGCTCGCCGGGTTGGTCGTGTTCTCCCTCGGGCTGGCCCTGCTCGTCTCCCCCCTGACGACCGCCGTCCTCGCGGCCGTTCCCGACGACCACGCGGGGATCGCCAGCGGCATCAACAACGCCGTGGCCCGGGCCGGGTCCCTGCTCGCCGTGGCGGCCTTGCCGGTCGTCGCGGGCCTGTCCGGGGACGCCTACCTCGACCCGATAGCGATGACGTCGGGCTACCGGATCTCCATGATCGCCTGCGCGGTGCTCATGGCTGGCGGCGGCATTACGAGCTGGTTCGGGCTGCGCGGCCACCAGCTGACTACCGACGAAACGGATCGACGAGCAAGAAAAATGGCTTAGAGGCCTATCCAATCCGCTGACCTTCGACTACGTTGACCAATGCGCCACTTGGCCATGACTGCGCCCACCGATCGTCGGGGGCTCAGAAATCCCTGTTCAAAGGAGAACTCTGTGCCTCGATCCACACCCGCCTCCCGAACCGCAGTAGGAGCGCTGGCGATGTCGATGTCGCTCGCCATGCTCACCGCCCCGGCCGCCGTCTCGGCCACGCCCGTCGTCACCAAGGACGCCGCGCAGACACAGGCTGCCGACCGCGGTCAGAAGGCGTCCGAGACCACCGGGGTGCAGATGCCCCAGTCCTATCCCTTCCAGCCCCAGCTGAAGACCTTCCCTTACAACGCCGACGACAAGTCCTACGCCGCCAACCTCGTCGGCTATGCCAACCTGGCTCCACGCCTCACCGCGCTGATGGCCAAAAGCGACCGGGTCTCCACCCAGATCGTCGGGACCTCCACCTCCGGTCGCGACCTCTACCTGGTGACGCTCACCGCGCCGGAGAAGAAGCACCAGACCAAGGCGCAGACGAGGTGGCGCGAGCTCATCCAGAATCGACCAGCCAAGGCCGCCAAGGACAAGCGGCTCGCGGCTGACTACAAGACCCCGATCTGGTTCTCAGCCAACATCCATGGCAACGAGTGGGAGGGGACCGACGCGTCCCTGCAGTATCTGGAGGAGCTCGCTACGTCGAAGTCCCCCGAGGTCGCCGAGCTGCTGCAGAACCACCGTCTCTACTTCTCGCTGACCCTGAACCCGGACGGTCGGGTGGCTGCCACCCGAGCGACCGCCTTGGGCTATGACCCCAACCGCGACATGATCACCAACACCTTGCCGGAGTCCCGCTCCTTCGTGCAGACAACCCAGGCCCTGCTGCCCATCTACAGCGCGGACCTGCATGGCTATACGGGAGTTCTCCAGGTTGAGCCGACGGGTCCCCCGCACGGCGAGAACTATGAGTACGACCTGTTCATCCCGCACAACTACGCGGCGGCGCTGCACATCGAGAAGGACGTCGTCGCCGCCGACATCTCCGGCAACCCGTTGACGCCCGCGGGCGGGATCAAGATCCCCTACCGCGACACCCCGTCCGGCTGGGACGACTACCCGCCGATCTTCACCGCACAGTACGCCGCGTTCTTCGGCGCGCTGACCTCGACCGTCGAGCTGCCCCTGGGCCGGACCAGGGAAGGTGTGATGGACCCGAAGAGCGCGGCGATCAACGTCGCCGTAGCCAAGCAGGTGCTGCGGAGCACGGTCGACTATGTCTCCGCGAACAGCGACGAGATCCTGGCCAACCAGATCGAGTTCTTCCGTCGCGGCGTGGCTGGCGAGCCCAAGGTCTCCCTGACCGAGGACAACATCGCTGCGGTCACCGGTCCCGATCAGTGGAAGCCGTTGTGGGACGTCGCCGACAACCAAGACGCGGTCCACCTGCCACGCGCCTATGTCATCCCGGCCGGCGTCGACCAGCGCTCGGCCAGCGACGCCAACGCACTCGTGAAGCAGTTGCTCTTCCACGGCATCGAGGTGGGCGAGCTGAGGGCCCCCAAGACTGTGGACGGGACGACCTACGCCGCGGGCAGCTATGTCATCGACATGCACCAGCCCAAGAAGGGACTGGCCAACGCGCTGCTCGACCTCGGCACCGATATCTCGGCGAAGGTGCCGAGCATGTATGACATCTCGGCGTGGAGCTATTCCTACCTCTGGGGCGCCACCGTGGACAAGGTCGGCGACATCTCCGATGCGCCGATCCGGGCGGTGCGCTCCATCGACGCTCCGGTGCGCCAGGCAGCGGCGCCGAAGAAGGCTCAGCACCTGACCTTTGAGGTCGCTGGGCTGGCCGACTACCGGGCACTGAACGACCTGCTCGGCCAGGACGCCACCACCTGGCTGCTGCCGACCGGGCAAGCCGTCATCGCCCCGCAGGACCGGGCCAAGGCGGTCAACGCGGCCTACGAGCACGACGTCGCACTCCGTCCCTCCACCAAGGCGGAGATGAGCGCAATAGCCGCTGGCTCGGCCAAGGAGCTGGAGGAGGTCACCGTCGGCTACGTCGGCAACCAGGAGGCGCTCAGCTCCCTGCAGGAGCTCGGCTTCGACCCGGTGAAGGTGGACGCCGCAGCCATCAATGACAGCCCCACAGTGCTCGATGATCTCGACGTGCTGTGGGTCAGCAGCGAGCTGAGCTTCACCTCCGAGCAGCAGGCAGGTCGGGATGCGCTCAAGGACTGGCTCGCCGACGGCAACGCCCTGGTCGGCGCCGGGAGCAATGCCCTCGCCGCGGCCAGCGGCTTCGGACTCGTGTCGGCCGTGGGTCAGGCCGGGCCCCGCAGGAGTAACGGCATCGTCGCGGTCGACACCCCCGCCGACTCGCTGCTCGCACCGCACGCGCAGGATTATGCCTTCGTCTATCCGCCGCTGTCCTTCACCGAGCTCGGAGCCGGCACCAAGGCCGAGCAGTTCTACGCAGAGGGCAACCCGTTGCTGGCCGGCCACTGGCGAGGCGACGGCGCAGCGGCACCGGAAGCCGCTGGTGGTAAGGCGTCCGTCATCTCCGGGCAGAGCGCGGACGGCGGCAAGGCGGTCGTCTTCGGCACCTCGGTGTTCTTCCGCAACCACCCCAAGGGCGGCATCGGCCAGGTCGGCCAGGCCATCTTCTGGGCCGCTCCGGACGGCAGCTAACCCCGCCCAGCTCGCTGGTCGTGAAGATGGGCACGTGAGAGTGGTGGAATACCGCAACTCTCACGTGCCCACGAAGACGGACACAGCAAGTTGATCCACCAACGACGATGGGCCGGACCTACCTGAGGTAGGTCCGGCCCATCTGGATGTCCTGCGACATCACGTGGCGGGTTGGCGGTGGCGGTGGGATTTGAACCCACGGAGGACTTGCGCCCTCACACGCTTTCGAGGCGTGCTCCTTAGGCCACTCGGACACGCCACCGCCGCACAGGCTACCTGAGTCGCCGGGGGGCGAAGAAATCCTGGAGCAGCGCAGCGCACTCTTCCTGAAGCACGCCGCCGACCACTTCTGGTCGATGGAGGGTATGGCGATCGCGCGGCAGGTCCCACACCGATCCGCACGCCCCGGCCTTCTCGTCCCAGGCCCCGAACACGATCCGGTCCACCCTGGACAAGATGGCAGCGCCCGCGCACATGGCGCAGGGCTCGAGCGTGACGACGAGCGTGCACCCGTCCAGACGCCACTGGCGCGCAGCCCTCGCGGCCTCCCGCAGCGCCACCACCTCGGCGTGGCCGGTCGGGTCGCACAGCGCCTCCCGCACGTTGTGGCCACGACCGACCTCACGGCCCTGGGCATCGAGCACCACTGCGCCGATGGGCACGTCGCGGGACCCGGCGACCGCCCTCGCCGAGCCCAGCGCCAGACGCATCCAGTCGCCATACCTGACGTCGCTCTCTCCCAGGGAGGGCCGTGGGATGCCGGGCTGATCGCTCACGCCTTAGAGTCTGACTCATGCGCGTCCACGTTGCCGACCACCCTCTCGTCGCCCACAAGCTGACCTACCTGCGGGACAAGCGGACGGACACCCCGACCTTCCGCCGGTTGACCGACGAGCTGGTGACGCTGCTCGCCTACGAGGCGACCCGAGAGGTGCGCGTGACGCCGTTCGACATCGAGACGCCCGTCGCTGCGACCACCGGGATCCACCTGTCCAGCCCGAAGCCGCTGGTCGTGCCCGTCCTGCGCGCCGGCCTGGGCATGCTGGACGGCATGATGCGGATGGTCCCCACGGCCGAGGTCGGCTTCCTGGGGATGGAGCGCAACGAGGAGACGCTGGAGGCGCGGACCTACGCCAAGCGCCTGCCCGACGACCTCGAGCGGCGACAGTGCTACCTCCTGGATCCGATGCTCGCCACCGGGGGCACGCTCGCGGCCGCGATCCACTTCCTCATCGAACGCGGCGCCGACGACATCACCGCCATCACCTTGCTGGCAGCCCCGGAAGGGATCGAGCGGGTGCAGCGGGACCTCGTCGGCATCACCTCACCCGTCACTCTGGTCACTGGCGCGATCGACGAGCGGCTCAACGAGAAGGGCTACATCGTCCCCGGCCTGGGAGATGCGGGCGACCGGCTCTACGGGGTCATCTAGGGTGGCCCCCATCTCGCAGCGCTCCCAGGTCGAGCCCTTCTTCGTCATGGAAGTGCTCAAGGCGGCGGCGCAGCGTCAGCGCACCCACGGTGACGTCATCATGCTCTGCGCCGGGCAGCCGTCCACGCCGGCACCGGCACCGGCCAGGGCGCGCGCCATCGAGGCGCTCGACGCCGAGGTCCTGGGCTACACCGAGGCAACCGGCATCCTGCCTCTGCGCCAGGCCATTGCGCGCTACCACCACGAGCTGTCCGGGATCGAGGTCGACCCGGACGACGTCATCGTCTTCCCCGGCTCCTCAGGCGCCTTCACCGCGCTGTTCCTGGCCGCCTTCGACCCCGGTGACGCGGTCGCGATGACCCGCCCCGGCTACCCCGCTTACCGCAACACCCTGCGGGCGCTGGGCTGCCAGGTCCTGGAGCTGGACTGCGGTCCGCAGACTCGCTACCAGCCGACCGTGCAGATGCTAGAAGCGCTGCCGCAGCCACCCGCTGGGCTGATCGTGGCCAGTCCGGCCAACCCCACCGGCACCATCATCGACGCCGCCGAGCTCGCCGCGATCGCCCGCTGGTGCGAGGAGCGCGGGACGCTGCTGATCAGCGACGAGATCTACCACGGGCTCTCCTACGGGCGCCCGACCGCGAGCGCCTGGGAGACGTCGCGGGAGTCCGTCGTCGTCGGCTCGGTGAGCAAGTACTTCTCCATGACGGGGTGGCGGATCGGCTGGACGCTGACCCCACCGGCGCTGCGCCGTCCCCTGGAGGTGCTCACCGGCAACCTCAACATCTGTGCGCCGGCGATCTCCCAGCACGCGGCCTTGGGTGCCTTCACCGCCGCCGCCCACGTCGAGCTGGACGGGCACCGGCGCAGGTATGCGCAGACGCGCGACCTGCTCATCGACCGCCTGCCCGAAGTGGGCCTACGGTCCTATGCCCCGCCGGACGGCGCCTTCTACGCCTGGTGCGACGTGGGGCACCTGACTGACGACTCGGTCACCTGGTGCCGTGACCTCCTGGCGGACACCGGCGTCGCCCTCACCCCGGGGGTCGACTTCGACACGGTGGATGGCCACCACATGGTGCGGCTGTCGTTCGCCGGCTCCACCGAGGAGGTCGCCGAGGCGCTCGACCGGATGGCGTCCTCTCCACTGTTGCGCAGCCGCGACTGAGCCACGGGCCCACCCGCGCTCAACCGTGGGGACGAGGGCGAGCTGGCCAGATGCGACACACCTCGCGCGCGGTGCCACGCCATACCTGCCCCATCTGCAACACTGGCATCAGATTGTGCCCGTCCGTCGCAGTTGTCGCAGCCCGCACCCGAGGAGTCCGCCATGCCGTCCACCGTCAGGAAGGTGTTGCACTGGCTGGTGTGGGGCTTCCTCATCTATGCCATCATCACCAACCCTGAGCGCGCTGCCGACATCGTGCGTGCGGTCTGGGACATCGTCAGCCAGGGCTTCCTCAACATCGGCCGGTTCTTCAACAACCTGATGCGTTAGCGGGGGGCCGTGGGTGGTCTGCGCGCACCGCAGTTTCCCGAGCTGAGTCCGCGCGTCCGCAAGCGCTACCTGCTCCGCGGCGAGGTCCCCGTCGTCTCGACCAGGTCCCACTGGATCCAGCTCGTGGAGCCGGTCGCCACCTCGATCGCCGCCCTCTTCGTCACGCTGCTCTACGCCACCTCCACCAACTTCGGCGACGGCGTCGTGATGCTGTGGGTGGTCTTCTTCGCGCTCGCGGCGCGCGCCCTGTGGCGCTACTGGAACTGGCGCGCGGAATGGTTCGTGGCGACCGACCGTCGCCTGCTGCGCACCTATGGCGTCCTCAACCACCGGGTGGCGATGATGCCGCTGGCCAAGGTCACCGACATGAGCTATGACCGCTCCCTGATCGGGCGGATCGTCGGCTATGGCGAGTTCGTGATGGAGTCGGCCGGGCAGGACCAGGCCTTGCGCGAGATCAACTTCATCCCGCGGCCGGACGAGAAGTACCACGCCCTCATCGGCACGATCTTCGGCGAGGACGTTGCCGACCCGACCGAGGACGGTCCCGAGTGGGACCGGTCGAGCCCAGGCCATGATCGCGGGTATGCCGAGCCGCCCCGCCGCTGGGCGCCGGTCGAGCGCGAGGAGGATCCCCGCGAGTGGGACTGGGTGGAGGCCGAGGCGCAACGGGCTCGGTCGGCCACGCGGCGGCGCTCGGTCGCGGTCGACCCTGACCCCACCCCCTACCAGTAGGCCGGCTGGCGGCCGATGCGTAGCGATGCTCCACCGGCGACCTAGAATCTGGCGCATGGCAGTCCGTCCCATCACCGTCATCGGCCACAGGGCCCTCCACTCCCCCACCAAGAAGGTCCGGGAGGTCACCGACGAGATCCGCACCCTGGTCGCCGACATGTACGACACCATGGAGGCCGCCGACGGTGTCGGCCTCGCCGCCAACCAGGTGGGCTCCCGCGCGCGCCTCTTCGTCTACGACTGCCCCATGCCCGAGGGCCCCAACGCGCGCGGCGTCGTCCTCAACCCGGTCCTGGAACGGCTCGGCACCCCCGGCCCGCTCGGCGAGGAGGAGGACGGGGAGGGGTGCCTGTCCGTGCCGGGCGAATGGTTCCCGCTGGCCCGCCACCCACGGGCCCGCGTCACCGGCACCGACCTGGACGGCAACACGGTCACGATCGAGGGCGACGGGCTGCTCGCGCGCTGCCTCCAGCACGAGACCGACCACCTGGACGGCTATCTGTATGTCGATCGGCTCATCGGCCCTGTCAAGACGCAGGCGCGCGAGGCCGTCAAGGACCGCGGCTGGGCCGCGGACGGCATCCTGAAGTGGGACCCGGCCAGCACCACCGCGGACGAGGTCTGACTCCCAGCCCAGCGCTCGCGCGTCGACTCGGCATGACCGATGCCGTCGCGATCGGGCTCGGCTCGATGATCGGCGCCGGCATCTTCGCGTCGTTCGCTCCGGCCGCGGCCGCCGCCGGAGCCGGCCTGCTGATCGGCCTGGCGATCGCGGCCGTCGTCGCTTATTGCAACGCCACGTCATCGGCCCAGCTCGCGGCCGTGTATCCGACCTCCGGCGGCACCTATGTCTACGGCCGAGAACGCCTCGGGCAGTGGCCCGGTTTCCTGGCCGGCTGGGCGTTCTTGATCGGCAAGACCGCCAGCTGCGCGGCGATGGCACTGGCCTTCGCCGCCTACGCTGCCCCAGCAGGCTGGGGCAAGCCGGTCGCCGTGGTGGCCGTTCTCGCGCTCGCTGCAGTCAACTACTTCGGCGTCACGCGCACGGCTGGGCTGACCCGCATCATCGTCGTGCTCGTGCTGCTCGCGCTCACCGTCGTCGTCGCGGTCGGGCTGTCGAGCGGAAACCGGCTGGACAGCAATCTCAGCACCGGGCTGTTCGCCGAAGGGTGGTATGGGATTCTGCAGTCTGCCGGACTGCTGTTCTTCGCGTTTGCCGGGTATGCCCGCCTGGCGACCATGGGCGAAGAGGTCAAGGACCCGACGCGCACGATCCCCCGGGCCATCGTCACCGCACTACTGATCGTCCTTGTCGTCTACGCCCTGGTCGCCATGACCGCCTTGCTCACCCTGGGCCCCGGGCGTCTCGCCGCCTCCGCTGCCCCGCTGCTCGACGTGGTGACTGCCGCCGGGTCGGCATGGGCGGCACCGATCGTTCGCGTCGGTGCCGCTGCCGCCACCCTGGGAGCCCTGCTCGCCCTCGTCGCCGGTGTTGGACGGACCGCCCTGGCGATGGCCCGGCACGGCGATCTGCCCGCACCCCTTGCAGCCGTGCACCCGACCTATCAGGTCCCCCACCGCGCCGAGATCACCCTGGCGCTCATCGTCAGCGTGCTGGTGCTCACGATCGACCTGCGTGGAGCCATCGGATTTTCCTCCTTCGGCGTGCTGCTCTATTACTTCGTCGCCAACGTCGCCGCGTTCACCCAGGCGCGCCCCGACCGTCGCTACCCGAAAGCTCTCCAGGTGCTGGGTGCGCTCGGCTGTCTGCTGCTGGTGGCGACCCTGCCGGCGATGTCCATCACCGTCGGCATCGCCGTCATCGGTCTCGGCATCGCCTATCGCCTCGTGCTGCTCCGCCGTCGCAGCGCACGAGGCGATGAAGTGACCTAGGTGTCCGCACGCTTCGGTGCCCCGGTGAAGCGTTGGCGCAGGGCGAGGCTGACGTAGACGAGGGCCACGAGCACGGGCACCTCGATGAGCGGCCCGACGACACCCGCGAGGGCCTGCCCCGAGGTCACACCAAAGGTCGCGATCGCGACGGCGATCGCGAGCTCAAAGTTGTTGCCCGCCGCGGTGAAGGCAAGCGTCGTCGTGCGCGCGTAGCCGAGCCCGAGGCTCGCACCGACCGCAAACCCGCCACCCCACATCGCGGCAAAGTAGACGAGCAGGGGCAGCGCGATCCGGGCCACGTCCAAGGGCCGTGAGGTGATCGCCTCCCCCTGCAGCGCGAAGAGGATGACGATCGTGAAGAGCAGGCCGTAGAGGGCCCACGGGCCGATCCGCGGCAGGAAGGTTGCTTCATACCAGGCTCGCCCGCGTCGACGCTCCCCGATCCGCCGCGACAGGTAGCCGGCGACGAGCGGCACGCCAAGGAAGATCAGCACGGACCGGGCGATGTCCCACGTCGAGACGTCCATGCCGGCCTGCTCGAGGCCCAGCCATCCGGGCAGGACCGAGAGGTAGAACCAACCCAGCGCCGCGAAGGCAACCACCTGGAAGATGGAGTTGAGGGCGACGAGCACCGCCGCCGCCTCCGGGTCGCCGCAGGCCATGTCGTTCCAGATGATGACCATCGCGATGCAGCGCGCGAGCCCGACGATGATCAGGCCGGTGCGGTAGGCCGGCAGGTCAGCTAGGAACACCCAGGCAAGCACGAACATCAGGGCGGGGCCGACGATCCAGTTGAGCACCAGCGAGCCGACGAGCAGGCGCTTGTCACCGGTCACCGAGTCGAGCCGGTCATAGCGGACCTTGGCCAGGACGGGATACATCATGACGAGCAGCCCGAGGGCGATGGGCAGTGAGACGCCATCGACCTCGACCCGGGACAGCGCGTCCCCAAGGCCGGGCACCAGGCGACCGAGCAGCAACCCGGCCACCATCGCCAGGGCGATCCACACCGGCAGCAACCGGTTGAGGGTCGACAGCGTCGCGGCCACCGGGTCGGGCGCGGGGGCAGCGAGGTCGATGCCGTCGCTGCTGCGCGGGTTGCTCACGTCTACTCCCAAAGCTGCCCTGCGGACGCGGCCAGACGGTCGCGCGGCACCGGGCACAGAATGGCCCTGGCCCGCGTCTCCGCGGGCCAGGGCCTCAATCTACTGTCTCAACACAGCGCGCGCCCGGAGGGATTCGAACCCCCAACCTTCTGATCCGTAGTCAGATGCTCTA
>NZ_JAUNVI010000063.1 GCF_030537745.1 Ornithinimicrobium sp. | reverse complement strand
GCTACTGGGCGGGCCTGTATGGGGATGACCCGCTACTGCTGTCCCTGCCAGGGATCAGGACTCCTGACATGGAGCGGAAATCTTCTGGGGGTCAGGGCTTGCTTTTGATCTCGTAGCGCAGTCTGAGTTCGGTGCCTGGGTAGGTGGTGGCGGTCGCGGTGAGGTGCTCGCAGAGCTCGGCGACGGCGGAGGTCTCCCGTGCGGTGGGCATCGGGTCCAGGCGGATCGTGAGGGTGGCGGCGTGCGGGTCGGGCAGGATGTCGCCGGTGCGGGTCAGGACCTGCCGTGTGAGGGTGTAGGCCTCCTGGGCGGCGCGGGCGTAGCCGGTGCTGATCCGGATGTCGCGGGCGATCGTCGTGGTGGTGTTGAACGCGGCCATCCTGATCGCGTGGTGGACCAGCTTGGTCTCGGTGTCCAGGACCTGCTGGCCCGGGGCCAGGTCCCCCAGCCGGACGCGGGTCGGGACCTGGGCGTGGACGGCGCGCGCGGTGACCAGGTCGTCCTGGGCCGCGTGCCAGGGGCTGGTGATCGCGTCGTGGGCCCGGTTGTCCAGCCGCGTCTCGCGGCTGCCTTTGCCCGGGGTGCGGGCGGCCAGCAGTCCGGCCTGCGCGCGGGCCTTCTCCCGTTCGGCCCGGGCCCGGGCGTTCGCGACGTCCTTGTGCGCGGCACGCTTGGCCGGGTTCGGCACGGACCGGTCGGGGTCGTCCTCGTGTGCGGCGTAGGAGTCGTGGGCGTCCAGGCCCAGGTGGGTGCGGGCGTAGCGGAAGTAGTTCTCCTGCCGCCATCGCGAGCCCATCCGGTAGATGACCTGGGCGGGGTCCAGGTCGGTTCGGGTGGTCAGCACGTGCACCTGCTTCGTGATGCCCTTCTTGGTGTCCAGGCGCGTGACCTGCCGCATCGTGAACAACTCGTCCTTCCCGGTCTGCTCGTCCTTGGAGCCCAGGGGCAGGTCCACGACCGTGTCGGCCAGCCTCCAGACGTGCTCCCGCCCGGCCTCGTCGACGAGCGTGACGTCGGTGAACTCCTCGACGGGCACGTCGTGGGCGGGTCCCTTGCGCCAGGTCAGGACGTCGAACCCTGCCGCGTGCATGTGCGCGAACAACGCTGGTGACCAGCCGCCGCGGTCGAAGCCGGCCAGCACCCGCCGGTCGTCGCCGACGGCGGCGCGCAGCCGGGGAAGCAGCCGACGCAGCTCACCGGCCAGGGAGGCGCCCGGTTCGGCCATCACCACCAGGACCGGGTCGCCTTCGGCGTCGCTCACCCAGGTCTCCACGGTGGCCGGGGCGGGGAACCGGAGCCTGGACAGGTGGGTCTTGGCGATCTTCCTCGTGCCGGTGTAGGCGCGCACGTGCCCGTCGACGTAGAGCACCATCCCTACCTCGGCCTGGGCGTCGCCGTCATTGCCGTCCTCGCTGTCGCCGGTGGGCAGGGTGGGCCGGTGCAGGTGGTGGGCAGCGAGGGCGGCGAGCAGGTCGGCGGCCCGCTCCTGGGTGGCGAGCTGGGCGATCTTGCGGCGGACGGTCTTGACCTCCGGGGCCCGGTCCATGCCCAGCACCCGGCCCAGGTCGGCCGGTGCGAACCGGGCCGCGCCCTCGGCCCGCGGTTCCCCGGCCAGGGCACGGAAGACGCCCTCGAGCAGCATCGTGTCCAGCCCGTAGAACCCGTCCGGCAAAGCCCCGTAGACGTCCTTGGCGCAGTCCAGCAACCCGGTGGCGCCCAGGGCGGGCAGGGACAGCAGCAGCCCGGCCAGCGGGACCCGGCCGGCCGGGGTGAACACCGGTTCCGCGGCCGCCAGCAGCCCGGCCCGGGCCGCGGAACGCTCACCGGCCCGGGCGACCGGTACAGCCAGCACCGGCACCTGCACGACCTCGTCGCGTACCTCGGCCTCTTCCTGCTCCTCCGCCTCGCCGTCCTCCGCCTCGGCGTCCTCGGCCTGCGGGGCCAGGGCGCGACGCACCGAGTCGGTCGAGACGTCGGCAGCCTCGGCGACCGCCCGCAACGAGCCGCCCGCCTCGCGCAGGGCGCGGATCTGGGCGATCCTGGCCGGAGTCAGCTTCGACGGGCCCTTCGGCCCGGGCCGTCCGGGCAGGAGCCCGGCCGTCCCGGAGGCCTCCATCGCCCGCGTCCACTGGCGCAGCGTCTCCCGGTCGATGCCGAACCCGGCCGCGACCGCGGCCCCGCTCGCCGCGCCGACCGCCATCAGCTGTACCGCCGCCAGCCGGCGCCCGACCCGGTCCCCCGGGCCCCACAGGTAGGCCAGCTCGCCGCGCACGTACACCTGACCCGACCCGTCGTCCCCCTCCACCAGGGCGGCGACCGCCCCGATGTCGACGGCGTCGGCCGGGACCAGCGGCAGCGGTGCCTGAGCAGTCATGACCGACATTCTGACAACCCCTCCGACCAAGGCAAACCTACGACTGAATTATCTCACATCGAGGCTGCCGGGACCCGCACATTCCCCAGCAAACACGCCGGTCAGACCCCAGCTATGTCAGGAGTCCTGGCCCCAGGGCCACACCAAGACCAGCGCCGCGATCGCGCACGCCGATATGACGGCGCCGATGCCGGCTCGCAGCGCCGGCACCCACCGCGGCTGCATGAGCCACAGTTGCGAGTCGGCAGGGCCAGGTCGGGTGCTCACCCGCCTAGCCTCCCACCCCCGACGCCACCCACGCCTCCTGGACAGGACAGTTGTCTCTCCCTTATTGATGACCTGGCCCACCTGAGCCATGCATCCGTCCCGCCCGGTGAATGGGACAGATCATGGCCGTCGTCAAGCAGGCCGACGAGGTAGATCCCTGGCTGCAGGCCCCGGCTAGCGGCCACGTGTCCACGGGTGGTGGACCTACGACCGTCGTGAGGCGGGGCTGCCTGAGCAACAGTGCGTGCGACGATGGACGTTCTTGATTTCGTGTTCAACTGAGAGGGGTGGTGAAGTGGATGTCAATGCGGGGGAACCGGTAGAGAGTTCTGCAGCGCTGGGCCGCCGGGGGGTGCTGCGCCTTGGGGTCGCTGGGCTTGCCTCAGTGCTGTCCGCCTGCGCGGATCCGGGTCGGGCTCGTGAGCGCCCTCTATCCACGCAACCCTCCATCGATGGCGAGTCAGCCACCACCGCCTCGGACGCCAGCGATTCCCAGGCCGCACCCACCGAGGCTGCAATGACGCCGTCGGCACCCGCCCTGCCAACACGTGAAGACGTCGTCCACACCTTTGGCGCACAGGCCCCGGCCACCTTCGGGTTGGAGGTGCCCGGAATCCTGCTGAGCCATGCTGGTGCAGGCGTGGCGCTCACCTTCGACCTGTGCGGGGGTCCGCACGGCGAGAGCTTCGACCACGCGTTGTGGACGCTGTTGCAGAAACACGGGATCGCGTCCACGTTCTTCGTGAACTCTCGCTGGCTGACCGCCAACCCATCTCTCGCACGCGAGCTCGCCGCCGACCCAATGATCGAGATCGCCAACCACGGGCACGAGCACCGGCCTTTGACGGTCGACGGGAGCGCCGCCTATGGGATCAGAGGCACCCGCGATGCGGGGGCCGCCTACGACGAGGTGGCCGCACCGGTCGCCGCGCTCACCAAGCTCAGCGGGACAGCTCCCCTGTGGTTCCGGTCCGGCACGGCCCATTGTGACGACGTCGGCGTCAGGATCTCCGAAGCGCTCGGTCAGCGAGTGGTCAACTTCAGCATCAACGGCGACGCCGGTGCCACGTTCAGCGCCGGGCAGGTGGCCACGGAGGTCGGCCGTGCGGGCGACGGTGACATCGTGATCGCCCACGCCAACCAGCCTGGGTCCGGCACGGCGGCAGGTATGGCGCTCGCCCTGCCGGAAATGTTGGCGCGAGGCGTCACCTTCGCGCGGCTCGCTGACGTGCTGCCGGCCGCGTCAGTGCTGGATGTCGATCACTAGACGCTCCGGCTCGCTGAGCCAGAACACTCTGAACGGCGCTTGCGTCTGCGTCCCGATGAAGACCTGCACCTGGCCCTCAAACGGAGCCGCTCGCAGGACCTGCGTGACCTGCTGCAGTTCGCCGCCATCCACCATCAGAAAACCCGGGTCGTATGCGGTGTTACCGGGCTCGGGGTAGGCCATGCCTTGGGCACTGATTTGAAGGGTGAAATCCCCGACAAGATCGACCGGGTCACCACTGCCGTCCAGCCCGGGTGCCTCCACATACTTCACGATCCAGCCAGCCTGTCCAGTCCCCGACATGTCTAGTACGACCCGGTCGTAACCGTCCTGAAGGCCAAGCCGCACGTCGTCGATGATCAGCTGGGTGTCCGTTGCTGGGTCCTGCTGGGCGGTCGCAGCTGCCGCCACAAAGCCGGGCAGGTCCGACGGTGCGTCCTGGGTGCCCGCCGGGTCAGCACTGGTCTCGGTGCCCGTCTCGGTGCTGCCCTCAGTGCTGGCCAGAGGTGAAGTGGTAACGCCTCCGCTCGACCCCGTTGCCGACCCTGTGTCTGGAGAGCCCGTGGATTCGGTGGCCGCCGGGCCTGACGTCGCGCTCGGCAGCGGTTCGGTGGTCGTGCCCGGATCGACCTGGGTGCTGCACGCGGCCAGCACCAAGGCGGTGACCGAGATCATTGCCGTCTGCACCTTGCTGGTCCGGCCGCTCATCTGCCCAAACTACACGTCCCCGCTCGGTTTGGGGCCGTCAGACGACGGCGTGACCGAACCTTCCCGATCGAGGGTGTAGGGCCGGCTTTCACTCTCGGGGACGGGATCGCTCGCGGGGCGAGTCTCGGTGAGAGGCCGCGGGTTACGGATCCGATGACGGGCAAGAAAATTGCCAGACTCGGCCTTTTCCGCCTGCTTCAAGGTGGCCTCCGCCACCGGCGCGGGCGACGCCAGGCCTAGCTCTCGCAGCGTCGGCTCCGCCTGGGCCGCACGCCGCTCGAAGGCATGCAGCTCGGCCAGCTCCACTGGGTTCAGGCGACCCTTCGACTCGAAGTACTTCAGGCGCGGATAGCGCCCCGCCATGGCTACACCCCAGTTGATGGCGGGGTCCCACCAGGCGTTGATCTCGCGGCCCTTGCCGGTGGCCTCGTGGGCCAGCACATCGTCGAGCGCGCCCGCCAAGAGCTTGAGGTCGAAAGCGACACCGGGTATGCCGTCGATGCTGCCCCTCGCGTACGAATCGACCCCCGTGCGTGACGGTCCGGTGCGGGTGTCGCGATATCGACTGAGCAACAACATGTCGCTTGCCAACACTGGCTCGTTGACAGGTAGCCGGGGTGCGTCCACCTCACCCATGAGTTGTCCCCACGACATTCGGATGAAAGTGTGGTGCTCTTCAAGGCCCGGAGTCGTGCAGCGGAGCCCGACGGCATACGCCTCCAACGGCTCACTCAAGAATTGGAACCCGGCGTAGCGAGCCCAGCGAACGACCAGAAAATCTTGAGGGCTGGACCCGGGCAGATGAAAGTCGACCTCGGCCACATAGTCAAGCACGATCTGGACCTGTGCATCAGTGAGTTCGAGGTCTTCGTGCAGCGGAAACATCCCGTTGAAGGTGTTGCGCACGGGACGGGGCCACTGCGCCACGCGAGCGTCGAGCTCCGCCTGGGTCCGTGGAGGAACGTCTCCCCTCACTCGGGACATGGTGCTTTTCCTTCCCGTGTTGCCAGTCATCAGATCAGCTGGTTTCGGTCATAGAAATCGGCATCCTCGAAGTAGCCCCCGCGTCCTTCACCGACGATGTCGTAGCGGTTGACTACCTCGATGCGTTCCAGCCACTTCAGGCTTCGGAACCCGGTCGAGGTCTCGACGCGTAGCCGCACCGGTGCGCCGTTTTTAGCCGGGATCTCACCGTCGTCGTTGAGTTCGAAGGCGATCAGCGTCTGCGGCATCCGTGCCTCCACCATGGGGTTGGACTCGTAGTACATGCCGCCCTCATAGAGCGCGTCGTCGCGGCCCATGTCCTGGAAGCTCGTGTAGACGACGTCCGTGGCGCCCGGGAGCGGGACAGCGAGGTCCAGCAGGTCAGACACTGCGATTCCACGCCACTTGCCGATGGAGGTGAAACCCTGGACGCAGTGGTGGAGCGTCGTCTGGGAATGTCCGTCCGCGAGATCTCGCAGATCTTGCAAAGTCAGCGTCATCGGACGTTCGACATAGCCGCCGATCTCGAGCACGTAATCGTCTTCGTAGCCATTGGCCATCATCGCCAAGTACTCGTCAGCCTCTGGCGGTCTGCCACTGCCACGGAAGTTGTGGGTGGTGTTGGCCAGTCCCCTGTCCTCACCCGACACGTTGGAGCGCTCGTAGTGCATCCGGGCGGGCAGTTTGTAGAGGAGGTTCGACCATGGCCTGACGACCACGTTAGCGAGCCTCTCGACGGCGCGGCCATCCTTGAGCGTCCATGTGGTGGCGACCACGTGCAGGATGACCACGAACACGAGACCGAGGGAGAACATCAGCCCGCCAGCCAGTGGGCGGTCTGAATTCCCGAACACCATCTTGGCCGTCTCGTGCATGTAGCCGTGGATGACCACCATGATCACGTGGACCACAAAGAATGCGACGTAGCCAATGAGGCAAAAGAAGTGGATGCTGCGGATGACCTGGCGGCCACCGACCGCGCGAGTGATGCGCGAGAAGTAGTTAGCGATAGCCGGTGACTGGAACGCGCCCGTGATGATCACCAGCGGCGTGAGGAGCAGGATCACTGCTCCATAGGTCAGCTGCTGAATGCTGTTGAAGGCCGCGCCCGCCACTGGCTCGGGGACCTGGAAAGCCAGGTAGGAGAGCATGTCATTGCCAGCCTGCACGAAGACGTCCAGCGACGTGGGGACGTAGCGTCGCCACTGTCCCGTGGCGATCAGCAGTACGAAGTAGATCACCCAACTGGCGACGAATCCCGTGACGGTGATGAAGTGCCAGTAGCGGCCCAGACCCAGCAGCCCCCGGCCGGGCATCGAGATCCGGGGCGAGTAGTCGTCATACTCACCACCGACCGTGTAGTACTTGTGCTTCGGCTGCTCCTGGATAGTGAACTGAGCCCAGGACGTGCCCGAGACGTTGTGCTGCGAGCGGTACAACTTGGGGTAGGTGCCCAGAATCTCGATCCCTGAGCGGACCAGGAAGGAGATGAAGATGATGTTGAGGAAGTGCTCCACGCGGAGCCACCAGGGAAATCCTAGATCCATGCCGGAGCTCCTTTTAGTCCATGAAGTTCTGGTTGTCCGGCGCCGCGACGATCATGCCGTAACGCAACGCTGCGACCAGGACCAGATAGGCTAACGATAAAAGCAAGACCAGGTTCCACATGGCCGCCTGCGGGATGCTGGCGCCGTTCCAGACATACGGTGGGGTGCCAGCGAGACCGAGGAGATAGGTGAGGATGGCAGCACCCGCAATTGCGGTGCCCCAGGCCCAGAGCCGGGCCGACGTCGCGAGTCCGACGACCACGAAGACCAGTGCGGCTCCGCCGATCGTCCACAGGATCGGGTCGGCGAAGGGAAACGGTTCGATGTCACCGAGCGCGGTCACCGCGGCAGCAACGCCAATGAATGCCACGACTGCCAGGAGAGTCAGCCGGACGGTGCGCGGGAGATTGATGCGTATGTAGCGCGCGAATGGGGCGCGCTGCTTCCCTGGCTTGATGTGCTCAGAGACCCGTTCCGTCGCGTTCGTCGTACCCCGGAAGTCGACACCCGCCAGCAGGGCCGGAGAACGCTCGTCTCCCCTCATGGCGTGCTCCCTCTCATGCGGATGGCTCACTGCGTCGGCAGAGTGTCTTTAGGCTACCGCGCAGGGCTTCTCCTAGCTCAGGTGGGTTGGGACCTGGCGCGCACTTGCGGAGGCTGGGGTCGAGTCCCTGCGGTGCGGGCAACCAAGGCCCCACGCGAGGGGCAGTAGACTTCCAACCGCGCACTTGCTGGCCGCCAAGATCATGGTCCGCTCAGTCTGAAGAGTAGGAAGGACAGGCACACATGTCACCCATGGTGGTGTTTGGACTCATTGCCTCGGTTGCGCTGCTCGCGGCGTTCGCCCTGCTGAACCTCGGCAAGCTGACCCCGGACCATTACACCTACCAGGTCCTCAACTTTGTCGGCGCGGGCTTCCTCACCGCGTCTGCTGCCGATCCGTTCAATATCGGTGTTTTTTGGACCGAGCTGATCTGGTCACTCCTGGGTCTTTTTGGAATCATGAAGATCTGGTTCAGCAGAAGGAAAGCACGAGTTGAGTCAGACGCGCCTGCCTGAGATAACCACTCCACGGAAAGGGATGTAGAAGATGGTTTATTCGTATGGAATTGGCATCGTCGCCGGCGTCTTTTTCGTGGTGGCGTATGGCGCACTCAATTTTGGTCTGGTCGGCTCGACCTCCCCGTTCTATCAGTCCTTGAATTTCCTTGGCGCCATCGGCTTCACTTATACGGCGATCCGTCCGTTCAACCCGGGCCTGTTCATCTTAGAAGTCATCTGGGCAGCAGTCGCTCTTTACGGACTCTGGAAGATCTGGACTAAACGGTCGGAGCCTGATACGGAGACCACCGCCCTCAACGCCGAGGCTTGAGTCACGGCGACCTGCACCACACACGCCAGACTGGAGGCGCGATGAAACTTCTTCTCACCTCCGGCGGTGTGAGGAACCGCACTATTCATGACGCGCTGGTTGACCTGCTGGGCAAACCAATCGCCGACTCGCACGCTCTCTGCATCCCCACCGCTCAGTACGGGCACCCCCTGTGCACGCCTGAGTCGGCCTGGCGCTTCATCGCCGGCCACACCCCCGCACCCATGAGCGAATTGGGCTGGAAGTCGTTGGGAATGTTGGAGCTCACTGCGCTGCCTAGCATTGGAGAGGGTCGCTGGGTGCCATGGGTTGAGCAGGCTGACGCCCTGCTCGTCGACGGCGGCGATGCGACATACCTGTGTCACTGGATGCGGCAGTCCGGGCTCGCGGACCTCCTGCCCTCCCTGGACAACACGGTCTGGGTGGGAGTCAGCGCCGGGAGCATGGTCATGACTCCCCGCATCGGTGCGCAATTCGTCCAGTGGCCATCCGCGCCGGACGACCGCACCCTAGGATTCGTCGACTTCTCGATTTTCCCGCACCTTGACGCCTTTGCGCAGAACACCATCGCGGAGGCGGAGAAGTGGGCAGCGGACCTTGGCGTCCCGGCCTACGCGATCGACGAGCAGACGGCCATCAAGGTCGTCGACGGCTCCATAGAGGTGGTCTCCGAAGGACGGTGGCGCACATTCGGGACAGCCACGACGTCTTGAGTCCCACCGACAGTTTCTTCACGTCCCCTGTGAGGGCGGCGATGGCTGGCGTGGTGAGGCTAGGCCTGCTCTCCCTCACAGAGTCAACGCTGCAAAAAATGCGGTGTAGGCAGCCAATGCTCCGACCGCAGCCCACCTCACCACCTGTCTAGGCGCCCGCAGCGCCCACCCGGCGGCGGCGAACGTTAGCAGTGCCCAGCACCCTGAATGCGCGTAGTGGATCAACCAGGACTGGAGCGCCCGGACGTCCCCCGCCTTCTCCGGCACCACGACAAGAAAAGTTACTGCCAGAGCCGTTGCTCCGAGAGACGCCAAGCCCCCGACGACGCCGCGATGCCTGCTCGCCAGCATGCCGAGGCGCGACGGTGGTCCGGTCGATGTCGGGGACGTTGCCATGGCCTTGTTCCGTCTCGGGTGTGCGGGCAGGGGTGCGCGGTGGATGCCGTGCGCCTCACGGCTGCCACGTGTAAGGAATTTACTGTGACACCTCTGCGGCTTGTTCGTCGCCCGCGACCAGATGGTCAGTTGGCTAGAGCTCATCAGTGGGGCTCTTCAGCTCACCTATACCGTGGGTGCCCTGCAGGAGATCGGTGCCAGGAGCCGCAGGATCTTGCCCAGCTAGGCTTCCCAGAAACGGCGTCGCCCGTCCCGTTTCGCGTAGACCTCCTAGCCCGGTGTCATCATCGCCTAGCCGTCGGCGATCCGGTCGGCTGCTTCGTCGGCCATCGCTCGCAGTTTCTCTGCTCCAAGGTCGAGGCCGACCGATTCCACGAACACGGTCACCTCGTCCGCGACGAAGAAGTATCCGTAGGCGAAGTTGTCGTCGCTGGCGGCCGCGAAGGCGGGGTCGGTAAGCAACACGGCGGAGGTGCCCGGTCCGTTCTGGGGCACCGCCACCGGTTCGACGTCGATGTTGTAGGCACGCCCGCTGTGGTCGTCGATGAGAGATGTGGCAGCAGATTCGAGAGTGAGTCGCAGCTTGAGGCCGGTGGACCCCTCCTCCCAGGCACACGAGGGACGAGGGCCCCGGCGCAACGGCTCCTGGAACTCGTAGGGCGTGCCCAGCATGGTTTTCTCGCCCTGCATCAAGTCATTGAGGTATGCCGGATCGAGTAGCGCACAGGGTTCACCGGCCACGGGCACGCTCCCGCCATCAGTCGACTCGGAGGCGGTGGACTGAGCCACGGGCGTCGATGCGTCAGGCGACTCCCCGGTCATCATCTCCTCGTGTGTAGCACTGCTCGAGGGCTCCGCTCCGGGGTCGGCAGCTCCCTCGCCACCTCCGCACCCCGACAGCAGGACCGCCCCGACGATCAAGAAGCCGAACACACCATTCCTCATAGTAAGAATGCTGCCGTGCTATCGGGGCGTCGGCAATGGTCCGTTGGTGGTAGCCGTGAGTACCCTGAAGGGATGACCAGTGCCGTCGACGACGCGGATCTGGCTCGCGTGTGGGCCTTCGTGGAGAGGGTGCACGCGGCGGGTGACACCGATGAGGTCCAGGCAATTACCCATCTCGGACTGCTCGACCTGGTGCCGTGCGATTCGACGTCCTTCAATTGGGTCGCCCCCGATCAGGTGCACGCGAGCATCCATCCTTCACCGGGGCGCGCGGAGCTTGACCACTTCCAACCAATGCTGGCGCGGAGATGGCGGGAGAACCCGCTCGCCGAACACTTCCGGCGGACCGCTGACACCCGCCCGCTCACCTGGGGCGACGTCACCGACGCTGGCGTATGGCGGTCCTCGTCGTTCTTCCAGGAGTTCTACGCCCCCCTCGGGGTTTGGGACCAACTTGGCATCCGCATCCCCAGCCCGCCCGGGGTGGTCGGTGGGCTGGTGCTCAATAGCCGTGAGTCCTTCACCGACCGTGACCGGGCGGTGCTGGGGCTGGTAGGTGGGCATATAGCGCACCGGTTGCACGTCCTGGGTGAGGTTTCGGCTGTCAGACAGGGGTTGCGCGGGGCCGGGTGGGAGGTCATCAGCGTCGACCACAACCACCGCGTGATGGCAGTCGAAGGTGCGACCGCAATCGCCGAGGGATGCCGTGAGAGTGAGCCCCTCCCGGCGCCCCTGACCAGTCTCTTGGAGTTCGACCCCGCCTGGCCGGTCGGAGGGCCGCTCCCGCCGACGGAGCCGCGGACGCTAGAGACGTCTGTCGGCCCGGTCACCGCCTTCGTGGTGCGGGGGTGGCTGGGGCCTCACACGGTCTTCCTTCGGGTCGACGACGTTCACGGTCAGCAGCCCGTGGATCGCGCAACCCTCGTCGAGCAAGGACTCACGCCGCGCCAGAGCGAGGTGGCACTGTTGCTGGCGCAAGGACAGAGCAACCAGCGAATCGCCTCCACCCTGGACATCAGCCTCGGCACGGTCAAGAAGCACTGCCAGCAAGTCTTCTGCGCGCTAGACGTTGACAACCGGGCGGCCGCGGCGGCGGTGTTGGTCAGGATGATCGGCTGAGCATTTCCGGCGACCGACAGCCCCGACGAGGCTGGACACGCGGGGCGCTCAGTTGGCCCAGTGCGCAAATCCGACCCTACTGTCCACCGCAGGCGGCTCGTCCTTGAGCGTGGATGCGTCGGCCTCGCTGGGACTCAATTCGACTGTCGTGGGCCGAGCCGGTCGTCGTGGCCGGGTCGCCGTCACCACGGCTAGACCGGCCAGGACCGTGCCAGCCGCTTCGGCGACCGCGCTAAGGGTCTTTTCGGCAAACCAGATGGGCTCGTACATGGCCGGGATCGGTCCGATAGCGGGGATGTCGATATAGCGGTAGACCATGACGGCCGCGAACGCCGACACGGTGACGAGTCCGGCAACGATGAATGCTCTGCGGGAGCCTCGCGCCAAGACGTAGATGGCGGCAAGTACGGCAATCGCTGCTTGGATCCTGAAGATGTTCCCGGCACCGATCCCGCCTGGGGCTGCCAGTTGATAATTAGCCGCGAGATGGACGTGGACAACTGCGTCGACAACTAGGGCCGCAGCAACGAGGAGACGGAAAGCGACGTTCATGTCTTCACGACCAAGGTTCCTTGCATGTTCCCGTGGAAGGTGCAGTGGAAGGCAAAGGTGCCTGGCTTGCTCGGAGCGGTGAATGTCACGCTCCCGTTGCCGGGAACGGTGACGTCGAACGCCTCCCCGTCATCAGAGGTGACTGTGTGGGAGGCAGAGTCGTTGTTCGTGACCGTCACTGTCGCTCCGGGAGCAACTGTCGCGGGCGTCTCATACTTGAAATCTTCGATCGTGATGGACACCGTCTGACCAGTGGTCGAACTCGTCTCCTCCGGCGGCGAGGTGGCCGAGGATGGCTGGGCTGACGTCGAGGTCGATGGAGCTGGCGCGGGACCTTGCTCGTTGCTCCCAGACGTGCCACAGGCGGTCAGCGCAAGGAGCGCAGCCACGCCTCCGCTCACCAATCCGATCTTCGAGAGGGTCATCTTGTCTCCTTCGTCAGTTGTGGTCGACAGGGGTTCGTAGCGACCCATGGCCCTGGATGGGGTCGGACGGCGCACGGGCACTGTTCCACCCGCCCCGTCAGAACGTGTCACCGGTGCGCCACGCCATCTCTTGCACGGTCCAGGTGTTGCCATCCACGTCTTCAAACCCCGCATACCGCACGCCCCCGCCGACGTCTCGAACCACCACGGAGGGGTCAACTGGACGACCCGCACCCCATCCATCGGTCGCACGTCAAGGTCCTCGATGAAGCCGAGACCGACGCGGGGCTAGCTCCCAGTGTCGACGGTGAAGCTGAGTACCGGCGGCACGGCCGGGTTGGCTTGGAGCAGCACCACCCGGCTCACGACTCCGCTCTCGGGGTTCCACTGCAGCAACCACACTCCCGCGGCCGTAGCGTTCGTATAGAGGGGGATGCGCTGCTCGGAGAAGCCGACGACCTGGCAGCACCCCTTGTTCCGGGCGGGTGACTCACCCATCACCAGCAGCCGTCGTCCGCTGGGGTCGGAGAGCGGCACCGAGAGAAGGCCCTGGTATGGAGCCACGCCGCCGTCCGCGCTCAGAGCGTCGGTGAGGAAGACCGCGGATGCCGCCATCACGTCCGAGGAGAAGGTCTGACCGTACGGCTGGAGCACTGGTGCCCTCACCGCCGCAGTGGTCTTCTTCAGTCCCCCCGCTCCCACCTCGTGACCGAAGGACGCTCGTTCTCCTCCACCCCGATCACGTCCTTGGCCCCGGTATAGCCGGGGGGGAGTTGGTTCGCGGTCGGCGCCGGGGCTGCCGTGTCGATCTCCCAAGCCCCGTCGTCTCCACTGGCGACGACCGCGGACCCGACCCACCGCACCCGCTCGATCGTTTGAGACGGGACGGGGTAGCTGGTTACCGATCCGGTGACCAGCTCGATCACGACGACCTTGCTCGGTTGGGCAAAGGCCACACTGCGGTCAGACAGCGAACCGGTCAACAGCGGCACCGCCTGATTTCCACCGGCATCCTTCACCAAGCCCAGGCGGATGCCCGTTGTGACGAGGCTGCCGTCGAGTCGCGCGAACACGGGCTGGAACGTCGATGCGTCGGCGTAAGCCGGGGCGTCGACCGCTTCAAGGAAGACGGCGACCGGGAGGCGGGAGGGCCAGCTGGGGTCGTTGGCCACCAGGTCAGCGAGTTCGCGCCGAGTGGCGGTTGGGTCGATTTTTTCGAGCGGGCGACCTAGCCCGCATGCCGCGCTCGGGAGGCTCGCCTCGGTGCCCAGCGAGGGCGCGATGGCATACAGGGTGCCGTCCGGAGCCACTCTCCAGGCGGGGGAGGTCGCCGTCTGGGTGGTGGTGGAGACTGGCGTGCCTGGGGAAGGGGACGGGGTGCCATCGCCGGGAAGGAACGCGCTGGCCAGCACCGCGACGGCGACCGCTGCCGCGACACCGCCGAAGGCAGCGCGACGTGTCCGCCTCCGCTGGCCCACGCCGGGTCTTGAGGCAACGACCCCATCGGGTC
>NZ_JAUNVI010000062.1 GCF_030537745.1 Ornithinimicrobium sp. | reverse complement strand
CTCGGTGAGGAGATCGGGGTCTTCGAGGGCTCCTACAAGATCACCGCCGGCCTGCTTGCAGAGTTCGGGGAGACGCGGGTGCGGGACACCCCGATCGCTGAGGAGGGGTTCATCGGCGCCGGGGTCGGCATGGCCATGCTCGGCATGCGCCCGGTGGTCGAGGTCATGACGATCAACTTCACGTTGCTCGCGATCGACCAGATCGTCAACCATGCGGCCAAGATCTACGCGATGTTCGGCGGCCAGGTGTCAGTGCCCATGGTGATCCGCACTCCAGGCGGGGGCGGCCAGCAGTTGGCCGCCACCCACTCGCAGAACCTCGAGGTCTGGTATGCCCACATCCCCGGGCTCAAGGTCGTCGCACCGTCCAATCCCGCGGATGCCAAGGCGCTGCTCACCGCCTCGATCCGTGACGACGACCCGGTCCTGTTCCTGGAAAACCTCGCGCTCTACAACACCAAGGGCGAGGTCCCAGACGGTGAGCAGGTCGGCGAGATCGGTAAGGCCGCCGTGGCCAAGCCGGGCACCGACCTGACCGTCGTCAGCTACTCTCGCGCCACCCTCGTCGCGCTCGAGGTGGCCCGCCAGTTCGAGGAGCGGGGCGTCTCGATCGAGGTCATCGATCTGTGCAGCCTGCGGCCCCTTGACCGGGAGACCGTCTGCGCGTCGGTGCGCAAGACCACGCGTGCCGTCGTGCTCGAGGATGACTGGCTCACCTACGGCATCGGGGCCGAGATCGCGGCGACGATCCAGGAGGGTGCCTTCGACTATCTCGACGCCCCGGTGCGGCGGGTGGCCGCGGCAGAGATCCCGTTGCCGTATGCCAAGCCGCTGGAGAATGCTGCACTCCCCGACGCCAAGGACCTGACCAAGGTCATCAACGAGGTTCTCGACTCCACCCGGTTCTCCCGCTAGGAAGCGCGCCATGCCTGACGTCCTCATGCCCCGCCTCTCCGACACCATGACCGAGGGGGTCCTCTCGCACTGGCTCAAGAAGGAGGGCGACGAGGTCAGCCGGGGTGACATCCTCGCCGAGATCGAGACCGACAAGTCGACGATGGACCTCGAGGCTTACGACGACGGGATCCTCACCAAGATCCTCGTCGCCGAAGGCACCACCGTGTCCATCGGCGAGCCAGTCGCGGTCATCGGGGAACCGGGTGACTCTGGCGGGGCCGCCGCTGCGCCGACTGAGGAGTCAGTCGCCGCCGCCTCGGACTCCCCGCCCAAGTCCCCTCACCCAGACGCCCGGGTGAGGGCGACGCCGCTGGTGCGCTCCCTCGCCCGCGAGCGCGGGATCGACCTGACCACGGTCCACGGCACCGGCCCGAGCGGGCGGATTATCCGGGCCGACCTTGAAGACCTCGAGCGCACCAACGCCCCGGCCCAGCCGGAGTCGCCGGCTCCGCCCAGCCAGCAGGCCGAACCAACCCAGGCGCCTCAGGGCGCACCCTCTGCACAGACGGCACCTACCGTCAGCTTCGTGCCGGCGAGCGAGGACGACGAGAAACTGCCGCTCACCTCGATCCGGCGGATCACTGCCGCTCGCCTCACCGAAAGCGCAGCCGCGCCGCACTTCTACCTCACCGTGGTCGTCGACGTCGAACCACTGATGCGCTTCCGAGCGGAGGTCAACGAGCAACTGGCCGGTGACGGCGTGAAGGTCACCGTCACCGACCTGCTCGTCCGAGCCTGCGCCGTGGTCTTGCGGGCGCATCCAGAGATCAACGCCTCCTGGGGCGGCGATCACATCGTGCGCAGGGGTCACGTCAACATCGGGATCGCGGTGGCCATCGACGACGGTCTGATGGTCCCGGTCATCCGCGACGCCGACCGCAAGACAGCCCGCGAGATCGGGGCCGAGGCGCGCGAGCTCGGTGATCGCGCGCGGGCTGGTCGGCTGACCCCCGACGAGTTCTCGGGCGGCACCTTCACGATCAGCAACCTCGGTATGTTCGGGATCAGCGAGTTCACCGCTGTGATCAACCCGCCCGAGGCGGCGATCCTCGCGGTCGGCGCGTCCGTGGAGACCCCCGTCGTCAAGGACGGGGAGGTCACGGTCACGACGACCATGCGCCTGACTCTCACCGTTGACCATCGCGTCATCGATGGCGCGACCGGCGCAAACTTCCTGAGGGACGTGGTTCGCGTCCTCGAGGAGCCCCTGCGGATCGTCGTCTGACTGCCCGGGCAGGGGAGCGGGCAACCCCAGGTGCCGGGATAGTCATTTTGCCCACCGATGGACCTGCTCGTGCCAGACTCTCCGCATGGCTCACGGAGACATCACCCACGTCGACATTCCGGTCCGCGACATGTCGAGCGCGACCAGCTTCTACGGCTCGCTCTTCGGCTGGCAGATCAACGAGATCCCCGGTTTTGAGGGCTACCCCATGTGGCAGGCTCCCAACCAGGTGAGCGGTGGGGGACTGGCGCCTCGCGAGGAGACGTTCACCCAGCCGCGAGCGTATGTCGAGGTCGACTCCATCGACGACACTCTCGCCAAGGTGACCGAGCTCGGCGGCGAGGTGGTCATGGGCCGGTCGCCGATCTCGGAGAACAGCTGGTGGGCGATCTTCCGTGACGCTGACGGCAACGAGCTCGGGCTCTTCGAGGGTGAGGTCTAGCCGTCCCGGACTCTGATCACGCGGCCGGGATGGTGCTCCGCCGCGTCTTCCCGCCCGCGCTCGGGCCGTCGTTCCGGTGGCTGTTTGGCTCGATGACGGTCACGAACCTCGGCGACGGGTTGTTGCTAACCGCCGGGCCGCTTCTGGTGGCCGGGGTGACGCGCGACCCGCTCGCGGTGTCTTTCGCGGTATTCGCCCAGCGATTGCCGTGGTTGGTCTTCGGGGTGCTCGCCGGGGCCGTGGTCGACCGGGTCGACCGAGTCCGGCTGGTCATGCTCGCCGACGCGCTGCGGGTAGTCGTCGTGGGGATCTTTGCGATCATGCTGGCTGTCCAGGACGTGGGCCTGGTCACGATCTATGTGACCTTCTTCCTGCTTGGCACGGCCGAAACATTCGCGGACAACGCCGGTTCGACGCTGCTGGTCCAGATCGTGCCTCGAGCGCGTCTGGGTCAAGCCAACTCCCGGCTGATGGGCACCGTCATGGTGACCAACCAGCTCGCCGGACCACCGGTGGGCGCCGCTCTCTTCGCGATTGCCTCGTGGGTCGCCTTCGGAGCCAATGCGATCCTGTGCGCTCTGGGGGTCTTGCTCCTGATGAGGCTGCGTCGGCATGCGGCAGTGTCCAGCCCCTCGGCCCAGGTCGCGCCCGCGCCGAGCCTGTGGTCCGCGACCCGCGAGGGCATGGCGTGGCTGTGGCGCGACCCGCCGATGCGCACCCTCGCGTGGACGATCACGCTCTTCAACATCACCTACGGCGCCAGTTTCGGGATCTATGTCCTCTACGCGCAGGAGATCCTCGGGCTGGGGGATGTGGGCTTTGGCATTCTGATGGGCGTGGCTGCCATCGGTGGGCTCCTGGGATCGGTCTTCTTCGGGCGGCTGGAGCGGCGCTTCTCCTACACGACGCTGCTGAGGGCCGGGCTCATCCTGGAGACCTGCTCGCACGCTGCCCTGGCTCTGACCCGCTCGCCCTGGGTCGCGGGCACGATCCTGTTCCTCTTCGGCGTGCACGCGGTGATCTGGAGCACGACCTCCACCACCGTGCGCCAGCGTGCAGTGCCTGACGAACTGCTAGGCCGTGTCACCAGCGTCTACTTCCTCGGCAGCCTGGGCGGGATGAGTATCGGCGTGCTGCTCGGAGGCTGGGTCGGGCAGCAGTGGGGCATCCTCGCCGTCTTCTGGTGTGCGTTCGCGGTGTGCTCGGTCTTCCTGTTGCTCCTGTGGCAGCCGATGCGGCACGTCGGGAGGGCAGCGACATGAGCCTGCTGCACCTGCGGGCAGCGGGGGTCTGCGTCATCCTTGAGTGCTCGCAGCGGCGCCTTCCCGTGGTCCGCCACTGGGGCGCCGACCTGGGCGACCTGTCCGAGACCGACCTGGACGCGCTCGCCACCGCAGGCCGGGCGGCGTTCGTGGACAGTCCCTTCGACGTCGCCGACCAGGTCAGCATCCTGCCTGAGCACGCCCGAGCCTGGATCGGTCGCCCCGGCGTCGAAGGCTCGCGTGCCGGGCGTGACTGGTCACCGGCCTTCCGCACGGAGACCGACCCTCAGGTCACCACGATGGCCGAGGGCACGCAGCGGGTGGTCGCGCACGCGACCGACCCCAGGGCGGACCTCACCCTCGCCCTCGAGCTGGAGTTGCATCCGGGCGGGCTCCTTCGCCTGCGCTCCACCCTGACGAGCACCGGCGGCGAGCCCTACGAGGTCGGCGCAGTCCGCCATACCCTGCCCGTCCCGGAACGCGCCGTTGAGCTGCTGGACTTCACCGGCCGCCACACCTATGAGCGGATACCCCAACGTCAACCATTCGGCGCCGGGGTGCACTCGCGCGAGGTGCGCACGGGACGCACGGGGCTGGACGCCGTCCACCTGCTGTGCGCGGGCGAGCCGGGCTTCGGCAGCCGGTCCGGCCAGGTCTGGGCGCTGCACCTCGGCTGGAGCGGCAACCAGCAGACGTATGCCGAGCGTCTCCACAACGGCGCCCGCCTGCTCGGGTCCGGAGAGGCGCTGGAGCACGGTGAGGTCCGGCTCGCGGCGGAGGAGTCCTACACGACGCCGTGGCTGTATGCCGCACACGGCACCGGGTTGGACGAGGTCACCGGGCGCTTCCATGCCTGGCTGCGATCACGACCGCACGCGCCGCGTCGCCCAAGGCCGGTGACGCTGAATACCTGGGAGGCGGTCTACTTCGACCAGTCGCTCCAACGGTTGACCGCCCTGGCCGACGTCGGTGCCGGCATCGGGGTGGAGCGCTTCGTGCTCGACGACGGCTGGTTCGGCGGCCGTCGCGACGACACCACGAGCCTGGGGGATTGGACCGTCTCGCCCGACGTCTGGCCCGATGGGCTCGCGCCCTTGATCCGGCACGTCCACGGGCTCGGGATGGAGTTCGGCTTGTGGGTGGAGCCGGAGATGGTCAGTCTCGACTCCGACCTGGCCCGGGCGCACCCGGAGTGGCTCTTCAGCGCCGGGGGTCGTCGTGGACTTGACTCCCGACAACAGCAGGTGCTCGACCTGGGCCACGCCGGTGCCTACGCCTACGTCCGTGGCCAACTGCTCGACCTGCTGGCCCAGCATGAAATCGCCTACCTGAAGTGGGACCACAACCGCTACCTCAACGACGCTGGGCACACCCCGGGGGGTGAGGCCGGGGTGCATGCGCACACGCTGGCGGCCTACCGCCTGATGGATGAGCTGATCGCCGCTCACCCCGGGCTGGAGATCGAGTCCTGCGCCGGCGGAGGCGGGCGGGTTGACCTGGGCGTGATGGACCGGTGCGTGCGGGTCTGGGCCTCCGACTGCATCGACCCCCTCGAACGCCAACAGATCCAGCGGTGGACCTTTGCGCTGCTGCCCCCGGCCTGGGTCGGCACCCACATCGGGTCCTCACCGGCGCATACGACGGGTCGGCGGCACGACCTCGCCTTCCGGGGTGAGACCGCCATCTGGGGACACCTGGGGATCGAGTGGGACCTCACCCGCGCTAGCGGTGGGGAGCTCGCCGAGCTGACCGCTTGGGTGGCCTTCCACAAGGCGCATCGAGAGCTGCTCCATACCGGGACGGTCGTCAACGCAGATCACCACGACGAGGCTGTCCGGGTGCACGGGGTGGTGGCCACTGATCGGGGCGAGGCGCTCTACTCCGTCGTTGCCCTCGCCCGAGCGCACACCACCGGACCCGGCCGGATCCGGTTGCCGGGGCTCGCCCCCGACCGGCGCTACCGCGCGACCGTCCCGACCCCGGGGCAAGAGCTGGCCGTGCAGGGAAAAGGCGTCGTGCCCTGGGCACGTGAGGGGATCGTGCTGACCGGCAGGGTGCTCGAGGAGGTCGGACTGCCTATGCTGCTACTTCTGCCCGAGCACTCCCACCTCATCCATCTCGAGGGGACCTGACGATGAGCCTGACCTGGTTGGATCCTGCCGACGATGCAGAGGTGGCTGACGACCTGGCCCGCCACTTTCACCGTGAGTTCAGCGCGTCCCCTGAGGGGGTGTGGGCCGCGCCCGGCCGGGTCAACCTGATCGGGGAGCACACCGACTACAACGACGGATTCTGCCTGCCGCTCGCGTTGCCGCACCGCACCTATGCCGCGGTTGCCAGGCGCGGCGACGGCATCCTGCGGATCCGGTCGAAGCAGAAATCGACCGGTTGGGAAGGTGCGATCGACCAGATCTCGCTTGGGCATCCGAGCGGGTGGACCCCCTATGTGGCCGGCGTGCTCGCGGTCCTGGCAGAGCAGGTCGGGTCGGCGAGCCTGGGGATGGATATCGTCGTGGACGGACGGGTGCCGCTGGGGGCCGGCCTCTCCTCCTCGGCCGCGCTGTCCTGCTCGATCGGGGTGGCGGCTCGCGACCTGGTGCCCGGCCTCGGCGCACTCTCAGACGCGCAGGTCGCGGCGGCGTGCGTGCGCGCCGAGAACGAGTTTGCCGGCGCCGCGACCGGCGGCATGGACCAGACGGTCTCGATGCGGGCGGTCGAGGAGCACCTCCTCCTGCTCGACTGTCGCGACGCGACGGCGGTGCCGGTCGCCTGGACGTTGCCCGCCTATGAGGTCCTGGTGATCGACACGCGCGCGCAGCACTCGCTGGCCGACGGGCAGTATGCCGCGCGGCGGACCACCTGTGAGTGGGCCAGCGAGGCGCTGGGTGTCGTCTCCTTGCGGGAGATCACCCCAGCCCGGCTCGAGGACCCCGCGCTGGTCCAGGCGCTGTCGAGCGATCCGGTGGCGTTGCGGCGGGTGCGGCACGTCGTCACTGAGAACGAGCGCGTGCTGGATCTGGTCGCCGCGCTCGCAGAGCAGAATGTCGACAGGGTCGGCACGCTCATGACTGCTTCCCACGTTTCCCTGCGCGACGACTACGAAGTCTCAGCGCGTGAGCTCGACGTGGCGGTCGCGGCGGCCCTCGGTGCGGGCGCGTCGGGTGCGCGGATGACCGGTGGCGGCTTCGGCGGCTCGGCGATCGCGCTGGTTCGCCGCGACGACACCGAGTCGGTCGCCCAGCAGGTCGCGCGCGCGTTCGACCAGGAGGGACTGCGGGCACCGGCATTTCTCGTGGCGTTGCCCAGCAGAGCTGCTGGCCGCGTCAGCTAGCCGGCTTCGTCCCGGCGATCACCGCGGCGGCCTCGCGGGCGATCTCCCACTCCTCATTGGTGGGGATCACCAGCACCGCTACCGAGCTGGCCTCGGTGCTGATCCGGGTCTCGCCGTCGACGGCCGCATTGGCGGCTGGGTCGAGCTGGATCCCGAAGCCGGAGAGTCGATCGACGACGGCTGCACGCAGCTGCGGACTGTTCTCCCCGATCCCGGCGGTGAAGGCGATCGCGTCCAGGCCACCCAGCACGGCCGCATACGCGCCGACATATTTCAGCAGGCGGTGGACGACCACGTCGAAGGCGAGCTCTGCGTCCGGGTCGCCAGCGTCGCGACGCAGGCTCACGTCACGAAAGTCTGCGGACCCGGCGAGGGCCAGCAGGCCAGACTCCTTGGACAGGGCCCGCTCGTAGTCGTCCAGGCTGAGGCCTGCGACGCGCGTCAGGTGACCGCCGAGTCCGGGGTCGAGGTCACCGGGCCGGGTGCCCATGACCAGTCCCTCCAGAGGGCTCAGCCCCATTGAGGTGTCCACCGAGCGACCCCCGTCGATAGCTGAGGCGCTCGCGCCGTTGCCCAGGTGCAGGACGATCGACTTGACGTCCTCGAGCGGGCGTTCGAGCAGGGCGGCGACACGGCGCGAGACGTAGGCGTGGCTGGTGCCGTGGAAGCCGTAGCGGCGCACGTGGTGCTCTTCCCGCCACTGCCGGGGCACGGCATAGGTCGCCGCCTCCGCGGGCATCGCGTGGTGGAAGGCGGTGTCGAAGACCGCAACCTGGGGCACCTCGGGGAAGGCCTGCTGCGCAACGGTGATGCCCTGCAGGTTTCCAGGGTTGTGCAGGGGCGCGAGGGGGACCAGCCGACGGACCGTCTCCAGGACCGACTCGGTGATGAGGGTCGAGGCGCTGAAGGAGGCGCCCCCATGGACGACGCGGTGCCCGATCGCGATCAGCTCGACCCCGCCCAGATCAGGGCCGTGCTCGTCGAACGCCTCCCGCAGGAGCTGCATGGCCGCGACGTGGTCTGGCACCGTCAGCACACGCGCGCGCCGCTGGCCGTCGACGGTATGGCGTGCGGCGCCCGTGGGCAGTCCGATCCGCTCGATCAGGCCGGTGGCGTCCGCGTGGCCGGTCGCAGGATCGAGGAGCTGATACTTCAGCGACGATGATCCAGCATTGATGACTAAGACGCGTCGGGGCTGCTCAGGGCGTGCTGGCGGCACGCTGGGCGGGGTGGTCGTCATGGTGTCAGCCTTGGGCCTGGATGGCGGTGATCGCCACCGTGTTGATGATGTCGCGCACGGTGGCTCCTCGAGAGAGGTCGTTAACGGGTGCGTTCAGGCCCTGCAGGACCGGGCCGATGGCGACCGCCGCGGCGCTGCGCTGCACGGCCTTGTAGGTGTTGTTGCCGGTATTGAGGTCCGGGAAGATCAGCACGGTGGCCCGGCCGGCGACGGGCGATCCCTTGAGCTTGGTGGCGGCCACCGAGGGGTCGACGGCGGCGTCATACTGGATCGGGCCCTCGACGAGGAGGTCAGGCTGGCGCTCGCGCACCAACGCGGTGGCCGCACGGACCTTGTCGACGTCGGCCCCAGAGCCGGACGCGCCCGTCGAATAGCTCAGCATCGCCACTCGCGGCTGGACGCCGAACTGCGCGGCGGTGCGCGCAGAGGAGATCGCGATGTCGGCCAGCTCCTCAGCGGTGGGGTCGGGGTTGATCGCGCAGTCGCCGTAGACGAGCACGCGGTCGGCCAGGCACATGAAGAAGACGCTGGAGACCACGGACGTACCGGGTGCGGTGCGGATGATCTCCAGCGCCGGACGGACCGTGTGCGCCGTCGAGTTGATCGAGCCGGACACCATGCCGTCGGCCTGCCCGCGGTGCACCATCAGCGTCCCGAAGTAGGCCGGGTCGGTGACCAGGTCCCAGGCCAACTGGGGGGTGATGCCCTTGTGGGCGCGGAGGCGGGAGTACTCCAGCGCAAAGTCCTCCCGCAGCGGACTCGTCTGGGGGTCGATGACCTGGGCCCCGTCCAGCTGCAACCCCAGGGACGCGGCCCGGTCCCGGACCTCCTTCTCCGGTCCTAGCAACGTCAGGCGTGCCACCCTGCGCGCGAGGAGGGTGTCGGCGGCGCGGAGGATCCGCGGCTCCAGGCCTTCGGGCAGCACGATGTGCGACTCGCTGGCGCGCGCCCTGGCCGTGAGCCGGTGCTCGAACATCAGGGGAGTCACTGCGGTGCTGGCCGGGGTCCCGGCGGCGCGTTCGGCCTCGGTGGGCAGGAGCAGGTCGACGTCGACATGGGTGTGGACCAGTGCCCGGGCACGCTCGATCTTGCGCGCGGAATGGGCTCCGATGCGGCCCTTCACCTCATACATCGCCATCGCGGTGCTCATCGTGCCGCCCTCGCAGGTGATGATCGGCAGCTCCACCCCGATGCCATCGATCAGCCGACCGATCTGTGGCGTGGGCAGGAAGCCGCCGTTGAGCACCAACCCAGCCAGGGACGGGAAGGTCGAGGAGCGGTGCGCCATGATGGCCGAGAGCAGGACCTCCTCGCGGTCCCCGGGACAGATCAGCACACACCCTTCGGTGAGACGGTCCAGGACGTGCGGCATCGTCATACCTGCCACCAGCATGCTCATCACTTCGCGGTCGAGCAGCGCTTCGTCACCGAGCAACAGACGACCGTGGGCCGCCTCCATGAGATCGCGGACGGTCGGCGCGCTCAGCAGGGGATCGGAGGGGACGACGAAGACGTGGGGGACGGTCGGATCGCCAGCTGTCTGCGCCTCCGCGGCAACGCGTGCAGTGATCTCGTTCTGGAGAGACTCCACCAGGTCTTCGGACGCGCGGTTGGCGATGACGGCACCGACCTCGGCGTGCTGGCTGCGGGCCTCCTCAACGGTCAGTTGGGCCGCCGTAGCGCTCTCCTCCGCAGACCGGCCAACGCAGGGGACGATGAGGATGATCGGGGCGCCCAGGTGCGCGGCGATGGCCGCATTGACGGAGAACTCGGTCGGGGCCGGCACCCCGGTGAAGTCCGACCCCACGACCAACACCGTGTCATGATTCGCCGCGAACGAGTGGTAGCGCTCGAGCGCCTCGCTGATCGCGGCGTCCCGGCCGTGGTGCACCTCGTCGTAGGTCACCCCGATCGCCGCCTCGGGCCCGACCGGAGAGGTTGAGAGCGGGTGGAGGAGCTCGATGAGCAGGTCGTGCTCGCGGTCTAGGACGATGGGCCGGAAGACCCCGACCCGTCCTCCCCGCGCGCTGAGCTCGGCCAAGAGCCCGACGGCGAGCGCCGACTTGCCGGACTGGGACTCAGCTGATGCTAAATAGAGAGCGGTCGCCACGTCACCAGCCTAGTTGCCTCGCGGACGACACCGAAGTGGCACGTGACGACCTATCGCCGGCATGGCGAAGCTGTGGGTCTCTGCTGCGGTGATGGCCATTGCTCTTGAGCGCTTGGTGCGGACGTGTGGCCGAGCAGCTCGACCCCTGACCGGCGATTTCACGAACGTCCCGGGGGCGCGATAAAGTGCGGCGTCGCGCATGTGCGCGCCTGGACGTGTAGCTCAGTTGGTTAGAGCGTTCGCTTCACACGCGAGAGGTCATGGGTTCGAGTCCCTTCACGTCCACCATCACCGTTCACGGCCTGACCAGCGGAAACGCTGGGGCAGGCCGCAACAGTCTTCCTCTGCGTGTCGGATACGTGTCGGATGAGTTCAGGCGCCTGAGTGTCGTCGAGGTGGACGCCCAACCCCCCATGGCTGCGGCTCATGTATGCGACCGGCAGGGCCAGAAGGCGCGACGACGGTAGGAGCCAGAGCCGGCGTTGACGCGTTCTGCCCGTGAGCGTACAGTTACCTGTACAGGAGGTTGACATGAAGACGATGAGCTACACCGAGTCGCGAGCCCGCTACGCAGAGGTCCTGGACAGCGTGACGGACGACCGCGAGGAGGTCGTGATCACCCGCGCAGGTCACGAGCCGGTCGTCATCGTCTCCCTGGCGGACTACGAATCGTTGCGCGAGACTGCCTACCTCATGCGCTCACCCGCCAACGCCCGACGGCTGCTGGACGCCATGGAGCGCCTCGAGGCAGGTCGGGGGCAGCCGCGCAAGCTGCTCGAGACGGACTGAGCGGGTGCTGCTCGTCTGGGACGAGAACGCGTGGGAGGACTACCTCTGGTGGCAGTCGCAGGACCGCAAGGTCCTCAAGCGCATCAACCTGCTGCTCAAGGACATCCAGCGGAACGGCAACGAGGGGATCGGCAAGCCTGAGGCGCTCAAGCACGACTTCGCCGGCTACTGGTCGCGCCGCATCACCGAAGAGCACCGACTCCTCTACAAGGTCGTAGGCGATGAGGTCCGGATCGCCGCCTGCCGGTACCACTACGGATAGCCCCCTGGCGGCGTTTTCGGGACGTCGAGCCACGCAGCCACTCTCTGGTCCATGCATGCACGTCACGGGGCTCGAAGTGGTCCTCCTGATCTGGTGGATCATCCCAGGCGCGATCCTCTACTTCGTCGTACGTCTGGCGGTTCGGAATGGCATCAGGGGCGCGCGGCGCGAGCGTGCCTAACCCCTAGGGTCAGCACAACACTTCGAGGGCCTCGCGGCATGTGAGTGCGTGTGCCCTCAGGTGTAGAAGGGCTGCTGCTGTGATGGGTCTGCCTCGACTATGTCGAGGTCCGGGATGCTCAACAGTTCGGCCACGACGTCTTCGGACGCGCCGATGCCTGCCCAGTGCGGATCGACGTCGGCCGCCATGCACCAAGCACGGTCGGCCGGCCACACGAAGGCAGGAGCAAGGTCCTGCCTTGGGATGCCGGGCGCCATGTCGGCCGCGCCCCAGCCGCCCAAGTCCGCTACCGGCCCTTGGAAGAGGTAGTAGTTGCGATGCTCATGTCTGACCATCGCTCCGTCAAGCACCTCCACAGGGAAAGCTGGACGACTTCTGGGCATCTCCCGCTCTTCCCCAGATGTGCGGTCGACGAGGAGTCGGAGCGTGTCTCCACGAAGATCGCCTACTCCTTCCCAAGGGCAGTGGTAGGCATCATCAGGCGTGGTGGTGTAGTGCTGTAAGACTTCGGCCAGCCCTCGCAAGAGATGGATCTCATGAACAGGCTCACCTTGCTCGACCACGCCATCAGCTTCGGCCTGGTCAGGTTCAACTGGGTCGGGCAGAAAACGAAGCCGCGCGTACGCACCGAAGACTGGCGGGCCGAAAAGCGGAAGCCTCGGCCAGGGTTGAGGATGCTCGGTCAACCACTCCGCGGCGGCAAGGTCAGACGACGGCCTCAGGGTCACCACGCCATCCTGGCATTCCCCAGGCCGAGGGAGATCCGGACGAGCGTAGCCGTCCTCAGGGCGGCAAAGTCGGACGAGCGTAGCCGTCCTCCACGCGGCATTTAGGTTGGTTGGCATCCCTGCGGGGGTCTGATCTAGCGGCTGGGACACATGGTGATCCCTTTGTACTGAGAGGCTCCCGCAGGGTCTCGATGGTGAGCGGTGTCCCTATTCGGGAACTTGGAGCCCCACACGTCTTGGGGACTCCTGCTTGCAGAATGTCTGGGCTCAGCCGACTCCTCCTCGAGATCACCGAAGCGCGGTACCGAGAGTGAGGAGCTGGACGTGGGGATGACGTTGGGAATCGACCTGGCCTGCCGGGCGGCGCACGTGGCGTCGCTGGCTGGCCCGGACGGCATGCTGATGTGGCGCGGACGCAAGTTCTTCTCCCGCACCGCCGACCTGGAGCGGCTGTGGGCCGACCTGGACTGTGACCCGGCTGAGTTGATGGTGGTGATGGAACCCACCCGCAATGCCTGGATTCCGGTCGCGGCGTGGTTCCGCCGCCGCGGCGTGAAGGTGGTGATGGTGCCCACGACCCAGTCGGCGGACCTGCGGGAGTACTTCTCCAAGCACACCAAGCACGACCGGCTCGACTCGGTGCTGCTGGCCCGGCTGCCGTTGCTGCACCCCGAAGGGCTGCGCGAGCACGTGGGCGACGGGCCGGCCGACCCGCTGCGCCGCGTGGTCAAGCAACGGTCCTCGATCGCCAAGCGCCGGACGGCGGTGTTCAACCGGCTGGACGCTCAGCTCGAGCTGCTGGGGCCAGGCTGGTACGACGCGCTGGGCACCGACTACGGCAAGGCCACCTTGGCGTTCCTGGCCCGCTACGCCGACCCCACCGCCGTCATCCGCCTCGGGCAGGCACGGTTGGCGCGGTTCCTGCGCCGCTACTCCCGTGGCCACTGGCGCGAAGGGAAGGCCGCCGAGCTGATCGCCGCCGCCCAGGAGTCGCTGCGGCTGTGGGACGGCGACGGCCTGAACTTCGCCGAGCTGGCCGCCGACATCGCCGTCGAGGCCGAGCAGGCCATCGCGCTGACCGAGCAGATGGTTGACCTGGACGAGCGGATCGCCAACCTGTACGCCGAGGCCGACCCGGCCGGCCTCGTCCGCTCGGCCCCCGGCGTCGGGCCGGTGCTGGCCGGCATCATCGCCGGCCGCCTAGGCGACCCGCACCGGTTCACCTCCCTGGCCGCGGTCCGCTCCTATTCCGGGCTCGTGCCGAAGGTGAGCCAGTCCGGCACCGCCGAACGCAGCGGCGGACTGACCAAGGCCGGTGACCCGCTGCTGCGCGAGGCGGTGTGGATGGCCGCCGAGCAGGCCCGCAAGCTCGATCCGCAGCTGGCCGCGAAGTACGCCCGGCTGATGGCCGCCGACAGCCGGCACCACGACTCCGCGGTGTGCCACCTGGCCACCATCTTGCTGACCCGCATCGCGACCTGTTGGCGGACCGGGCAGCCGTACCAGATCCGCGACGTCGACGGCACGCCCCTGACCCAGGCCGAGGGCAAACGCATCGTCACGGAGAAGTACCAGGTGCCCGCAAAGCCGTCGAAGAAGCGCTACTACCGGGCCACGAACCACAAGGCAGACCGGGGGTCACAGGAGTCGCTGAGCGCTCCAACACCCCGGCCTGCCAGCACTCAGCCTAAGCCGGCCAGAGTTGCTTGACTTCCCTTAGGAACTCA
>NZ_JAUNVI010000126.1 GCF_030537745.1 Ornithinimicrobium sp. | reverse complement strand
CAGCATCCGTGCTGGTCAGACGCCTAAGGCTGAGGTGGACGTGAAGGGACTCGAAAAGAATTCTCGGCGCGTCGCGCTATTTGCGCATTTCACGTCCCCACCTGCACTATGGCCGTTTGACCTGCGAGAATGACGCACGCGTGTGGACGAGACGTGAGGACACAAGTAGGCACTGGTAGCCTCTCATCCGACACGTATCCGACACGGCAGAGGCCGGAGGACATATGGGTAAGCGGTCGTTCGGTCAGATCACTCGCCTACCGAGCAAGCGGTACCGAGCTCGGTACACCGGGCCGGACACCGCCCTCCACAACGCGCCGAGCACCTTCGACACTCGCCTGGACGCCGAGGCTTGGCTCACCGACGAGCGACGACTCATCAGCGCGGGTGCTTGGGCGCCGCCGGCGTCGAGGATGCGTGCCGCTGAGCTGGCCGAGCTGCAGCGCAGGCAGAGCGTCTTCTCCACCTATGCCCGGGAGTGGCTGGTCGGACGTCACGACCTGCGGGGCACGACGCGCGCCAGCTACCGGACCGCGATCGAGCGTCACCTCGTGCCGACCTTCGGTGATACTCCCCTGACTGAGATCACAGCGAGCCTGGTCCGTTCGTGGTTCCAGTCCTACGGCGACCGGACCCCGACTGCGCGCGCCCACGCCTACCAGGTCCTCGTCGCACTCATGGCCCAGGCGGAGCAGGACGAGCTGATCCTGCGCAACCCGTGCCGCATCAAGGCTGGAGGGCGCACCACGGTGGCGAGAGAGCCCGAGGTGCTGACCCTGGCGGAGCTGCTGACCCTTGCCGACGCCATGCCACCCCAGCAGCGTGCGTTGACGCTGCTCTGTGGACTGTGCGGGCTGCGCTTCGGCGAGGCAGTTGCCCTGCGCCGACGGGACGTCGACCTCGAGGCAGGCGTCGTGTCCGTCGCGAGGACCGCTGTCCGTGCCGGAGGGACCAAGACCACGAACGCCCCGAAGACCGCCGCGGGCAAGCGTGAGGTGGCCATGCCGGCGCTTGTGGTGGTCGCGCTGCGCGACCACCTGGCGGCGCATTCCGTCCGTGGCCGCGACGCGCTCCTGTTCCCTGGGCGGGACGGTGAGCTCCTCGCGCCGTCGGCCCTGTACGGGCGCGAGGAGCGTGTCGAGTACCGCGGGGACAAGCCCTACACGAAGCGCGCCTACGGCTTCCATGCCGCACGCGAAGTCATCGGCAAGCCGGAGCTGCACTGGCATGATCTGCGCAGGACCGCCGCAACTTTGGGGGCGCAGTCGGGCGCGACAGTGCGGGAGATGCAGCACCGACTCGGGCACACGACGCCGACGATGGCGCTGCGGTACCAGGCCGCGACCGCCGAGCGCGACCGCGCCATCGCCGACCGGCTGCAGGCCCAGATCGACGTGCTCCGAGGCGTTGGCACGGTGACGCCACTGCGCAGCGAGAAGGCGCAGTGATCGTGAGAGGTCGACCTCGCAGCTGAACCTGCTCGGACCGGCACGACGCCCGCCCCCGCGCACGAGCATCGACTGCCCATCGCGCGCTTTCCACAGCTCCAGGCCCCCTCCCCCACGACCGGCAGGCCGCGCACCTCCACGCCAGCTGCCCACCTGGCCCAACGCCCCGACCTGCCCGCGACGCCAACGACTGACCCGACCGCCCCCGGAGAAGCACCAGAACCACGTAGAAGGACACACCTGGTGCACTCGGTGAAATTAGTTGGCGTCAGGTGACCCCCAGAGCGCTGCTGGTCCGCTTTAGGAGGTGTGATGACGTTGCACAAGCTCGCCGCGGGCAGTGGGTACACGTACCTGACGAAGCAGGTCGCGGCCCACGACGCCACGGAGAAGCGGCAGGTCGGGCTGGCGTCCTACTACGAGGAGAAGGGCGAGGCACCGGGCCGCTGGCTCGGCACCGGACTGGCCGGCCTGGACCTGGCCGTCGGCGACGCGGTCACCGAGGAGCAGATGAAGCTGCTGTTCGGGCAGGGCCGCCACCCCCGCTCCGGCG
>NZ_JAUNVI010000061.1:3924-14946 GCF_030537745.1 Ornithinimicrobium sp. | reverse complement strand
TTCAACTCCCCCCTCGCGCACCAGCAGGGTAGTCCCCTGAACTACCCGTTTCGGATACCCGAAACTCCCGGCCGGAGCACCTCCGGCCGGGAGTTTCGTTGTTGTGGGGCCCGGGAGGCCTGCGAGGCGGTCTGCCGGCAGATGATCTCGTACGCCGTCGGCTCGGTTTGGTGGCCCAGGGCGGGTTTCGGGCAGGCTGGCGCCGTCGCCGTGCGGGTGGGGTGGTGCTGGAGCGGTCAGTCGCCTCAGCGTTTGCGTCTACCTCGGGTGCGGGTGGCTTTGTCGAGGGGGCGGTCGTCGATCGGCTCGTCGAGGTTGACCTGCCAGGGCTCGGGGAGTCCGCGGACGGTATGCCAGGCGTGGAGGCGGGCGAGGTTGTGACCGATGAGGGTGACGGCCAGGAGCAGGCCGGTGGCGACGAGGCCAGTCATGCGAAAGAAGCCACGGTTGAGGTTGAGGCGTTGGAAGCGGTTGGCGCCGATGATCCCCTCGACGAGGCTGCGGCGGTTGTAGGACATAGCCCATGGGGTGCTCTGCCAGGGGTGGTGCTGCCGGTCTCGCTCGAGCACGGTGTCAGAGATCGTGATGGTCTTGCGGCACCCGCACAGCTCGCCGGGGACGCAGGACGTGGTGGGGATGGTGTGCGGCATCCGCATCGAGGCCGGGGTGTTGGGGCAGCGGACCTTGAAGGGGTGCCCCTCGACGGCTGGTCCGCGGAATCGTTGGGTGCCGCGCTTCGTGTCGCGTTTGGCGTGGGCGACGAAGCGGTAGGGCTCGCGGGCGTCGTAGGCCTCCCTCCGGCGTGCCTTCTCGCCGGCGGTCATGCCCGGGTCGGGTGGCTCCAGCTTGCGATGAGTCTCGGGCAGCGCGCTGGAGTAGAGGGTGCCGTCGACCCAGATCGTCCCGGCCTCGGGGCCGGGGCGGACGACGCGCTGGCTCTTGTGCAGGTCCATGGTCAGGGTGAGGTCCCGGTTGCGGAGCGGGCGAGCCAGGCGGGTGGCCTTGGCCATCGTGTAGCCGCGGTCGAGGAGGACTTCTGTGAACCGGGGCAGGTGGTCGATGATGCTCAGGCAGGCTGAGGTGCGGTCCCGGATCCCGGGCCGAAGCGCCAGTCCGGCCGCGACCTGCGGGACCGGTGCTGCCCCGACCTGTGGGGCGTAGGTGGCGATGTGGGCTTCGTAGCCGAAGAAGTGCTCGGTGGGTCGCCGGTCGGTCGAGGTGCGGTGGCCCCACCGGGCGTCACGGTCGAAGGAGTAGAAACTTGCGGCGTCACCGCCGACCTGTCGCCTGTGGGCGCGGGCGAAGCTCTCGACATCGGTGCCGTCGATGGCTACCGCCGGTGGACGCTCGAACTCTGGTGGCAGGCTCGCCTGGATGAGCAGGGTAGCGACCTCGTCCTGGGTAACCTGCTCGCACGGGCAGTCGACGGGGCAGGCGAGTACCTCACCGGTGTCGTGATCGACGTCGAGATCGTGGTCGTGGTCGACCAGCACGCCGCGATCGACGACTCGGAGGATGGCACGCCAACCGGAGTGGACCCGCTTGTAGCGGATCTCGGTTGTCTGTGGGATGCCGAGCTGGACCCGTTGAGTCGGCGTCAGTGACTTCAGGGACCGGCACACGCCAGCGGTGGTCATCGTGTGCGGCTCACCGGAGGCGTGGAAGATGAACGCCGCGAGCACCCCTGTCAGCGGGATGAGTCGCGGGCGGCCGGTCCGGCGCTCGGCGGCTGCGCAGAGTCGTGCTGCGATGTCGCTGGTGGCGACGGCAACAGCCCGTGCGATGCGTTGGTCGACTGTCATGGGGTTCGCGGCTGTGGCGTCCGAGCTCTTTCGGCCCCCTGCCGGCTCAGGTGAACGTCGACGCCGCAGGCTCACCGCCGGGCCGCCTGCCCGAAGAGTGTCCGGTCGTCGGGCTGTGGCACGAACTCCTGCAGTGATGTGTACGGCCGCCACGAGGTGAACCCGGCGATCCGGGTCAGGCCACCCATCGAGATGCCGTGGCATAGGTGGTCCACCATCCATGTCGCGCGCAGGCGGGCCGGGGTGATCGTGGGGCACCCGGGTGGGATGTCCGCCTTGCGGAGCATCTCGTGGAAGGGCGAGCGGTCCCACTTGCGGGGCCGATAGGCCAGGATCGGTGCCTCGGCCGGCTCGGACAGGAACCCACCCAGCACGACGTCGTTGGGAGCGGTGACTGGCACGGTGCGCGGATGGTTCCCTTGCCGCACCTGCACGCACAGGAAGCCGTGCACGGTCTCCAGGTCGCCGACGTTGGCCTTCCACATCTCGTGCGGGTGTAGACCGGCGCCGAGACCGAGGGCGAGGTACCCCGTGAAGCGTCTGCGGCGGATCTCGGTGCTCTGGTCGTGAGCGATCTCCCACAGCCTGGTGGTCTGCTCCTTCGTGAAGGGCTCGATGGTCCTCCTCCGCCGCAGCTGGGGAGGGTCCGGAGTCCAGGGCGCCTTGGTCGTAATCTGGCGGGCGAAGCGCCGCAGGTCGGAGCGGCGCGTCGCGCGGGAGGTGACCGACAGGTGTGCAGCACCGACGGTGATGTACCGCTCGACCGCGTCCGGGACGAACATCCCCTCCCGGTCCAGCGGGTAGCCCTCCCTGTGGGCCCAGACGATGAACTGGGACACGGTGCGCATCGCCTCGATCGCGTGTCGCTCGCTACGCGGGTGCACCAGGAGGACGGATTCGCGAGTGAAGCCTGCGACCGGTGCCCACTCATCTCGTGGGATCGCGTTGGGCCGGTAGCGGTGGACCGCCGCTTCAGGACTCTCGTCCTCGGCGTGGCGGTTGACGTTTGCGGTTCCAGAAGTGCACTCTGGACTTGCTGAAGACATAGAAGTACCCCCTTAGGGTGCTTGCGCAAGTGGTTGGAGGCAGCGAGATCGTCACTCGCTGAAGCGATTCGCGACGAGGTCCGGAGTTGGCGCTCTGGGCCTTTCGCATGTCGGCGCCATGGCCGATCGGCGTCACTCCATCGCGACCCCTCGTCGTTCGAGGGCAGAAGCCAGGAGGTCGGCATGCACGGCCGTCACGGAACGGCCGTCGCGGAGGGCGACGTCGTAGAGCTGCTTCGCCAAGCGGGCGGGGATGCGCGCGTCGAAGCGCACGAGTTCGTCAGGGCGGTACTGGCGTGGGTGAGCGGAAGGCCGGCCTGTACGCGCAGGAGGGAGCTCGATGCGGCTCTCTCGCCCCGCCACTGGCCTCTCCAACCCGTCGCTCTGCCGTCGGACGGTTGGTGGCCGTCCATGACAGAGGCGGGTCAGTTCTCTGGTGCCACCGAGCGGCTGCCCGGACGAGTGGCTAACCCCCGCACCGAAGTGCGTGGCTGAAGTCAGACTAGACGTCCTCTTACCGATCTACCAGGACGGCACGCCGGACGCGCGGTGTTCCAACTGCTCCGGACGCGCGGTGTTCCAACTGCTCTTTGCCCGACCCGAGCCAAGTGAACCCGGTCAGACCGGCGCCCCATGCGGTCTGGTACTCCGGCTATCCCAGGAGTAGGGTCCCCCCGCATGATGACATTGACAGCACGCACCCAAACTGAACCTCGACGCACTGCTACAACCCGGGCCAAGCGCAGCCTCGCAACGTTGTTATTGGCTGTGATGTTCACTGTTGTTAACAGTGGAAACGCTTGGGCTGATCACTGGATCGTAGTCCACCACAACTTCACAAGCTACATTACTTGCATGTCCCGCGGGGCCGATATGGAGGCAACTGGGCAGTATTACTCTCCGTATTGCACAGACAACGACGAAACTGGTGACTATCCGCCCGGGCGCTACACTCTCCACATTGTTATCAAGACAACCGGTGGCATGTCTCCGACTCCATAACCGCCTCCCGCCGGTTGCGTCAGATTAAACGGATGCGGTGGGGGATTGTCGGCGCGCGAGCGGCAACGGGGCCGTCACTTGACATGGGCGAGATTGAGATGGACTTTGACTCCTCCAGGGAGAGGTTTATCTGCGCCGCTAGGTCTAAAAGTTGCGGAGAAATAATAGAATTCGATGCGCCTCGCACTAAGTTGCCACACGAAGACGGCTCCCTCAGGCGTTGGGCCGCTCCCCTCGCCAGGGGGCCCGAGCAGGCGCACCAGCTCGACTTCCAGATCAGCGGCATACTGCTCGATCTGAGTTGCCTCCTGCTGGCTCCACAGGAGCCATTCCACGCCATCAATCCCTCCGCGCGCGGGAATCCATCCGAGCCGGGCGTCCTCCCACCCCGGCAAGTCCACGTCAGAGCGGGGAAAGTCTGGATGAGCCTGGCTGGTTGCTGAGAAGTCACGTCCTCTGCCCGCGAGTTCATCCAGCCACTGATCGGCCTCAGTTTCTGAAGTAGGCCAACGAGCTTCGAGGAGTCGGCTCACCAGGTGAGCCACGGCTGCGGGCGTAGGTCCCATCCCGTCGATAGTAGCACCCGAGCGCTGTCCGCCGTCGGTTTCCGGATGCTGCGAGCCAACCAGGACGCGCCCCTGGATGTCGCCGCGACCACCGTCCGTTCGAACCAGTACCGCGAGGGGGACGTGGTCGTCCAGGTGCTGGGCGGACACACCGAGTTCCTGCGGGCACGTGAGGTGCTGGGCCAGAGGTGGCAGGTCCGCTACGACCGGCTCGGGCACGTCTGGCTGGTGTCCTGATGCGTAGACACTTCCACGTGCCCGCCCGCGAGCTGGCGCTCGACGCACCCCAGCCCTGCCCGTTCCTGCCTGCCCTGGCCCTGGAGGGTCTGGCGGTCACTCCCGAGCAGCAGCATCACCTGATCCTGAGCTTGGGCCAGGACAGGTTCTACATTGGCCCCACCGACCAGGCCGTGGCTCGCCGGGCCCAGCTACTTGCAACCGCGCTCCACCAGGGCACCGCCCACCTGGACCGCGACCACGCCGACCTGATCAGCTGGTGGGTGACGGCTGCCTGGGAGTCCAGCCTGGACGAGCTTCGATGATCCGCCCTTCTAATTCTTGTGCGTGTGGCGCCGCAGGATCGTCGTTCGCCCGGCGTCGCGATTGCACAACACGTGAGTGCCGGGCATGCAAGGCGGGGTGTGCCTAATGATGGCAGGAGAGTGTGCCTGTGGTTGCCGAGCAGCGGTCATCGGTCCAAGTCAGCGGGTTTCGGGAACTACCCACCAGCAAGTAGTGCTCGAAACTACTGCGGTGACGATGACGAAACTCCCGGTCAGAGCGATCTGATCGGGAGTTTTGCCGTCCGGACGCGTGGCCCGACGTGCGGTAGGCGCGCACACTGCGGCCACCTTTGGCACGATGACGCCATGACTGTTCCCCTCAGCAGGCGCGTCCCCGGCGGCCACCAGCGCGTTCTTGCCTCCGCCGTCTGCGTCGCGCCTCGGGGGCGTGGATGAGCCTGGAAGCCCTGACTCTGCCACCGCTCACGTGGAGCGGCGTCGGCCTGGGGTTATTGGTGTTGGCTGGTTCGTTCGTCTTCGCAGGCGGGGTGCGGTCGGTGGTGTGCCGGGTGATGACGTGGCGCGGACGCAGCCCCAGCTCCGCCAGAGTCTTCGGTCGCCTCGCGGGGTGGCTCGTGGTCAGCCTCGGGATAGCCGCCGCGCTGACCATCGTCTTCCCCAGCGTGCGACCCGTCGACGTCCTGGGCGGGGTCGGGATCATCTCTATCGCTGCCGGTATCGCCTTCCAGACGGTGCTGGGCAACATGTTCGCCGGCATCGTCATCCTCACCCGCGACCGGTTCAGGGTCGGCGATCAGATCGGTGTTGGTGATTACCAAGGCACGGTCGCCCAGATGGGACTGACCTCGACCTCGGTGCGCACCTTCGACGGCCGCTTGGTGCTCATCCCCAACGGCACCCTGCACTCTCAGGTGGTCACTGTGCAAACGGGTTTCGAGCACGTGCGTAGCGCAATCACCATCGCGTTGGCGGACACCACAAATCTGGCCCACGCTGCCAGCGTCGCCGTCGAGGCGATGAACGCCATCCCCGAGGTCCTCGCCGTGCCTGCCCCCGAAGCGTTGCTGCAGTCCATCGGTAACGGCACGGTCGACCTGGAGTTGCGCTTCTGGTCCGGGGCGCGACAACTAGAGACCCGTGAGGCCCAGGACGCGGTGATCGGCCGCGTCCTAGAAGCGTTCACTGCCCACGACGTCGTTACGGGATCTGAGGCGTATGTCGTGGAAGCAGGACCGCAACTCCTCACCATCTTGCAAGAGCTCACCGGTCGGACCGACTCGACCTTGGGCGGCACCCACGGATCCCGCGAGAAGAGTGTCTAGCGTGCAGGATCGAGAGAGGGAGACCGCGTGAGCAGCACCACGCCCGAGCCGACGTCGGGTCACGTCGCCGACAGCCACGACCTCATCCGCGTCGTGGGCGCCCGGGAGAACAACCTCCAAGACGTGAGCATCGACATACCCAAGCGTCGAGTGACCGTCTTCACCGGCGTCTCCGGCTCCGGCAAGAGCTCGCTGGTCTTCGCGACCATCGCTGCCGAGTCGCAGCGGATGATCAACGAGACCTACAGCACCTTCGTCCAGGGGTTCATGCCGACCATGGCGCGCCCCGACGTCGACGTCCTCGACGGGTTGACGACCGCGATCATCGTCGACCAGGAGCGGATGGGCGCTAACGTGCGATCCACGCTCGGGACGGTCACCGACGTCAACGCGATGCTGCGGATGCTGTTTAGCCGGCTGGGGCAGCCACACCTCGGCTCGCCGCAGGCCTTCTCCTTCAATGTCGCCTCCATCAGCGGTGCCGGCGCGGTCACGGTGGAGAAGGGCGGGCGGCAGGTCAAGGAGCGCCGCGAGTTTCAGATCACCGGCGGCATGTGCCCCCGGTGCGAGGGCACCGGCTCCGTGCAGGACTTCGACCTGACCGCGCTGTATGACGCATCCAAGTCGTTGGCCGACGGAGCCCTCACCGTGCCCGGCTACTCGATGGACGGGTGGTACGGCCGCATCTTCGCGGGCTCCGGCTTTTTCGACGTGGACAAGCCGATCGCCAAGTTCACCAAGCGTGAGCTCGACGACCTGCTCTACAAGGAGCCGACCAAGATCAAGGTCGAGAGCATCAACCTGACCTACGAGGGCCTCATCCCCAAGATCAGCAAGTCGATGCTGACCAAGGACGTCGACGCGATGCAGCCGCACATTCGCGCCTTCGTCGAGCGCGCGATCACCTTCGGCATCTGCCCGGAATGCGACGGCACCCGCCTGTCGGAGGGGGCGCGCTCCTCCATGATTGACGGGGTCTCGATCGCCGATGTCTGCCGTATGCAGATCAGCGACCTCGCGGGGTGGGTCCGGGGCCTCGACGAGCCTTCCGTCGCCCCGCTGGTCACCGCGCTCTGCGCGACCCTCGACTCCTTCGTGGACATCGGCCTGGGCTATCTCTCGCTGGAGCGGCCCTCCGGGACGCTGTCGGGCGGGGAGGCGCAACGGACCAAGATGATCCGTCACCTTGGCTCGTCGCTGACCGACGTGACCTATGTCTTCGACGAGCCGACGATCGGCCTGCACCCGCACGACATCCAACGGATGAACGAGCTTCTCCTCCAACTGCGCGACAAAGGCAACACCGTGCTCGTCGTCGAGCACAAGCCGGAGACGATCGCGATCGCCGACCACGTCGTCGACCTCGGCCCTGGCGCGGGCAGCGAGGGCGGCACGATCTGCTTCGAGGGCGACCTGGAGGGGTTGCGCGCCAGCGACACCGTCACCGGGCGGCACTTGGACGACCGGGCCAGGGTTAAGTCGGCAGAGGCTCTGCGGACCTCGACCACGGCGCTGCAGGTGCGCGGCGCGAGCACGCACAACCTCCAAGACGTCGACGTCGACATACCCCTGGGGGTGCTGACCGTGCTGACCGGCGTCGCGGGCTCCGGCAAGAGCTCGCTGATCACCGGCTCGGTCGCGGGGCGGGACGGGGTCGTCGTCATCGACCAGGCCGCGATCAAGGGATCCCGGCGCAGCAACCCGGCGACCTACACCGGCCTGCTCGACCATGTCCGCAAGGCGTTCGCCAAGGCCAACGGCGTCAAGCCGGCCCTCTTCAGCGCCAACTCCGAGGGCGCCTGCCCTGTCTGCAAGGGCGCGGGCGTTATCTACACCGACCTGGGCTTCATGGACACCATGACCACCGTCTGCGAGGAGTGCGAAGGCAAACGTTTCCAGGCAGCGGTCCTGGACTACACGCTCGGCGGCAAGAACATCAGCGAGGTGCTGTCGATGTCGGCGAGCGAGGCCGCGGCGTTCTTCGAGGACGGCGAAGCGCGCATCCCGGCCGCCCACAAGATTCTGGTGCGCCTCACCGACGTGGGCCTGGGCTATCTGCGCCTCGGGCAGCCGCTGACGACGCTCTCCGGCGGGGAGCGTCAGCGCATCAAGCTGGCCAGCCAGATGGGCGACAAGGGCGAGATCTATGTCCTCGACGAGCCCACGACCGGCCTGCACCTGGCCGACGTCAGCCAGCTCCTCGGGCTGCTGGACCGGCTCGTGGACTCCGGCAAGTCGGTCATCGTGATCGAGCACCACCAGGCCGTGATGGCGCACGCCGACTGGATCATCGACCTCGGGCCGGGCGCCGGTCACGACGGTGGCTCGGTCGTCTTCGAAGGCACGCCTGCTGACCTGGTCGCCAGCGCCGCCACGCTCACCGGCAAGCACCTCGCGGCCTACGTCGGGGGCTGACGGCCTGCGGGTATGCCGACCCGGTCGGCTAGTCACCCTGCCGGATCAGGCTGGCGTGTCCCCTGGCTGCTCGTCGGCGGGCCTGATGACTGAATCCTCCACGGCCGGCTGCTCAGCTGCGGCGTGGTCGCGCAGCCGCTTGGCTGTGAACAGCGACATGATGCCGCCGAAGAGGTTCATCGCACCCAAGATCATCAGGATGGTCACCAGGATCCCGGTGTCGCCGGCGTTGCGGCGCCAGACGCCATAAGAAACCAGGGCCACGCCCAGCACCAGGTCGATGACGGCCCGGCGCTGCACCTGCTCAGGGGTGCGCGGAGGGAGCTGTCTTCTGCCCCGCGCCGGGGCGTCCGTGTCGTCAGCGAGCGCTCCGTCGGTCAGATTGTCAGGGTCGGCTCCGTCGACCGCAGCGCTCTGACCGTCCGCCGGTCGCGGCTCACCGTCTGGCCCCCCGGCGAGCGTCCGCGCCGCCTCGAGTCCGCCCGCGTCGGCGATGTGCCCGTCAAAATCCTGATCGGTCTGCGGGTCATACGCCTGGTAGCCGGTCTCCTCCGCCACGATTCGGACTGCTTCGCGGACCTTGGTGTAAAAGCTTTCGGGGTCCTCCCGCTCCCAGTAGGGAAAGCTCACCGCGCCGGAGCCGTGGAAGAGCTCCACCTGCAGACCACTATCGATCTCGCTGAGCTCGCCGAGCACGTCCCCACCGGTCTCCTCCGCGACCCACGTCTCGACCTCGCCGGTCAGGAAGTTTTCCAGTCGGGAAGAGATCCTGCGGAAGGTCGCCACCCCCTCGGCCAGGAGCCCCTCGTCACCGGTGATGTGATCGGGGGTGTCCACCTCGTCGGCGGCCAGGACGGACTCCCAGCCCTGTCCGGACGCGCGGGGATACAGCAGGATGTCGTAACTCATGCCCCCATCCTGCCGTGCGCGGGCCGTGATCCCGGTGTCGGGCGGCGCGCCCGTGCCTCAGCGCCGCGGGATCGCCGCGAGCATGGCGGGGGTCGCAGCGTCGACGGCATCGCCATACCCCTCGTGCGTCGCCAACCACGTGCGCACATAAGGACAGACCGAAACGATCCGCAGACCCTCCTGGCGGGTGATCTCCAGGGCGTGCTCGACCACCTTGTCCGCGAGACCCTGACCGCTGAACTCCGGTGCCGTCTCGGTGCGAAAGAAGATCCGTCGGCCGTCATGATCGGCGAAGTGCACAAAGGCCGCGCTCTGCCCCTCCACGGAGATCTCGAAGCGATCAGGGTTGGTCTGCCGCGTCATGTGCTCAGCCATGCTCCCAGCCTCCCACGGTCTGCGCCGCGGTGCCATGATCGTCCTATGGTCCTGCGCAATGTCTTGGGTGGCGAGCTGGCGGATTGCAGCATCGACCCGGTCACCGGCTTTACCCGGACGGGACGGTGCGAGGTCACCCCGGAGGACGTCGGCGTCCACGGCATCTGCGTCGTGCTCAGCGCCGAGTTCCTCACGCACCAGGTCCAGATCGGCAACGACCTGGTCACTCCGCGCCCCGAGTGGCACTTCCCGGGACTCGTGCCTGGAGATCGGTGGTGTGTGGTCGCCCTGCGATGGCTCCAGTCCGAGCGGGTGGGCTATGCCGCGCCCGTCGTGCTGGCGAGCACGCACGAGTCCGTGCTGGAGGTGGTCCCGCTGGAGGTGCTGCGCAAGTATGCCGCGGACGTGCCGGACGACCCCTCCAGCCTGGAGGACTAACCCCCGCCTGGGCGGTGGTCACCCAACGCGCGTCGCTGAACGGTGGCGTCTCGTGTTGCCGTCCGATGCAGTCGGGAGGACGGTGGGGACATGAGCGAACGTGAGCCGGAGCAGTACGACGAGGACATCGCCGACATGGACTACGACGCGCAGGAGGCGCAGGACGCTGAGGTCAACCTCGACGATCCGTCCGCGACCGACAACGTGCCGTGGACGCCACCGGAGCAGGAGCCGATGGGGATGGAGTTCCTCGACGACCCGCAGGAGGAGACGATCGACCAGCGGATCGCCCAGGAAGAGCCCGAGGAGGGCACCGCCTATGGCGCCCCCGACTCTGGATCGCAGATCGAGCGGGACCTCGAGGCGGCCGACGAGACGGACCGCTAAGAAGGGGTTCGTCTCAGTCGGAAGTCGCAGATCCCCCGCCGACGATCTCCGCCTGGATGGGGATGCGCGCTGGGCCCCGCTTTGGCACGGTGGACGGGTCAGCAGCACCACGATCGGGAGGGATCACCCATGCAGACCACTTCAGCCACCCTGGCGCTGGCGACCGCAATCGCCTTCGCTGCAGTCGCACCGCTCGGCGCCGCTAGCGCCACAGACCCAGTAAGCGCGGCCAGCCC
>NZ_JAUNVI010000061.1:0-3824 GCF_030537745.1 Ornithinimicrobium sp. | reverse complement strand
GGTCGAGGCTGCCGTCGAGCAGGCCCAAAGTCAGGCATCCCGGTCGGCGGGGCCCAGCGCGGCCCAGCGTTCGGCTCCAGCCCGTGTCGGTGATGATGCTCGATCCAGACCAGCCCGCGTGAGTGCGATCGAGACGGGCATGGAGCAGGTCGTCGCCGATGGCGCCATCGCGGTGACCGTCCGCGTCGACACCCCGGACGTGACCTGGGCCGGTGCGACCGGCACCCGAGACGTGGGAAGCCCGCCGCCAGCGACCACCCGTGGCGAGTTTCGGGTGGCCAGCAACACCAAGATGATGATCGCGACCCTCGTCATGCAGGAGGTCGAGGCTGGGACCTGGACGCTCGACACCTTGGTGGATGACGTCATACCGGGTCTGTTCCCCGACCACCCTGACGTGACGATCCGGCACCTGCTCAGCCACACCTCGGGAGCTCCGACGGGCACCGACCGCATGATCGTGGAGCGCATGAGCGACCCCAGCTCGATCGAGTCTCAGGTCGCCGCGATCGGACTCGACTACACCGAGCAGGACTACCTTGACGCCGTCAACGCGGTGCCCTGGGAGCATGCTCCCGGAGAGGGCTTCACCTATTCCAATGCGGGCTATGTCGCGTTGGGCACGCTGCTGGAGAAGGTCAGCGGGCAGGAGGTCGCCCAGTTGCTCAAGGAGCGCGTCTTCAAGCCCGCAGGTATGAGGCACAGCAGCTATCCCGACGAGCCGGGGATGCGCGGCCACGCGCTGCGGGAGTCGTTCTGGGACGGGATGCAGTGGTGGTCACTGGCCGGCTTTGACCCCGATGTCTTCTCCCACGCCGGCGCCGCAGTCAGCACGACCCAGGACCTCAACACCTTCACCGACGCCCTGATCAGTGGAGAACTCTTCGACCCAGACCTCCTGCCGCAGATGCTGGGCGGCTCCCCGCTGCCGACGGGCTATGGCTTGGGCGTCTATGCCGTGCCCGACCCGTGCGTGCAGCCCGGTGAGCCGCAAGCCCTTCTGTGGGGTCACGACGGGCTCTCCTTCGGGACCTCCAGCGTTGCCCTGACCTCCTCGGACGGCACCCGACAGTTCTCCCTGGCCGTCACCGGACGCAACCTCAGCGCCGACCCGGAAGGGCTATGGGACCTTAACGACGTGCTGGTGCCCGTGCTGCTCGCGACCTGCTGAGTGTGGCAGCAGTCCACTGGAGATCACGCCCTCAGGCATAAGGTGAGCGCGTGCGGATCAGTGCGCTGGCCATCCACCCCCTCAAGAGCGGTGCGATCCGACCGGTGACTTCGGCGCCCGTCGGTCCGGCGGGGTTGGCCGGCGACCGGACGTGGATGGTGGTCGATGCGGCCGGGCAGATGGTCTCGGCACGGCGGGTGCACCGGCTCTTCAGCATCGTGGCCGACACCGTGGTCACCGACCCGACCGTGCGCACGGCTCTGCGCCTGCGCGCTGACGATGGTGAGGTGCTCGATCTCGAGGAGCCACACCCAGGCACGGAGCCGGTGCCCGTGCGTCTCTTCACCCGCCCCTGGCAGACGGCGCTTCCGGCGGGACCGGTGGCCGACGCCTGGATAGCTCGGGCGGTGGGGATCGACGGCCTGCGCCTGGTCTGGTGCGATGATCCGCGTCGGCGCTCGCTCGGGGCGGAGTTTGGCAGGCCCGGTGACCACACGGCCTTCGCGGACGGCTTTCCCGTCACGATCGTGTCGGAGGCCTCGCTGTCCCAGGTCAACGCGTGGATCGCTGCGGATGCGGGTGAGCGGGAGGCAGGTGGTGCTGGTGCCGGTGCTGTTGCCGGTGCCGCCGCTGGTGCTGTTGTCGATCGCGCTGAGCCGCTGCCGATGAGCCGTTTCCGCCCGAGTGTGGTGATCCACGGCGCGGAGCCCTTCGCGGAGGACTCGTGGTCGCGGATCGTCATTGCTGGCGTCAGCTGCCGGGTCGTCAAAGGAGTCGACCGGTGCGTCATGACGACCATCGACCCGCAGACCCTAGCCACCGGCCGCGAACCGGTCCGGACCCTGGCCCGGCACCGCGCGTGGGGCGGCAAGACCTGGTTCGCGCGCCACGCCATCCCCGACGGCAGCGGGACGTGGTCGGTCGGCGACGAGGTCGAGGTCGTGGACTAAGGACCGGCTGCCCCGGCCCCACTCCGGTTGCCTAAGATCGCCGGATGCTCCGGATCGCCTCCTTTAACGTCAACGGGATCCGGGCCACCCACAAGCGTGGCTTTGCCGACTGGCTCACGACCCGGGGCTGCCACGTGCTGGCACTGCAGGAGGTGCGTGCGCCCATCGGGGCGCTGCCTGAGGACGCCTTTGGTGACTACCACGTGGCCTACGAGCCGGGGCAGCTCGCCGGGCGCAATGGCGTGGCGATCTTGACTCGCGCCGAGCCGGCCGCGATCCGCACGTGGGACGCCGAAGTCCTGGTCAGAGCACCTGGTGAGCACCATCTCCATACGCGCTCGGCCCCCGACGAGATCCCGCTGTCGCGAGGTCTGCGCCCGCACGTGCACGAGGGACGCTACCTGGAGGTCGACCTGGCGGAGGCGCCGGTCACGGTGGCCAGCCTCTATCTGCCCAAGGGCGGTCTCCCGGCGCACCTTCAGGTCCCGGGCCGGATGCGGGAGGCCCCCGACGGTGGCGCAAAGTATGCCCGCAAGCAGGCTTTCATGGCGGCGTTCGGACGCCAGCTGGGCAAGTCGCGCCGGGCCGCGGCCGCGCGGGGACGCGAGTTCTTGCTGATGGGCGACCTCAACGTGGCGCATACCAGGCATGACGTGGCGAACTGGCGGCCCGCCCAGCGGACGGAGGGCTTTCTGCCGGAGGAGCGCGAGTGGCTGGGCGGCCCAGCTGACTCCGCGGACCCTCATCGACGTGGTGCGCAGACTGCACCCGGATATCGACGGGCCCTACTCGTGGTGGAGCTGGCTCGGGCAGGCCTACGAGCGCGACGCCGGTTGGCGGATCGACTATCACCTCGCGACCCCGGCCCTGGCGCGTGCCGCCGTCCATGCCGCCGTCGACCGCGAGCATCGTGGGATCCGGCTCTCCGACCATGCGCCGGTCATCGTCGACTATGACCTGTGAAGCTCGCGCCCTGTCCTGGTGATGACGACCTCCTCGCTGAGCTCGCTCGTTGGGCCACACTGGTGGCGTGGATGGTCGCGAACGGGTGACGGCAGCCTTCGAGGCCTTGCCGCGTCGAGATTTTCTGCCCGCTCACCAGGTCGGCCGGGCGGACGTGGACGCGCCCCTGTCGATCGGCTACCGCGCCACCAACTCCCAGCCGAGCACGGTCGCCGCGATGCTCACCCTTCTTGACCCCCAGCCCGGCGAGACTGTCCTCGATGTCGGCGCGGGCTCGGGCTGGACAACCGCGCTCCTTGGCCACTTGGTGGGGCCGGCCGGGCAGGTGGTCGGCGTCGATGTCGTGCCGCAGTTGGTCCAGCGCGCCCGCTCCGTGCTGAGCCGATCAGGGATGATCTGGGCGCAGGTCGAGGTGGCGCCGCACGGCGTGCTGGGCTGGCCGGCGGGAGCGCCATACCGTCGGGTGCTCGTCTCGGCGATGGCCACGGAGTTGCCCCTCACGCTGGTGGACCAGCTCGCCGACGAGGGCCGGATGGTGATCCCGGTCGCGGGTCGGATGCTCGTGGTGGAGAGGCACGCTGACGAGGTGACGACGAGGGCCGCCCCGGGCTATTACAGGTTCGTCCCGCTGCTCGTGGACGACTGAGTGGGAGTCCTCGGGACGGGCTCGAGCCTCACTAGCGGCCTAGGGTCGCAGCCGGGACGGGCGGCCGTCGTGCTGTGCGGTGGGTGTGGGTCGT
>NZ_JAUNVI010000125.1 GCF_030537745.1 Ornithinimicrobium sp. | reverse complement strand
TCGAGGCCGGCTACCTCATCGTGGACCTCTCCAACGAGGAGTTCGACGACGAGCCGCGCCACTCGGGCGACACCATCATGCGGGGCGAGCTCCGGGCCTGACGCCGCCGTCGTTGGCGTCAGCGCCCGCGGCTCGTCAGCTCTGGGACTCCCGCTCCGTGATCTGGTCGATGCGGCGCTGGTGACGCTCGTCACCGGAGAACGGTGTGTTGATGAAGACATCCACCATCTCCCACGCGTTCTCAAGCGACTGCATCCGGCCACCGAGTGAAATGATGTTCGCGTCATTGTGCTCGCGTGCCAGCCGCGCCAACTCGCTGTTGTAGGCAAGCGCGGCACGAATGCCCCTGACCTTGTTGGCTGCGATCTGCTCGCCGTTGCCGGAGCCTCCCAGCACGATGCCGATGCCGTTCTCTTCCGCGACGGCCTCAGCGCACGGAATGATGAAGACCGGGTAATCGTCCACCGCGTCGTAGGTGTCAGCCCCGTGGTCCACCACGTCGTGACCCGCTCTGGTCAGTTGCTCGACGAGGTAGTTCTTCAGTTCGAACGCGGCATGGTCAGTGGCAATGTGAACTCGCATGGCCCCACTATTCCACGCTCCATCAGGCGCCGGGCACGTCGTGTTCCGTTAGTCTCGACCAATGCACCGCGTAGAGACGATCCCGCTTGCCGACAGCCTGACTCCCGAGCTGCGCGCCTACGCCAGAGCCATCCGCGACGGGTTCTACGAATCGCCGATGTCCGAAGAAGGTCTCAAGATCTGGCACGAGTTGCTGCTGAAGGACCACACGCGCCTGCGCGTGGTGCGCGACACGCAGAGGCCGTTCGGAAAGGCCGACGAGCCAGTGGCCACGTTCGCGTCCTGGGATGGCACGCTCAACCCGGGCCGGGGACTCGCTCCCACCAACTTCATCACCGACGTCACGGTGCAGGCGTCGCACAGGCGCCGCGGGCTGATGAAGGCCCTCATGATCAGTGACCTCCTCGAGGCCAAGGCGCGCGGCGACGTGTTCGCGGTCCTGACCGCCACCGATGCCCGTCTCTACGGACGCTTCGGGTTCGGAGTCACCGCCACTGCGCGCCGCCTCGACATCGAGTCCGGCCCCAAGTTCCAGATCCGCACGGAAGCCGTCGGGCACTCGGTCTTCGCCGATCCGGAGTCCATCAGCGATCTGCGCCGCGAACTGTTCGAGCGCTTCCACGCCAGTCAGTTCTGGTCGGTGGGTCGCGCCGCCCATTACTGGGTGGCCAGCTACGACCTGAGCAAGCAGGCACCCGTCTCCCACCGCGCCGCGGTCCACTTCGACGAGGACGGTGAACCAGACGCAACGGTGGTCTTCTCCGTGGAGGACGAGCACCTGAACATCGTCGACCTCGTCGGTCTCACGGCTGGCGCCGAGATCGAGTTGTTGAGGCTGCTGGGGCATGGCGAACGGCACGAGAAGATCATCTGGCCCATGTGCCACGACGCCCGCCATCCACTGACCTGGGCGCTCATCGACCCCCGGGTGGTGCGCACCAAGCACGAGTACGACACCGTGTGGGTGCGCGTCCTCGATGCGGAACGAGCCATCGAACTCCGCGCCTTCGACCACGACGGGGCAGTCACGCTCCAGATCCTGGACAAGCAGGGTTTCTGCGACGGCACCTGGCAGGTCGACGTCGTGGACGGGCAGGCGACGGCGACACCCGTGACGCGCGATGCCGACGTGGTCATCCAGGCCGACGCCTTCTCCTCGCTGCTGTCCGGGCTGCAGGGCGCCGTCGAACTCGCCGTGGCCGGGGTGGCCTCCGGCTCACCGGAGGCGCTGGAGCGCACCAGTCGCTTGTTCGCGACGGTGCGGCCACCGGTCGCGGCGTCGATCTTCTGAGTGCGTGGGGGACCTGATCGAGCAGCCACCAGTTCCCCGGCGATCGAGTAACCACAAATTCCCCGGTGATCGAGTAGCCGACCGCGACGAAGGAGCGTCGGCATGTCGAGATCCCAGACGGCCACACAGCAGCTTTCGACACGCCGCTGCTCGTCCTAGTTAGCCCGGTGATCGAGTAGCCGACCGCGACGAAGGAGCGTCGGCATGTCGAGATCCCA
>NZ_JAUNVI010000060.1 GCF_030537745.1 Ornithinimicrobium sp. | reverse complement strand
CAGTACAGGATGTTCACCGGAGCGCAGTATCGCTGCCGCGCCAAGCTTGTGCGTACCTGACCGGGGCAGCCTGCCTAGGTCGGCCTGTTGGGGGGGGGGGGGTGACCTCGGGCTCGGTCGCGGTGGGGACTGTGCCTGCGCTCTTGAGTGAAACATGCCGAGGTGTGCTGTGAGGGACTCAACCTTTGGGTGTGCTGGGCCGTTGAGTGGATAGGCGCCCGCCGGGGCGACGTAGAGGGACACGATGAGGTGAGATGAAGAGAGACGTGGAGGAAGAGTTCGCGGACTTTGTCCGTGTGGTGTCCCCGCGTCTGCTGACCTCGGCGTGGATGCTCAGCGGTGACCCACATGTCGCCGAGGAGCTGGTGCAGGAGTCGCTGGCGCGGGTCTACACGCACTGGCGGCGGGCGCGGGCGGACAACCCGGTGGCCTACGCCCGACGCGTCCTGGTCAACCTGCACACCGATCGGTGGCGCAAGCGCCGCCAGGAGGTCTTGACCGACACGGTGCCCGAGGCCGACCAATCGCCGGGCCACGGGGACCGCGTCGATCTGGCACTCGACCTCGTCCGTGTCCTGCAGGCATTGCCGCGACGCGAGCGTGAGTGCGTGGTCCTGCGGCACTACCTCGACCTGTCGGAGAAGGACGCCGCCACCACGCTCGGTGTCTCCACCGGCACGGTCAAGAGCTCCACCTCCCGCGGGCTGGCCGCCCTGCGCGCCGCCCTGACCGAAGGAGAACGCAACCATGTCTGAGTACCTCGACAACTTAGCCCTCGACCTGCTGGACCGGGCCGACGAGCTCGCACCAGCCATGTCTGTCGACCCTGGTGCGGTCATCGCCGCCGGTCGCCGCAAAGTCCGCCATCGCCAGGCGTCTGCCGCTACCGGGATGGGCGCCTTGGCGCTCGTCGGGGCGCTCTGGCTCGGCGGACCGCTCAACCCGTTCGCGCCGACCCACCTGACGGGCGACCCGGTGCCGGCGGCGACGGTCAGCTGGCAGGAGGGTGTGGACGTCGAGCTGTTCGACAACGCGCCCAACCCGGTGCACGAGGCAGACCGTACTGCCTGGACCGGGCAGCTGCGCAGCGGCGAGGGAGACGCATTCCCGGAGCTGGTCCTGACACGGGACGGGACGCGCCTGGACCCGGTCGCCGCGCAGGACGGCCCTGGTGAGGTGATGGTGTTCACCGTCGAGGGTCTGAGCGTGGCGGTGTGGCAGTCACCTCCTGGCAGCCGCGGTGAGGCCCCGCTGTGGGCGCCGGGCGTCTACGCCGGCCAGGGCGGGACCGTGGAGATCGACGGAGCCCAGCTGCAGTACAGGGCAGCCGAGATCGTCCCGGGGGGCAGCGGTGAGCTGGAGGAGCTCTACTGGTTCACCGACGATGCCGCCCACGCTGCCAGCGGCGCACCGCTGGACAGCACCGTCCTGGTCGCGGGTAACGTCAGCGCCCTGGTCATGCTGGACGAGGCGAGGCAGGCGTGGGGCATGACCGACCTGCGGCACCCCACCGGCTCGGTCCACGTCGAGCGGTTGGTCTCCGGTGCCGGCTTGAGCGGGTGGATCGGCCAGGACGTCACTGCCACCAGCGTCGGCGTGCTGCCTGAAGGGGCTTCGACGCCGACCGTGACGTCGCAGACCACGGTCCTCGCGCAGGCCCAGCTGGGGACGCAGACGGCCGTCCTGGCCGCCGACCCGACGCTGGTCACCGGACCACCGGTCATCCGCTACCAGTTCGAGGGTGAAGAGCGCGACCTGATGAGCTTCGTGCAGGAGACCTACCGCACGCTCGACGTCGGCACCGCCCAGCTCCTGATCACCGCGCAGCCCACGGCGCTGGAGCTACGTCGCGGAGACAAGTCCACGCTCATCCCCGTCGAGGACCTGACCGACGGACACGCCCTGGCCGCCCCCGTCATGGGCGGCCACGTGGTCATCGTGCCCGGCTGGGAACCGGACGCAGCAGCCGAGAACCTCCGGGTGCTCGTCGGGACAGACGGAAAGGATCGCTGGGTGGAGGCCGAGTCGGCCTACATCGACATCCTCTTCGACGGTCGACCCCTCGTCGTGCTCGGACTGGACCGCGGCATCCTTCAAGAGGGTGAGACCGTGCGCGGCGTTGGCATCGCCGATGCCGACGACAGCGTCGTTTCACACCCGCTGGACGACGTCACCCCGCTCAACGTCAACATCTGAACGGCCCCCACGGACGCCCGCACCAAGCGCCTGCACGCAACCAAGCAATAAGAACGCATCCGGCAAGGCACTCTCAACAGACGCCCGCCTGGCGGCAGATCCGGATGGAACCGACGGGGGATGGGTTACGTCCGAGTCCAGTCGCCCCACGACGAGAGGCCGATCTATGCGGTGTGGTCGAGCTTTCCGTGCCGTCGCGTTGGCTGGCGCGCTCGCGCTGCTGACCGGCTGCGAGACGACGCAGTCGGCAGGCACCTCCACACCGGCCGGTGAAACGACCGTGGATGGGGCCCTCTCGACACGCAGCCAGAGCCCCACTGCCGACTTCACGGTGCGGGTGTTCCCGCCCGGTGAGTCCTGGGCCGAGGCCGTGCAGCCGTTGATCGTGAGGGTGAGCAATCAAGCCTTCGACCACCCGGACGTGCAGCTCAGCGCTAGTCTGGACGGCGAGTTTATCTTCGATCAGGCCTTCAATGTCGAGGACCAGCATTCCGTCACCCTGTTCGGGGTGAACGTCGCGCCGGGGCCTCACCTCCTCACCGTGGTGTCCGACACCGGCGCAAAGGTCGAGCAGGCTCTCGACCTGACAGAGGGCGAGCAGCAGTGGGTGGTAGTCGACTACTGGTACTTCGACCCTGGCCCGACCGGACAACAGCGCGGGGAGGAAGAGACGCCTGGTCCCTCCTTCCAGGTCTTCGTGTCTGATCAGCCGGTCTACATCGACTGAGCCTGTAAGTGCACGGCTCCCAGCCGTGCGCCCGAGGGCTCTCTGCGGCAGATGCGTGCGTCTGGTCGGGTTAGGGCTGGATGACTGGCACTGGCTGCGGGTCGGCGTCTGTGTCGGACACCCACGCCAGGTCGGGCAGCGGCTCGTTGGGGGTCAGGTCCTCCAGCGTGACCAGAGCGGCGTGCAGCGTCCGTTCTTCCTCGTGGGAGCCCAGCCACAGGGTCTGCACCCTGGAGCCGTCCTCCAGGCGAAGCTCGCCCACGCGATCGGGTAGCACCACCACGACCTCGACCCCGTCGGTGGTGTCGGTCGGGAAGGCGACGGCGTAGGGCTCGGCCGAGACGGGAACCGGTCCGTTCACCTTCCCGTCCCGCATGACCCACTGCTGCTCCTGCCGGTCCTGAGCCACCCAGGTGTCCGTGATCCGGGCAGCAGGGTCGTTCCCCTGCCACACACGTGAGGTGGTCCCTGCGCTCCAGGAGGTGTGGACCAGCCCGTCGGTGCCTCGCCAGACCTGGGCGAGGTCCTCACCATCGGGCCAGGAGTCCTCGAAGACGACCGCGTCCAGGTTCGTCCCCGGGACCCGCACGGGACTGGTCGAGGGCGCCTCCACACTGTCCGGGCCTACGCGGACCAGGTCTGTCGCGCCGTGCGGCAGCATGACGCCGGTGACCCGTCGACCGTCCGGCAGCTGGAGGCCGCTCCACCATGAGGACAGCTCCTCCATGTGCGGGTCGACATCGTTGCCGAGGGCGCCCTGGACGGGCACGGTCGCGGGCAGTGCGTCCGCCGGCTCCGGGGTGGCAGACATGAGCAGGAGGTCACCTTCGGGACACCCCTGCGCCTGCCCGGCCACCACGGTGCTGCCGTCCCGCAGGGGGATGGCCACGTGCTCGAGGTCGGCGAGCTGAATGGCTCGCTCACCCGAGAGGGAACCGGAGATAGGACACCCCGACCACGGGGAGGCGGGCAGGGCACGCTGCACGTCCCCGGGCAGCCAGCCGCCGGCCCAGGTGACGGTGCCAAGGACGGCGAGGGAGGCCATACCTGACACCAGGGCCTGGCCGGTGCGCCGGCGTCGGTGGCTGCGGGAGGCGAGGCGGGTCACCGCGTCGGCGTCGAGCCGTAGATCGGCGGGTGTGGGTGCTTGGGCCAGACCGGTGCGGATGCGCTGCTCGATGTCGGCGTTCATGGGTGGATCTCCTGTGTCGCGAGGTGTTCCCGCAGGCGGGCAAGACCGCGGGAGGCCGCGCTTTTCACGGCCCCGGTGGAGATGCCGAGCTCGTCGGCGCACTGCTGCTCAGAGAGGTCGCCGTAGTAGCGGAGTACCACGATCGTCCGTTGTCGCTCGGGCAGCGACCGCAGCCCTCGTACCAGCCGATCCTGCTCGCCGGTGACGTCGGCGTGGTCCGGGGTATGCGGCAACAGATCACCGACCTCGGCCTGCGGATGGACCCGGCCCCGCCCCTCGCGCCGCCAGTCCTGGCGGGTGAGGTTCAGCATGACGGTGCGGGTGTAGGCGACTGCGCGGGGCGGGTCGACGCGGTGCCAGGCTCGGTACGTCCGAAGCAGCGCACCCTGCACCAGGTCCTGGGCACGGTGCACGTCCCCGGTGATGAACCACGCGATGCGCAGCAGCTCCGGGCTCGCCTGCTCGACGAACTCGGTGAACTCCGCGTCGCGCTGACGCCGCCCGCGTGCTCCCACGTCAACCTCCCGTGTCGGATCTCACCCTCTCCTAGTCGCGCGGGACGGCAAAGGTTGCCTCCGGCGTGAGCGGCACCTGACAGCACCGTTCCCCGCCTGGTGCGCGACGGGCGGCAGAAGCGGATGGTCTTCGTCTCACACCTGCTACCTTCGGCGAGTCAGCTAAGCGCCGGCCGGATCGCCTCCTTAGGGTCGCACCGGTGGGGTCTGAGTGACAGCGGACCCGAGCCCGATTGCAACAGCTAGGAGGCAGCCGTGTCGGGGAAGTGGCCTCGAGTTCTGTTGGCCGTGGGTCTTCTCCTGGCAAGCCTGACGGCTCTCATGGTGAATGAACCCGAATTGAGCCTCGTTGCCGGCTCGTTAGCACTAGTGGCGCTGCTCTGGCTCCTCACCGACATGCTGAGAGCGAACCGGCGGAAACGTTGAGTCTCGCTCCTCGGTCTTGCGCACAGCGGCAGATCCGGATGTTGACCGGCAGCCTCCGACAGGTAGCGCGGGTTCAGTTGGGGAGGGGCGCTTCGATGATCTGGATCGTTGTCTGTTCTCCGTTCTGGTCGATTGCGACTACCTGCTGAGCCGGCTGGTAGACGTCGCGAGCGAAGGGCGTCAGGCCAGCGAGCGGCTCGCCGATCGTTTGTTCCATGGCCAGCACCTCCCAGGGGTCACCGTCGATGAGGAGTTGCTTGGTCCCTGAGGGGACCCAACCCAGGAAGGCATCTCCGAGTTTGTCGTCGGTGAGGTGGATCGCCCACGCTCCCTCCGGTGCCTCTATCGGTCCGAGAACATTGCCGTCGCCGACCCATATCCACCAGCGGCCGTCCTCTTCGGTCCTGGCGAGCTGGGGCCAGGCCGCCCATTCTGGCGGGTCGGTCACCGTGCTGGGCAGGGGTGGGGAGCTCCACTCGTTTGGCAGCGGTTGGGCGACCACGTCGGCTGCGGTCCAGCTCAACGACCATGTGTCGTCGATCTGCCAGAGCACCGCCGCCGGGGCGTGCTCGTACGGGAGGCGGGCTACCTGGGCAACGACCTGGTCCTGGTCATCGAGGACTGGCGTGAGCTGCTGGCCCGGCTCGCCCCCGGAAAGGGCGACCCGTTGAGCTGCTGGTGGGACGATGCCCACCACGACGTCCTGGCCGGGCACCTGAAGTATGGAGGCGCCCCAGCGGGCCACATCCTCGCCCGGGTCTCTGGATCCGTGCAGCAGGAGCGGCCCGCCGGGTGCCTGGGTCAGCACGCTCAGCCCAACCCCGCTGGACTGGCCTTCCCCTTGCTCGTCAGGTACCAGACAACCGTCGGCGGTGCGGATGACCAAGACCTTGGTGCCGTCTTGCGCGACCCAGTCCAGGACCGCCAGGTGCCCAACCTCGGAGGTCACCTGGGTTCCAGCACTGCCGTCCGCCAAGGAGCCCTCGCCGGGAGCGATGTCAGGGCACGGTGCCGTTGAGCTGGGCGCGGCAGGCAGGGCTTCCTGCACCGAGTCGGGCAGAAGCTGCGCGGCCCACAGCGAGGTTCCCAGGACCAGCGCGCCTGCCGCGGCCAGCGGGGTCGTCGTGGCGATCCGCTGACGACGACGCCGGCTGCGTCCCTGGTGCAACACCATCCGCCCGTCAAGGGGTCTCATCGGTGGCGGTGCGTCCAGCTGCAGCTGCTCGCGCAGCCAGGTCTCTTCGTCGGTCCTCATCGGGCCACCTCCGCATCCTCGTCCTCGTGGTCCTCGACGCTCTGCTCCTGGGTTGCGAGCCGCGCCCGTAGCTTGGCCAGGCCACGCGACCCGGCGCTCTTGACCGCTCCTACCGAGATCCCGAGCTCCTCGGCGACCTGCCGCTCCGACAGGTCGCAGGCATGCCGCAGCACGATCACGGCCCGTTGGCGGGGAGGCAACTGCTGCAACGCCGCAGCCATCGCTCCCCGTTCAGCAACGTGTGTGGCGTGGTCGGGAACGTCCCGACCAGCTTCGATCCCCGAGGTCCGGTGCCAGGGAAGAAGGGCAGCGCGCCCGCGCCGGCGGGCCACGTCACGCTGCAGGTTGACCATCGTGCGACGGACATAACCGAGCTCTTCACCCGGCCGCAGGTTCCCCCAATGCCCGTACACGCGGGTCAAGGCCTCTTGTACCAGGTCACGAGCTTCGTCAGGGTCCGAAGTGAGGTACCAGCCGACACGGAGCAGCTCCCCGCTCTCGCGGTCCACGAAGGCCGCGAACCGCTCGTCAGCTTCGCTCTTCACGGTCCCCCCTCATCTGTGCTCGCCACATACCCCTCCCACGACCGACGCACCGCCAAGGTTGCCACGCCCATCCTCCAGGCGTTCGAGGCGAGGACCCGGAGCCCACCGCCAGCATCACCAGGGGCGGCAAAGGCACGCTTCTGGCGGCGCACGACCGAGGTCTAGTTCCGCTTCCCTTACCCGTGACGGGAGACCCATGTGGCCTTTACCGGCTGCACGGCCGCGGGCAGAACGGTACGGGATGCGGCAAATCCGGTAAACGGCTGCTCGCTGGTGTTGGGCTGGTCCGGGTGGCGGTGGAGCCCCGTGCGGGAGCCTCTGCGGTGCGATGGTCTGCTCGATCGTGGCCATGCTGATCGCCATGGCCTTTGGTCGAGATTCTGAGATCGGTGGGGTGTATCGTCACGTCACCCTGGGCGGCTGGGCACTCGGACGGAGGACTGTCGTGCTCCTCCGGCCACCACCACTGGGTCGATAGTGGGTCACCGATGGGGGAGCCATGCACACGGATCGAGAACGCACCTCGTTGCTGCCAGTCTGCGCCCTCGTGCTGCTGGCCGTCGTCGGTTGCACGGAACCTGACAGGGGCGACAGCAGCAGTAGTGAAACTGCCGCTACGAGCCCATCATCATCTCCCTCAGCAGCGGACTCCGGTTCTGCCACCTCTGCGCCGAGCGGAATGCAGGAGCCTGGCGCGTCAATGTCGGATGACGACATACGCGATGCCGTCGAATCTAACGACCCAACACGACCACAGACGTTCCAGGAGACCCTCGACCCATACTGGCGCTCGTTGAACCTCGACGGAGATCCGCCTGAGGTCCTCCCCGTGAGAAGCGTCACCCTGGCCGAAGCGAACGACGTGCACTTCGAGTGCATGGCTGAGCAGGGGTTTCCCTCTGTGACCGATCAGCACGGCCAACAGGCCATCGAGTTCTCGAAGGATCAAGCCGAGGCCATGAAGTTGTCCCAGTACGTCTGCTACGCCCGGTACCCCCTGGAGGACAAGTACTTCGAGCCCTACTCCGTGGACCAGCTGCGCGCCATCTATGACTGGAACAGGACCGAGGTGACGCAGTGTCTTCGAGACCAAGGCGTGGAGGCATCATCGCCACCGAGTTTCGAGACGTTTGTAGAACGTTACGCGCTGACCGGACGGGAGCACTGGACGGCGACCGAAGGCCTTGATCTGATGACCTTGGAGGAGTTGTGCCCAGAGACGCCCCCCGATGACCGTCTCTACGGAGCCGGGGACTAGGCCACCAAGTCTGCTAGCCGGGTTCGTGCGCTGCGAGGCAGGGCTGGAAGGGTGAGCACCGCCGCCATTAGTACGCCCGCGCGCCTTTCCAAGAAGCCCGCTCATCGGCGATACAGTAATGTATCGAGCACGCGGCAGCGGTGAGCTGAGGGACGTCGTCCGCTGCGGACGGGTCATCGGCTCGGGCCGGATACCTCACGCGATGGACCCTCGAAGGGGTAATGCTCTGCTCGTCGTTGGCTGGTTCGGAGGCGCTCGCCGGCCGCGTCTGGCTTCGGCCTGCGGAGAGCCGGGGACGGCGTGGTGAGTCGCCGGACCAGCCGGACCAGCCTGGCCTGGTGCCTGGCCGCGTCGGGGTCTTTCATGGGCGGTCCGGTGGGGTGGGGGTCGGTGGGTGGGATGCCGTGGGCGGCCCGCCAGACCGCGAGGTCGCCGATCAGGCGGTCGTCAGCGCCCGGCGGCAGGGTGCGTTGCCAGGGCACCCGCTCGGATGCTCCTGACTGCTGGGCCTCGATGACGACGCGCTGCTTGAGCTCGTCGATCCGCCACGTGAGTCGGTCCAGGTAATCGCTCGTCTCCGTGTCCTGCCGTAAGGCGGGTGGGGCGCCGGGCAGCCAGGGGAGGGGCGCGTCCTTGTGCGACGGCGGAGCGGCACCGGCGATGCGCCAGGAGAGCGCGGCGGCGTGATCGTCGGCCTGGAACAGGCTCTGCTTGCCGCGGTACCAGGTGGCCTGCTCGATCACGGCCCGGGGTGGCGCCCCGTCGACCCAACGCACGGCGAGCTGGCCGCGCAGGTAGGGGTAGGCCGGTGCTGCGGTGAGGCCGGGCAGCCAGTCCTCGAGACTGTCGTCCAGCGCCGCCATCCGCTCACGTCCGAGGTGCTGCTGCGCCAGGACCGGCAGGGCGTCCTGGTAGGCCAGTGCGGCCTCCCGCAGCTCGAGCGCGGCGTCGCCGCGCTCGACGGTCGTGGCGGAGAGGGCGCGACCGTCGCGGTCCAGGATGGCGGTGAGCACCTGCCGCTGGTCGACCGACGTGTCCTGGGCCTCGGGACCGACACCGTCCAAGGAGGCGGTGGGTGTGGCGACGTACAGGTGGTTGGCCTGGCGGCCGCGGGAGAGGGCGACGTAGAGGCCTTGCCGGGTCTCGGTGCCGGTGAGGACGGTGTGGGTGGTGTCGACGGTGGCGCCCTGGGCGCCGTGGATGGTGCTGGCGTACCCCAGCTGGACGTGCTCGGCCACGTACCCCGCCGGAAGCGTCAACCGCCGGGCGCCACCGGCGCGTGCGGCCAGATCATCGCGTTCCACCAAGATAGTCCCGTCGGGGTGGACGGCCAGGAGACGCCACCGGTCGCCGTTCTTGACCCAGGACCCGCTACGGGAGCGCAGGCGTCGGTCGTTGCGGCGGGTGACTACGGTGTCACCGGCACTGGTGCGGGTGCCGTCGGACAGGGTCACCTCCCGCCCCGGGGGCTGCCCGGTCGTGTCGAGGCGGGCCTGCCGGGCGCGCTGGTTCAGCTCGCGCACGGTTTCCCGGGTCGCGGCCAGCAGCAGGCTGGACAGCCCGGCCTGCTGGTCGGCGGCCCAGGCGGCGTACGCCGCCTCGACCACGTCCCCGGTGTCGCCGGCGTGGACCCGGTCCCGGTCCAAGTAGTGGTCCAGGGCGGCGGGGTCGCCCTCGCGGATCGCGAGAGTGGCGGCTCCTTCGGCGGCGTCGGTGAACCGGTGCAGCTCGGTCAACGTCGCGGTGGTGCCGTGCGCGTGGCCCTGCTCGGCCAGGTCACGGAAGATCCCGCCAGCCGCGACGGCCGCCAGCTGCTGGTCGTCCCCGACCAAGCGGACGCTGCCACCGGCGTCGACAATCTGACGGACCGCGGCCGCGAGGTCGCGGGTGCCGGCCATCCCCGCCTCGTCGATCAGCACCAACGCCCCCGACCCCACGCGGGAGTTCGCGCCGCCCGTCAGGTTCTGGACGCCGTGGGCGGCTCCGGTTGTGGTCTGGTGGAGGTACTTGGCGAGAGTGTCGGCGGGGATTCCGGTGGCGCGGCCGAGCTCCTCCGCGGCGACCGCAGTGGGCGCCAGGCCCAGGACGGTACCGCCGGAGGCCTCCCAGGCCCGTGCCAGCACACGCAGGGCGGCAGTCTTGCCGGCACCGGCCGGGGCGAGGGCGACCTGCACCCGGCACCCGCTGGTGGCCAGGCTGCGGACCATCGCCCCCTGAGACCGGTCCAGGCCCGGACCGTCGCCACTCTGGCCGGCCAGGACGGTCTCGACCACGTCCGGGGCGGCCTGGCGGCCGTCGCGACGCAGCCCCAGCGCGAGGAGCTCGTCCTCGGCCGCCAGGATCGCCCTGGAGGTGTAGGCCTGACTGCCATGCACGACGTGGGCGGACTGCCCGTCCGGACGGCGCAGCACCTCCGGTTCGCCCAGCTGCGGCGGTACCCCGACCGGCACCGAGAAGCCCTGCAGCACCCACCGCTCGACGTCACGTTGGTACGCCTCGAGCTTGTCCAGGGGGACCTGGGCGGTGCGGAGCTGGCGCAGGGTCTCGGCGCGCACGTGCCACACCTGCCACGTCGCCCGCGACCCCTCCAGCACCGACAACACCCGCGCGGCGACGACCTGGGGGCGCACGCCCCCACCCCGCCCCTGCCGCAGGTGGCCCGGCAGCGTCCCCACCCGCGGACCTGCGGGGATATCCGTCTCTGAGCCGCGTCCATGGGTGCGCCCCCACCGCGCCCCCACCGCCGCGGAGACCATGTCCTCCGGGCTGCGACCCGCGCGGGCGAGCACGGCGGTCGCCTGTTCACGCCAGGCGGCGCGCTGCTCGGACTCGGAGCGAGGTTCGTGCTTGCCGGGCCGGGTCTCCAGGTTCGCCTGCTGCGCCAGGGCCAGCGACTCGATCGTGGTGGGGGTCCTCCCGTGGTTGGCCAGGAAGTCCGAGGCGAGCTCGCGCCCCCTTGTCTCGATCGCCCGCCGCCGGGACGACCACGCCGCGAGGAGGGCCGGGTCGATGCCGTCGATCTCCCGCACCGCCCGCTTGCCCTCAGGTGAGGGGCGTTCGGCGAAGCGGACACCGAGGCGGTCGACCAGGCCAGCTTCGAGGTGGGTGTTGTAGTGCTCGGAGGCCATCACCTTGGCCTTGAACAGCATCCGCCCGTCCAGCGTCAACCACCGCCCGCCCTCCTGCGGCAGGGACTGCACCTTGTTCGAGACGACGACGTGGGTGTGCAGGTCCGGGTCGCCCGTGCGGGAGTCGCGGTGGTCGAACGCCGCCGCCACCGGACCCACCACGGGCACCTGGCGGATGCCGCCCTTCCCCACCCGGGTGAACGCCACCTCGCGCTCGAGCATCGCCAGCGTCGCGCCGACCGCGTCCTGGTGCGCAGCCACTACCTGCCGGGCGACGTCGGCCGGGGCAAGCGCCCACAGGGCCGAGACCGACTTCACCGGTGAGAACGTCAGGTCGAACCCCGCCACCGGCACCTGCGCCGGCCGCGACGCCTTGGCGACGAACGTCGTCAGCTCGGCCTCGTCCACAGGTGCCCGGCCCTGCCGCTGCTCGAACACCTCCCGGACGACCCGGGTGCGGATGCGTGCCCGCTCCTCCGGGAGGATCGGATGGTTCCACGCCAACCCCTGGCTGGTGTTGTGCTCGCTGAAGGCCTGCGCGGTGACCTGCCGCAAGGACGTGGCGTCGAACGTCGGGAACGCCCGCCCCAGCCCGCCCCACCCACGCTCGGCCGCCTGGGGCTCGCCGGACCGGGGGTGGCGGCCCTGCCCGAACAGCAGCTTCATCTGCTCCTCGGTGACGACGTCTCCCTCGGCCAGGTCGAGTCCGGCCAGCCCGGTGCCGAGCCAACGACCGGGCGCCTCGCCCTTCTCCTCGTAGTAGGAGGCCAGGCCGGCCTGCCGACGTTCGGTCGCGTCGTGCTGGGCGACCTGACCCGTCAGGTACGTGTACCCGCTCCCGGCGGCGAGTTTGTGCAAGGTCATCACACCTACCTAATGCGGACGAACGGCCCTCAGGGAGTCACTTTTCTGCCACCAATTTCACCGAGTGCACCAGGTGTGTCCTTCTCGAGCGCAGCGAGGGCTGTGGTGACCGTCGGCGAAGGGGGAGCGTGAAAGAGGGAGGTGCGCGTGAGGGAAGGCGGCGACGTGGACCATGGGGCGTGGATCGGGGGATGCGCTCGAGCTGGGGCGTGGTGGGCGGATCACGCGGTGAGGGTGCTGACGCTCAGCGGTATGCCTGGGTCGAGGGACGGTCACGGCGTAGGGCGGGTGGTCTCGCGGCCTCAGCGTCTGCCGGGCGGTGAGCGTCGACGCGCTCCTGGCGGCGGCCATGCATGTGACCGAACGTCGAGGTGGCGCCCACGTGCTGACTTCGCCCATCATGGGCCTGCTGCGCCTGCACTGCCTGGACCTACCCGGCGGTGACGCTCTGGGCCAGACGCCAGCCGGGCCGGTCACGGGGTCCGGGGCCCACCGAGTCGCCTGGTGGAGCGAAATCTCCAGGCACGTTCAAGGCACGACCCGGAAATCGGAAGGGCCGCTGAACCCGCGTTTCCGCAGGTCAACGGCCCTTTCGTGCCATGGTCGGGGTGACAGGATTTGAACCTGCGACCTCTTCGTCCCGAACGAAGCGCGCTACCAAGCTGCGCCACACCCCGTGGCTGCTGAGCCCGACCGTCAACCGGTCTGCCGCAGCGTCCGCAAGGATAACGCACGCATAGCGACGCAACTAAATCTGTGTCGCCTGTCGGTCCTCGCCGATAGGTTGGCGACCATGGGTGAGATGGAGTTGCGGGGATTCCTCGAGTCGTTCCGGGAGCTGTCTGAGCTCGCGCACCAGAACTATGCCGAGGACGGCGACCAGGAGCGCTTCGCCGCCGCGCTCACGGCATACCTGGGACGACCGGCAGGGCAGCTGGCAGTGGTCACCGAGGAGGTGATGAACCATCGCTTCGCCGACTGGGACGTCGCCCTCGAGATCCTCGCGCAAGGCGACCCGCAGGCGATGGAGTTGGGGGTCGGCGGTGGGGAGATGCGCTACCACCAGACCCTGCCCGACTTCGTCGCCGGCTCGCACGGGCGGCTGCCGGTGGGCCAGGTCGACTACGTCTCGGTGCCGACCGGACCTCACTCGCACCGACGAGCCATCGGCTTCGGCATGCGCTTGTTTCACCATCGCGGCGAGCCGATCGGGGTCATGCAGCGACGATCCAACCCGAGGTTCGGCCAGGACAAATGCACGGTCGAGGTCATCTGCGCCGACGGTGACGTGGCGACCGCGCTGCTCGACGAGGCTCGAGAGCTCTCGATCGAGCACAGCGTGCTGCGTGGGCAGGTCATCTCGTTCGAATCCAGCGGCTACGGCGCGGAGTCGTCGGGCATCACCTTCCTGGAGCGACCCGAGATCACGGCCGAGCAGGTGATCCTGCCCCCAGCCTCGATGGAGCGGATCGTCGCGCACGTGGTCGGGATAGCCGAGCACGCCGAAGTCCTGCGCCGCTATGGCCAGCACCTCAAGCGCGGGCTGCTCCTCTACGGGCCACCGGGCACCGGCAAGACCCACACCGTGCGGCACCTCATCACCCGCAGCCCTGGCCATACGGTGGCCGTGCTGGCAGGGGAGTCGCTGGCCTACGTCTCCCTCGCCGCCACGCTGGCGCGCGCCCTCCAGCCGGCGATCGTCGTGCTGGAGGACTGCGACCTCGTCGCCGAAGACCGTGGGATGAGCCCGACAGGACGGCCCCTCCTCTTCGAGGTGCTCGACGCGATGGACGGGCTCGACGCTGATGCCGACGTCACCTTCCTGCTCACCACCAACAGGGTCGAGACCCTGGAGCGGGCCCTTGTGCAGCGACCTGGTCGGGTCGACCAGGCGGTAGAGGTGCCGTTGCCTGACGCTGATGGACGGCGTCGGTTGCTGGAGCTTTATCGAGGGCCTGTGGGGTATGGCGATGAGGTGCTCCTGGAGGCGGCCGAACGGTCCGAGGGCATGACGGCATCCTTCATGAAGGAGCTGATGCGGCGATCGGTGCTCTTGGCCGCCGTCGACGGGGTCGAGCCGGACGATGGCCATCTGCGGACAGCGCTGGACGGCTTGCTCGCCGGTCAAGAGGAGCTGACGCGAGTGCTCCTGGGCAACAGCGGCGGTGCGGAGGCGAGCCCGAGTGAGGGACGAGAAGTCGGCTGAGGCGGGCCGGACTGCTCAGGCGGCAGCGCGAAGGGTGAGCAAGGTCGCCTCCGGACGGCAGGCAAAGCGAAAGGGCGTGTAGGGGTTGCTGCCGAGCCCGGCAGACACGTGCAGCCAGGCTGCGTCGGCCGGTGCCTGTGAGGACGGTCGTGACCCGGCGCCTGGCCACCAACGCGAGAGCCCGGAGGCGCGGCCGGTCTCCAGGTCGCAGTTGGTGACGAGCGCGCCATACCCCGGCACCTGCAGCTGTCCACCGTGCGTGTGGCCCGCGAAGATCAGTCGCGCCCCGTCCGCGGTCATCGCGTCCAGGATCCGCTGGTAGGGAGCGTGCGTCACCCCGATGGTCAGCGCGGCATCCGGCGCAGCCGGCGCGGAAACCGTGGGGTAGTCGTCGTAGTCGAGGTGGGGATCGTCGACGCCGACGAACTCGAGCGGGACCTGCGCCACCGAGAGCCGCGTTCGTGCGTTGGTCAGGTCGCGCCAGCCTCGGGAGCTGAGTCCATCGATGAGGTCCTGGGTGGGCAGTCGACGGGGGTTGAGCGCGTCGTCGTCCCGTTCCCCGCCGATCCCCACCTTGGTGTGGCTGTCGTCGAAGTAGCGCAGCGGGTTCTTAGCCGTCGGGCCGTAGTAGTCATTGGAGCCGAGCACGAAGACGCCAGGCACGTCCAGGAGCGCGTCGTAGGTCTCGAGCACGGCGGGGACTGCGTCCATGGCCGCCAGGTTGTCGCCAGTGCTGATGACCAGATCCGGGAGTAGAGCGGCCAGGCCAGCCACCCAGTCGCGCTTCATCCGCTGGCGTGGGACCAGGTGCAGGTCGGAGAGGTGAAGGACGCGCAGCGGTCGGGTCCCGGCTGGCAGGCAGGGCACCTCGACGCGGCGCAGGGCGAAGAGACGGGGCTCGATCCAGGTCGCATAGGCCGCGCCACCTGCCGCGACGGCCGTCCCCGCAGCGAGAGTGCGCCATACCTGCTGATGCATGTCCCCAATCATCCCAGGGCGGTGGCAAGAGTGCCCATCCGGAGTGTCCAGAGCGACCGCCCGGTGTGGCAGGGGCGACCGTCCGGTGGGAAAGGGGTGGGTGGGATCGACACCGGTGAGAGACTGGCGACATGACCGACCAGACCGGACTCAAGGCCACCCTCCAGCACGACCTGACCGACGCGATGCGTGCCCGGGACAAGGTGCGCGCGGGCAGCCTGCGGATGGCGCTGGCCGCGATCACCAACGAGGA